>DATBET010000001.1:0-3916 GCA_036558885.1 Gaiella sp.
GGGGCTCGTCGGGCTCGCGTCGTACCTCCTGATCGGGTTCGACCACCACCGCCCCGCCGCGATCACCGCCGCGAAGAAGGCGTTCATCATGAACGCGGTCGGCGACGCGCTCATGGCGCTCGCGTTCTTCCTCGCGATCGCGAAGGTCGGCAGCCTCGACTACGGCGTCGTCTTCGACGCCGCATCGTCCGGGGCTCTCTCCGACACGACCGTGACCCTCCTCGCGCTCGGGCTGCTCGGCGGCGCAGTCGCGAAGTCGGCGCAGATCCCGCTCCACACGTGGCTGCCGGACGCGATGGAAGGCCCCACCCCCGTCTCCGCGCTGATCCACGCCGCGACGATGGTGACGGCCGGCGTGTACCTCATCTGCCGCACGCACCCGGTGTTCGAGGCAGCCCCCGACATCCAGCACCTCGCCGCTCTGCTGGGGCTCGCGACGCTGCTGCTCGCCGGCGTCGTCGCGCTCGTCCAGTGGGACATCAAACGGGTGATCGCGTATTCGACGATGAGCCAGATCGGCTACATGTTCCTCGGCGTCGGGGTGGGCGCGTACGGCTTCGCGATGTTCCACCTCGTCGCGCACGCGTTCTTCAAGGCGCTCCTCTTCCTCACCGCCGGGATTGTGATCCACCACCTCTCGGGGGAACAGGACGTGCGGAAGATGGGCGGGCTGCGGCGGGAGCTGCCGGTCACGCACGTGGCGTTCCTGATCGGGACGCTCTCGCTCGTCGCGATCCCGCCGTTCGCAGGCTTCTGGTCGAAGGACGCGATCCTCGCCTCGGCGCTCGCGCAGGGCGGCGCGCTCGGGTGGGTGCTCTACGTCGGCGGCCTGATCGGGACGGTGCTCACGGGCATGTATGCGTTCCGGCTGTACTTCTACGTCTTCCGCGGCGAGCCGAGCCACGCGGAGCACGCAGCGGAGCACGAGGGCGAGGCGGCGCGGTCGATGGTATGGCCGTCGCTCGTGCTGGCGGCGGGCTCCTGCGTCGTCGGGTTCCTCGCGATCCCCGGCGTGTGGGAGCCGTTCGAGGAGTGGCTCGACCCGGTCGTCGAGCCGCTCGTCGCGCCCTCCACCACCCAGGAGTGGGCCACGAGCGCCGTCGCGGTGACGCTCGGGCTGCTCGGCTCGTACCTCGCGTGGCGGGCCTTCGCGGCGGGCCGCGAGCTCGTCGCCGACGGCGTGGTGCGGCGCGCTCTCGAGCACAGGCTCTGGTTCGACGAGCTCTACGACGCGCTCTTCACCCGCCCCGCGCAGGGGCTCGCCGTGCTGCTCCGCGACCGGGTCGAGCAGCCCGTCGTACAGGGCGGGCTCGACGAGGTGGCCGAGGGGACGCTCGACGCGGCGGCCGTCGTCGGACGGGCGCAGAGCGGCCTGCTCCGGACGTACGCGCTCGCGTTCGCCGTCTCGGTCTCCGTCCTGACCCTCGTCTTCCTCGTGGTGCGCTGATGCTGACGACGCTCCTGATCGTCGTCCCCCTCGTCGCCGCGCTCGTCGTGTGGGTGTTGCCGCTCTCGAGCGAGTCGACCGCCGGCCTGGCGCTGCTCGCGGCGCTCGCCGAGGTCGGCCTCTGGGCCGGCGGTGCCCGCAACTTCGACTTCTCGAGCCAGGAGCAGCAGTACTCCGCGTCCCGCGAGTGGTTCTCGGACCTCGGGATCTCGTACTCGGTCGGCCTCTACGGCTTCCAGTACTGGCTGGTCGGGCTGACGATCGTCGTCGGCGCGGCCGCGATCGGTTACGCGATGTGGGTCGGCCGCGACCGCCCCCGCGCCTACTACGGCCTCCTCCTCTTCCTCGTCGGCTCGCTCGTCGGGGTGTTCGCCTCCCAGGACCTGCTCCTCTTCTACGTCTTCTTCGAGGCCATGCTGATCCCGATCTACGTGCTGGTCGGCGTCTGGGGTGGCCCGCAGCGGGTGAAGGCGACCGTCACCTTCGTCCTCTACACGATGGTCGGCTCGCTGCTGATGCTCGCGTCGATCATCGCGTTCGGGATCACGCAGGGCACCTTCGAGCTCGACGAGCTGGGCACGAGCTCCAACGACTGGATCTTCCTCGGGTTCCTCGCCGCGTTCTTCGTGAAGGCGCCGCTGCTCCCGTTCCACGGCTGGCTCCGGCTCTCGTACACCGAGGCGACGCCGGAGGTCGCGGCGATCCTCTCCGGCGTCGTCTCGAAGGCGGCGGTGTTCGGGCTCGTCTGGATCGTGCTGCCGCACTTCCCCGAGCCGGTCGACGACCTCCGCGGGCTCGCGCTCGTCCTCGCGGCGGCGACGCTCGTCTACGGCTCGATGCTGGCCTTCCGCCAGCCCGACATCCGCGGGGTCGTCGCGTACTCGTCGATGGCGCAGATGGGCCTGATCATGCTCGGGATCTTCTCGGTGAACGACCTCGGGCTCGACGGCGCGATTCTGCACTCCGTCAACCACGGGCTCGTCTCGGCGGGCTTCTTCCTCCTGGCCGGGATGATCGAGACCCGCTTCGGAAGCGGCGAGTTCGCGCGGCTCGGCGGGCTCGCCAAGGGCCGGCCCGCGCTCGCGACCGTCGTCCTGATCCTCGGGATGTTCACGCTCGCCGTGCCCGGCTCGACGAACTTCGCAGGCGAGTTCGCGATCCTCGCGGGCGTCTTCCAGCGCGGCTGGGGCTACGCGGCCGTCGGCGCGGCCGCGATCGTGCTCGCCGCGCTGTACGCGCTGCGGCTCATCTCCGCGATCCTGCACGACCGGCGCGCGGGCGCGCCGCCCGAGTCGGGAGACCTCGTCGGGGGAGAGCTCGTGCTCGTCCTGCCGCTCGTCGCGATCCTCGCCGTCCTCTCTGCCTGGCCGGCGCTCGTCACCGAGCGCTCCTTCCCGCTCGACCAGCCGACGTCGTTCATCGCAGGGCAGGAGCAGGCGCCGTGATCGACACCCCGCACGTCGACTGGCTCGCGCTCGCGCCGACGCTCGCGCTGCTCGGCGCGTCGGGGATCGCGCTGCTCGGCGCGGTGATCGTGCCGCGGGCGGCGGAGCGTGCCTTCTCCGTGGCGATCACCGCCGTCGGCTTCGTCGTCTCGGCTGTGTTCGCCGGGATCGTCTTCGACCGCTCCCCCGACCCGACCGTCCTGCTCGCCGAGGGAATGACGCGCGACCAGCTCGGCGCGCTGGCGGCGATCGTCCTGGCGCTGATCGGGCTCGCCGTCGTCCTCGTCTCGTGGGGCGATGGCCGCCGCGACCACGTGGGCGAGTACTACGCGCTCCTCGCAGCCTCGGGGGCGGGCATGGTCTTCATCGTCTCCGCCTCGAGCCTGATGACGATGTTCCTCGCGCTCGAGTGGTTCTCGATCGCGCTGTACGTCCTCTGCGCGCTCGACACGCACCGCCGAGAGTCGCTCGAGGCAGGCCTGAAGTACCTGATCATCGGCAGCTTCGGCTCGGGCGTGCTCCTGTTCGGCTGCGCGCTCGTCTACGGCTCGACCGGCGAGCTCGGCTTCTCCGCGATCCGCGAGGCGACCGGTGCCGACGACCCGCTCTTCGTGACCGGCATGGCGATGATCCTCGCGGGCCTCGCCTTCAAGGTGTCCGCCGCGCCGTTCCACATGTGGACGCCCGACGTCTATCAGGGCGCGCCCACGTCCGTCACCGCCTTCATGGCCGGCGCGACGAAGGTCGCGGCGCTCGTGCTGACGCTGCGAATCCTCGTGACGGCGTTCCCGGAGCAAGCGGAGATCTGGTCGGTGGCCGTCGCAGTGCTCGCCGTCGCCTCGCTCGCGATCGGGAACCTCGCGGCGATCGCGCAGCGCGACGTGAAGCGGATGCTCGCGTACTCGTCCGTCTCGCACGCGGGCTTCCTGCTGATCGCGGTCGCGGCGAACTCCGACGACGGCGCGACGTCGCTCCTCTACTACCTGATCCCGTACGCGGCGGCGACCGTCGGCGCGTTCGCGAT
>DATBET010000002.1:0-3355 GCA_036558885.1 Gaiella sp.
CGATTCCTGCCGGTGCGGAAAACCGCACCTTGCGGGCAGCTACGCGCGCAGGTACGCGAGCACGGCGAGCACGCGACGGTGGTCGTCCGTGCTGGCCGGCAGGCCGAGCTTCGTGAAGATGCTCGTCACGTGCTTCTCGACCGCGCGGAGCGTGACGAACAGGCGTTCCGCGATGGCCTGGTTCGAGCGCCCCTCCGCCATCAGCTCGAGCACCTCACGCTCGCGGGCGGTGAGCTGGTCGAGCGGGTCGTCGCGCCGCTTGCGGCCCACGAGCTCGCTGACGACGGCCGGGTCGAGCGCAGAGCCCCCGTCGGCGACGCGGCGAACCGCCGTGCCGAACTGCTCGAGGTCGGCGACCCGGTCCTTGAGCAGGTACCCGACGCCCTCGGCGCTCGTCTCGAGCAGCGCCATCGCGTAGCCGGGCTCGACGTACTGGGAGAGGAGCAGCACGCCGACGCCCGGGTGTCCTTCCCGGATCTCCTGCGCGGCGCGGAGGCCCTCGTCGGTGTGTGTAGGCGGCATCCGGATGTCCACGACGGCCACGTCCGGCTTGTGCATCGCGACGTGTCGGAGCAGGTCGTCTGCGGTGCCGGACTGGGCCACCACGTCGAAGCCCGCCTCCTCGAGCAGCCGCGCGACCCCCTCGCGGAGCAGCACGGAGTCGTCGGCGAGCACCACGCGGCGCGCGTCGCCGAGTTGCGACACGGTGCCGCGCAGCGGCGGGAAATCCCGTGGCAGCCCCTCGGCGAGCACCTGGTGGATCGCTTCCGGGTCGGGCAGGCCCTGGAGCCGGTGGGTGCCGAGGTCGCGGGTCTCGACCTCGGTCACGAACGGCGCCGCGGTCGACGAGAGCAGCACCTGCCCCCCGTGACCCGAGGCCGAGATGCGCGAGGCGCGGATCACGTCGAGGCCCGTGTAACCCTCCTCGCCGAGGTGGGGGACGCCCGTGTGGAGCCCCATCCGTACCTTGACGACGATCCCGTCCGGCCACTCGTGGTCGCGGATCCGCTCCTGCCCGGCGAGCGCCGCGCGGAGAGCCGGCTGGACCTCCGGGAACACCGCGGAGATCTCGTCGCCCGTCGCGTCGACTTCGTTGCCGCCCTGCGCCGCGATCTCCCCGCGGAGCAGGCGGCGCACGTCCGCGATCACGCCGGCATAGGCGCCTCCCGCAGTGCGGACGAGCTGCGTGGACCCCTCGACGTCCGCGAAGAGGAAGGTGACGGTTCCGGTCGGTAGCGCGTTCACGGCAGTCAGTCTAGGAGCGGCAGGGCGGCGTACGGCGATGGGGGCCCGGGGCAAAGGCCGGTCTCACAGAGGGAGCACCCTGCGGGCCGTGGGGATTCTCGCACGGATCCGCGTGCCGGCGCCGGGAGGGCTGTCGACCTCGAGCGCCCCGTCGAGCGCCTCGACGCGGTCCTCGAGGCCTTTCAGGCCCGATCCCCGCTGCGGATCAGCGCCTCCGATCCCGTCGTCGGTCACCTCGACGACGATCTCCTCGCGCTCGTCGTCCTCGACGATCCGTACCCTGGCGGACTCGGCGTGCGCGTACTTCGCGACGTTCGCCAGGGCCTCGGCGGCCACGTAGTACGCGGCGGCCTCGATCGCGGGCGCGAGCCGCTCGCCAGGGACGTCGACCTCGACGGGGAACGGCGATCGCACCACGAGCGACTCCAGTGCGGGACCGAGCCCACGGTCGGTGAGGACGTTCGGGTGGAGCCCGCGTGCGAGCTCGCGAAGCTCGTCGAGCGCCCTGGCGAGCTCGTCCCGCGCCGCCTTGAGCAGCTCGCCCGCCTGCGCGGGGTCGTCGGGCAGCCGCGACTCGGCGAGACGCAGTGAGAGTGAGAGCGCCGCGAGGCGCTGCTGGGCGCCGTCGTGGAGGTTGCGCTCGAGGCGCCGCCGGGCGGCGTCGGTCGCAGCGACGATCCGGCTGCGTGACGCGCGCAGCTCCACCTCCTGGCGTTTGCGCTCGCTCACGTCCATCCCCGAGAGGAGCACGCGGGCGGTGCCTCGCTGGTCGAGGATCGGGGTCGCCGTCCACGCGACAGTCAGGTGCCGGCCGTCGCGTCCGATCCACTCCGTCTCGCGCTCGACCTGGGGGACGCCGTTGGCGGCCCCCGCGATCGCCATGCGGGCCTGGAACTCGTCCTCCGGCGCCACGAGATCGAGGATCGAGGTGCCGGCGAGCTCGTCGACCCGCTTCCCGAACGCGTCGCAGAACGCGCGGTTCGCACCGATCGGGACGACGATCCCCTCGTGATCGGTGACGACGATGTAGCTCGGGATCGTGTCGGCCACCGTGTTCGCGAAGTCCCGCTGACGTTGGAGGTCGACCTCGCGGCGCTTGCGGTCGGTGATGTCGATGCCGCCCGCGACGATCCGGACGACGTTGTCGTTCTCGTCGACGAGCGGTGCCGTCCGCCAAGCGATCACGCGCTCGTGGCCGTTCGCGTCGGTGAACGTGTTCTCGTACTCCGAGGCCGGGAAACCCGGGGCCGCGGCGTGGAAGCGCGCGATCATCGCCTCGCGCTCCTCCCGGGAGATGAACACGTCCCAGAAGTACGCGCCGTCGATCTGGTTCCGATCGTCGAGGCCGCTCGCAGTCTCCACCGCCCGGTTGAAGTTGCGGAAGCGCCCCTCGGTATCCACCACCGAGAGGAGGCTCGGGACGGTGTTGATGATCGTCTCGAGGAACCGGTACTGGGCCCGCACCTCTGCCTGGAGGCGCTCCTTCTCGAACGCGAGGGCGACGGTCGCCGCGACGGCGTCGACGAGCTCCCGCTGCTCGGTGAGCGTGCGGTCGTGGATGAGCGCAGCGACGCGCCTGCCGCCCTGCTCGACGAACGTCGCGGCGTGCGCGCCCTTCGCGATCGGCTCGCCGAGCGTCCGTCCCTCCTCGTCCACCCACCGCTCGCGCTCGGCCGACCAGTACGCGAGCTCGAGCGAGGGATCGCCGAGCGCGTCCGCGAGCGCATCGCGCAGCGGCGTGCCGTTCCCGATCGCGATCGCGAGGTCTGCGATGCCTGCCCGGGCGAGCCTCGTCCGCAATACCCCCGCCACGAACGCGACGGGCATCAGCGCGAGTGAGGCGAGTGCCGCCAGCTCGACGACGAAGCCGACGGCGGAGCTGACGGTGGCGATGAGGCTGCTCGCCACGAGCGTGACGAGCGAGACGAGCGAGAAGAGGTAGACCGGGCCGAGGACCCGCCGCAGCGGTGGCGTCGCCTGGCGGTAGCGCCGAACGAGCCGGACGATGAAGGCCGCGCCGATCGCGGCTGCGCCGAGCGCGAGCACGAGCCCGGCGGCGCCGGCGAGCCGCGGGCTGTCCTCGACGAGGAACGCGCTCTCCGGGCAGGTG
>DATBET010000003.1:0-5846 GCA_036558885.1 Gaiella sp.
CGGCCAGCCGCGAACGAAACCGCCGTTCCCGGCGATCGCCGGCCTCTACGCCTCCCCGACCGCGGTCAACAACGTCGAGTCGATCACGACCGTGACGCCGATCATCGAGATGGGCGGCGCGACGTACGCGGAGATCGGCCCCGAGAGCTCGACGGGCACGCGGGTCTTCTCGCTCTCCGGCAACGTCGCCCGGCCCGGGAACTACGAGCTGCCGCACGGGTTTCCGCTCCGGGAGCTGATCTACGAGGTCGGCGGCGGAGTCCCGGACGGACGCACGCTCAAGGCCGTGATCCCGGGAGGCTCGTCCACGCCGATCCTGACCGCCGCCGAGGCCGAGCAGGTGACCCTCGACTACGACTCGCTCGCCCAGGCGGGCACGATGATCGGCTCGGCCGCGGTGATCGCGATCGACGACCGCTGCTGCATGGTGCAGCTCGGCGTCCGCGTCTCGCAGTTCTACGAGCACGAGTCCTGCGGCAAGTGCACGCCGTGCCGCGTCGGCACGCGCTGGATCACGCAGATCCTCAAGAAGATCGAGTCGGGCCGGGGAACGCACGCCGACCTCGACCTGCTGCTCGACGTCGGTGAGCGCGTGAACGGGACCTGCCTCTGCCCGCTCGGCGACTCGGACGCGATCGCGGTCGCCAGCTACGTCGCGAAGTTCCGCGACGAGTTCCTCGCGCACGTCGAGGAGGGCGGCTGCCCGTTCGAGGGCGCCTCGTCGCTCGACGGCATCGTCGCGCCCACGGACGTGCACGAAGAGCACATGGGGCCTGTCGAGATCGCGCGTCCGCTCGAGGTGGTCGCATGAGCCGTAGGCTCGACGGAGGCCATCCAGGAGCGGAGGTGCCGGCTCTGCCGGCGCCGGAGCGGGTATGAGCGAGCTCGTCAAGGTCACGATCGACGACCGCGAGGTCGAGGTCGCGAAGGGGATGGGGCTCGTCGAGACCGCGGAGGCGGCCGGGATCGAGATCCCGGTGTTCTGCTACGAGCCGCGGCTCGGGCCGCCGGTCGGCGCCTGCCGTATGTGCCTCGTGGAGGTGGAGGGGCTGCCGAAGCTCCAGGCGGGCTGCACCCTCAGCGCGCAGGACGGGATGGTGGTGCGCACGGCCGCCACCTCTGCGCGCGCCGCCGAGGGCCAGCAGGGAACGCTCGAGTTCATCCTCGTCAACCACCCGCTCGACTGCCCGGTGTGCGACAAGGGCGGAGAGTGCCCGCTGCAGGATCTGACGTTCCGCTACGGCCCCGGGTCGACGCGGATGACGTTCCCGAAGATGACCTTCGACAAGCCGATCCCGGTGTCGCCGTTGATCGCCCTCGACCGCGAGCGCTGCATCCTCTGCTACCGCTGCACGCGGTTCTCGAGCGACGTCGCCGAGGACCGGCAACTCGTCGCGCGGAACCGCGGCGCCTACACGGAGATCGCGACGTTCGGCGAGGACCCGTACCGCGCGCCCTTCTCCGGGAACGTGATCGAGCTCTGCCCCGTCGGGGCGCTCACGTCGACCCAGTACCGCTTCGAGGCGCGGCCCTGGGAGATCCAGGACGTGCCGACCGTGTGCGGGCTCTGCCCGGCCGGCTGCAACATCCGCGCGACGACGCGCGAGGGCCACGTCAAGCGGATCCAGTCTCGCAACCACCCCGAGGTCGACGGCGGCTGGCTGTGCGACAAGGGCCGTTTCACGTATCCGCACCTCGCAGCGGAGGACCGTGTGCTCGAGCCGCTCGCCCGCGGCGCGCACGGCCTCGAGCCCGTCGCCTGGGAGGACGCGCTCGACCGGGCGGAGGAGCTCCTCCGGGGTGCGGGCGGACGGATCGTGACCGCGCTCTCGGGGTCCGAGACGACCGAGATCGCGTACGGGCTCGCCGTCCTCCTGCGACGCGGGCTCGGCGCGCACTCGGCGGTGCTCCACGAGTCCACCTCGGCCGCGCTCGACGCGTTCCGCGCCCCGCTCTCGACGATCGGCGACGCCGAGCTCGTCGTCGTGGTGGGGGACGACGAGGTGGTCGACCGGGCACCCGCGGTCGACCTCTGGCTGAGGCGGGCGCAGCGGAACGGCGCCGAGGTCGTCACGATCGGCGCGCGCGGCTCCGTCTCCGCGGCACCCGGCGAGACCGCCGACGCCCTGCGCGGACTGCTCGACGGCCGGAGCACGCTGGGGAAGCGACTGCGCGCCTCGGAGCGTGCGGTGCTCGTCTGGTCGGGGCCCGGAGGCGGCGGCGGCGCGCGGCTCGCGGAGGTCGCGCACGCGCTGGGCTTCGAGGACAAGCCCGGCTGCGCCGTGTTCCACCTGCCGGCGACGCCCAACGCGCGCGGCGTCGCCGAGGCGTGGGCGGCCGCGGCGGACGAGGACGAGGCCGAGAGCGAGGGCATCGGCGTGCTCGTCGTCTCCGGGGACGAGGCCGCGGGCGACCCCGGCGTCCGCGCGCTCGCGGAGCGCGCCGAGCACGTGATCGTCGTCTCGCTGTTCGCGTCGCTCGCGGCCGGCTGGGCCGACCTCGTGCTGCCCGCGACGGCACCGCTCGAGCGCGAGGGGACGTCGATGAACCTCGAGGGGCGCGTGCAGCGCCTCCGCCGCGCGGTGATCGCGCCCGTCCCCGACGAGCTCGCGTGGCTCGCGAAGCTCGCCGCACGCTTCGACATTCCCCTCTCGCCCCATCCGGAGGTCGTCTTCGAGGAGCTCTCCGACCGCCTCTACGCGGGCCTCGAGCTCGAGACGCTCGGAGAGCAGGCGCCGCTCCCGCAGCGCGCGCCCTACGCCGCGCCGCCGGCCGCTGCCTCGGACGGACACGCGCAGCAGGCGGATTCGCCCGGAGGGCACTTCGTCGGCACCCTGCGCCTCCTCCGCTACCGGCCGCTCTTCTCCGGGCCGCAGGTCGAGCGCGTGCCCGAGCTCCAGTTCCAGCGGCCCGAGCGTGAGGTCACGCTGTCGACGGGCGATGCGGGCCGGCGCGGCATCGCCACGGGCGACGCCGTCTCGCTCCGCTCGAACGGCACCTCGGTCGAGCTGCGCGCCCGGGTCGACCAGCGGCTCGTCGAGGGCGTCGCGCGGATCGCGGAGGAGCACGCCGCCGACCTCCACCTCGACGTCGAGGTCGTTCGCGTATGAGCTGGGCGGTGCTCGCCAGCGGCGCGAACGGCGAGCCGTGGTGGATCTCGCTGATCAAGGCCGCGATCGTGGTGAACCTCGTGCTGTTCGGGTTCGCGTACCTCACCCTGATCGAGCGGAAGGTGATGGGCCGGATGCAGCTCCGCTACGGGCCGAACCGCGCGGGGCCGTGGGGGCTGATGCAGCCGATCGCCGACCTCGTCAAGCTGATCCGCAAGGAGAGCTTCTTCCCCGCGGCCGCCGTCGACGTCCTCTACATCTTCTCGCCGTTCATCGCGGCGTTCACCGCGCTGACGACCTTCTCGGTGATCCCCTGGGGCCCGGGCTGGGTGATCGACGGCTACCAGGTGAACGGCTACGTCGCGGACGTGCCGATCGCGCTCCTCCTCGTCTTTGCCCTCGGCTCACTGGGCATCTACGGGTTCATCATCGGCGGCTGGGCCTCCGACTCGAAGTACTCGCTGCTCGGCTCGATGCGCACGTGCGCGCAGCTCGTCTCGTACGAGGTGTCGCTGGCGCTCTCCGTCCTGGGCGTCGTGCTGATGGCCGGGTCGCTCTCGCTCGTCGACATCGTCGCCGCGCAGGAGACCGAGATCTGGTACGTGATCCCGCAGATCGTCGGCTTCCTCGTCTTCCTGCTCGCCGGCACCGCGGAGACCTCGCGCGCTCCGTTCGACCTGCCCGAGGCGGAGCAGGAGCTCGTCGCGGGCTACCACACCGAGTACGGCGGCATGCGCTTCGGGCTCTACTCGATGTCGGAGTACATCAACCTGATCACGCTCTCGGGCCTCGCGGTCACGCTCTTCCTCGGCGGCTGGCACGGCCCCTGGCTGCCCGGCCCGATCTGGTTCCTGCTCAAGGTGTTCGTGCTGCTGTTCCTCTTCATCTGGATGCGGACGACCCTCCCGCGGCTCCGCTACGACCAGCTGATGCGGTTCGGCTGGAAGGTCCTCCTCCCCGTCGCGACCCTCAACGCGGTCGTCACGGCCGTGCTGGTCGTGTGGATCTAAGGTGCGCCGCTGAGCATGCAGCCGTTCGGGACACTCAAGGGCTTCGGCGTCACGTTCAAGCACATCTTCAAGCAGCCGATCACCCAGCAGTACCCGGAGTACAAGCGGCCCGTGTACCCGCGCTTCCGCGGCCGCCACCGGCTGCACCGTCACGCGAACGGGCTCGAGAAGTGCGTCGGCTGCTCGCTCTGCGCGGCGGCCTGCCCCGCAGACTGCATCCGCGTCGTCGCGGACGAGAACACCGCCGACCACCGCGTCTCGGCCGGCGAGCGCTACGCGCGCATCTACGAGATCAACCTCTCGCGCTGCATCTTCTGCGGCTACTGCGAGCTCGCGTGCCCGTTCGACGCGATCACGCTCGGGAACGAGTTCGAGCTGTCGGAGTACTCGCGCGACGACCTGATCTACACGAAGGACATGCTCCTCGCGGAGCCGATCAAGCGCATCCCCGTCCAGGATCCCGAGCTGTACGACACGCCGATCCCCGCGTACAAGTCCGACTCCTGATGGGCAACTTCCTCACCTGGGTCGTCTGGCTGCTCGCGGCTGCCGCCTGCCTGGGCACGGGGCTCCGTGTGGTCACGGCAGCGAACCCGTTCTCCTCGGCGCTCTCGCTGATCGGGAATCTCGCCTCGCTCGCCGTGCTCTACCTCCTGGCCTCCGGGGAGTTCGTCGCGGCCGCACAGGTGCTCGTCTACGCGGGCGCCGTGATGGTGATGTTCCTCTTCGTGATCGCCTACCTCGGTGGCCGCGCCGACGCCCCGTGGGCGGGCGGGACACGCCTGATCCAGGCCGCCGCCGTGGTCGCGGCCGTGTCGCTGCTCGCCGTGACCCTCGTCGCCGTCGGCCTCGAGGCGGGCGACCAGCTCTCGAACGAGGCCGAGGTGACGCGCGCGTTCGGCTCGCCGGCCGGGATCGGCGAGCTCTTCCTCACAGACCACCTGCTCGCCTTCGAGATCACCTCGATCGTGCTGCTCGTCGCCGCGATCGGCGGCGTGGTGCTCGGAATGCGCTCGCAGTCCGAGCAGGACGCGGACCGGGCGGAGGCAGCGCCTTGATGGGCCCCGATATCCCCTGGTACCTCGCGGTCTCGTCGATCCTGTTCGCGATCGGGGTCGGCGGCGTGCTGCTCCGCCGGAGCCCGTTGATCGTGCTCCTCTCGCTCGAGATCATGTTGAACGCGGCGAATCTCGCGTTCGTCGGGTTCTCGCGCCTGCACGGCGAGATGGACGGACAGATCTTCGCGCTCTCGGTGATGGCGGTGGCGGCCTCCGAGGTCTGCGTGGGCCTGGGGTTGATCGTCGCGATGGCCCGCCGGCGGCTCGACCTGGACGTCGACGCCTTCACGGAGCTCCGGGGCTAGGCGCCGGTGGTCTTCGGAGGCTGGCTCTGCCTGCTGGCCCCGCTCGGGGGGTTCCTCGCGATCCTCCTCGCGGGGACCCGCATCACGCGCAGTCAGGCCGGCGTGCTCTCCACGGCCTCCGTCTTCGTCGGGTTCGCCGGAGCGGTGATCGCGTTCGTCGACGCGCTCGGCCGCAGCCCGGACGACCGGTCGGAGCTCAGCGCCTCCTGGACCTGGCTCACGGCGGGCGACTTCCGCGTCCGCTTCGAGCTGCTCGTCGACCCGCTCTCGCTCGTGATGATGCTCGTCGTCACCGGGATCGGCGGGCTGATCGTCCTCTACTCGAACGGCTACATGGCCGGGGAGGACGAGGAGCGCCGCTAC
>DATBET010000004.1:0-11879 GCA_036558885.1 Gaiella sp.
GTCAGAGGATGGCGCCCTCGAGCCGCAGGAGCTGCTCCTTTCGCTCGAGCCCGCCGCCGTAGCCGACGAGGCTGCCCGAGGCGCCCACGATGCGGTGGCACGGGAGGACGATCGGGAGGGGGTTCCGGTTCATCACCATCCCGACGGCGCGGGCCGCCTTCGGGCTGCCCGCACGGGTCGCGAGCTCGCCGTAGGTCTGCGTGTGACCGTAGGGGACCTTCGCCAGCTCCGCGAGCACCGACACGGCGAAACCGTGCTGGCCCCGCAAATCGACGGGGAGGTCGAATGCACGGCGGCGCCCGGCGAAGTACTCGTCGAGCTCCGCCCGGGCGGCGTCGACGGCACGGGGCGCGCGGAGCACGCGCGGCCCGGCGAGGCGGGCGATCTGCTCCAGTGCCGGCTCGGCGTCGCCATCCCCGTCGAACGAGACACGGAGAAGGCCCCGTTCGGTGGCGGCGACGAGCAGCGGCCCGACGGGGCTGTCGACGACGTCGTACCCGGCGTCGAGCAGCCGGGCCTGCACGGCGGCGTCGCGGAAGCGGCGGTCGAGATCGGCGGGGACGGTCATGTCATCCTCCTTCGCAGCCGTCGCACGCCGGAGGAGGCCGCCTGGCGGGCCGCGTCCGGGCTCGAGTCGAGCGCGGCGGCGATCTGGTCGTAGTCGAGGTCATAGCCGTAACGGAGCACCACCGCGGCGCGCTCCTTCGGCGGGAGCGAGTCGGCGAGGAACGCGAGCTCCTCGTAGGCGGGGCGACCGTCGACGTCGGGCAGCTCGGGCAGCACCTCCATGGGCTCCCCGGCGCGCCGGTGCGCGTCGATCGCGACCCTCGTCGCGATCGTCAGGACCCACGCGCGGAGATGCTCGCCGTGGGTGAGCCGCTCGTACGCGCGGAGCGCGCGAAGGAACGTCTCCTGGAAGGCGTCCTCCGCCCGGTCGCGCCCGAGACGTCGGCGGAGCAACCCGAGCACCTCGCCCGCGTGCTCCGCGTAGAACGTCTCGAACGGCGGGATCGTCGCCACGGCGTCCATCATCGTCTGAAACGCACGCCGCCGGCCGCGTGTGAGACGCCTCGGGGCGGTGCGCCCGATCCGTCAGACTCTTCGCATGCGTGTCGCCGTGGTCGGGCACGTCGAGTGGATTCGATTCGCGCGCGTCGAGCAGGTCCCCCGGCCCGGCGAGATCGCGCATGCCTTCGAGCATTGGGAGCAGGCGGGCGGCGCCGGAGCGGTCGCTGCGGTGCAGCTCGCGCTGCTGGCCGACGAGTCATGGCTCTTCACCGTGCTCGGCGACGACGACCTCGGCCGCCGAGCGCGCGACGAGCTCGAGGCCCGAGGCGTGGTCGTCCGCGCAGCGAGCGACGAGCGGCCCCAGCGCTGGGCGTTCACGCACGTCGACGACGCGAGCGAGCGCACGATCACGACGGTCGGGCCGAAGCTGGCGCCGCGCGGCCACGACGACGGGCTCCCGTGGCACGAGCTCGCCTCGATGGACGCCGTGTTCTTCGTCGCGGGCGACGTCGACGCGCTCGTGCACGCCCGTCGAGCGAACGTGCTCACGGCGACATCGCGCGAGCTGGACGTCCTGCGCCGCGGCGGGGTCGTGCTCGACGCGCTCGTCGGCAGCGGCGAGGACCGTGCCGAGCAGTACAGCGGCGAGCTCGACCCCGCACCCCGGCTCGTGGTCACGACCTCCGGCTCGCTCGGCGGCTGGGCCCGCCCGGGCGGGCCGTTCTCCGCCGCGACGCCGCCCGGCGAGGTGGTCGACACGTACGGCGCGGGAGACAGCTTCGCAGCCGGTCTCACGTATGCCCTCGGCGCTGGCCTGCCGGACGAGGACGCGATCGCCTTCGCGGCCCGCTGCGGCGCCGGGGCGTTGACGGGCAGGGGCGTCGCGCCCCGGCACGTCGCGGTGCGCTGAGCCTTCCGCAGAGGACACCTGTCGAACACCTGTACCCGTGGGGCATGGACCTAGCCGATCGGGTACCTTGTCAAGTGGGACATGGTGGCATAGAGTGGGGAAACGTGGGGATCACGACCGGGATCGGCCACGGCCCAGGGCGATGTTCATCGGCACCTACGAGCACACGATCGACGAGAAGAGCCGCCTCACGCTGCCCGCGCGCTTCCGTGACGCGCTGGGCGCGGGCGTGGTCCTCGCGCGCGGGATCGACGGCAACGTCGCGGTCTACCCGCGGGAGACGTGGAAGGTGACCGTCGAGGGCCGCATGTCCGTGCTCGACCCTCTCTCGCGGGAGGCACGCGAGCTGCGGCGCTTCTTCTTCTCCGGCGCGGGCGAGGCGGACATCGACGGCTCCGGCCGCGTGCTCGTGCCCGCGCCGCTCGTGCGCCACGCCGGGCTCGAGCGGGACGTCGTCGTAGCCGGAAACTACGACCACCTCGAGCTCTGGAACCCAACCGCGTGGGAGAAGCACCTGAACGCCGTCGAAGGGAGCGTCGAGCATGCTGCCGAACGTCTTGCCGCACACGGAAGCTGACCACGTCCCCGTCCTCGCCGACCGCGTCCGCGAGCTGCTCGCGGTGCGTCCCGGCGAGACGGTCGTCGACGCGACGTTCGGCGCCGGCGGCCATGCTCGCCTGCTGGCCGAGGACCTCGCAGGGCAGGGAAAGCTCGTCGCGATCGACCGCGACCCGTCCGCGAAGTCGTACTTCGACCGCTTCCGCGCGCGCGCAGGCGTCGACGTCCGGTTTCTCCGCGGCGACTTCGCCCTCGTGCTCACCCAGCTCGCGGCGAACGGCGTGAAGGCAGACGCCGTCCTTCTCGACCTCGGGATCTCGTCAATGCAGGTCGACCGGCCGGAGCGCGGGTTCTCGTACGCGACGGACGCGCCGCTCGACATGCGCATGGACCCCTCGTCCGAGCCCAACGCGGCGGGGATCGTCAACACCTGGGACGAGCGCGAGCTCGTCTCGATCTTCCGCCGCTACGGCGAGGAGCGCTACGCCGGCCCGATCGCCCGGGCGATCGTGCGGCGGCGGGCGCAGACACCGTTCACGCGCACCGGCGACCTCGTGGACGTGATCAAGCTCGCGATCCCGACGCCGGCGCGCTTCGGCGAGGGGCACCCCGCGAAGCGGGTGTTCCAGGCGCTCCGCATCGCGGTCAACGACGAGCTCGACTCGCTCGAGGCGGCCCTGCCGGCCGCGCTCCAGATGCTGCGGCCCGGCGGTCGGCTCGCCGTGATCTCGTTCCACTCGCTCGAGGACCGGATCGTCAAGCGCTTCGTCGCCGAGCAGGCGAAGGGCTGCACCTGCCCGCCCGATTTCCCCGTGTGCGTCTGCGGCAAGGAGCCGACGCTGCGGCCGCTGACCCGCAAGCCGGTGCGCCCCGACCGCGCCGAGCTCGACACGAACCCGCGCGCCGCCTCCGCGCGGCTCCGGGCCGCGGTGAGGGCCTGATGTCCACCATCGCCCAGCCGGCGGTCCGCCGGACGCGGGTTGCGCGCCGCGCGTTCGGCGGCGGCGTTCTCTGGATCGCGGTGATCGGCGCGCTGCTCGCGGGGGTCGTCGCCGTGAACGTCCTCGTGCTCCGCCTCAACGTGCAGCTCGACGGGCTCCGTCACACCCGCGCCGAGCTCGAGGCGGAGATCGCGACCGCGCGGGCGCAGCTCTCCAGCGCCTCCTCGAACGCGCGGATCGAGAGCGAGGCGGCCGCGAAGCTCGGTCTCGTCCCCGCCGATCCGAACACGACCACGTACCTCCGGCTCGAGCCCGACTCCTCGAGATGACCGAGAAGCGCGCGAACATCCGCATCCGGCTCCTCCTCGTCGGGTTCGGCGTCCTGTTCGCCGCGGTGTTGGTCCGCGCCGCCTGGATCCAGGTGGTCCGCGCGCCCAGCTACGAGGCGATGGCGTCGCGTCAGCACCGGCAGACGATCGAGATCCCCGCCGGGCGCGGCACGATCTTCGACCGCACCGGAGAGCCGCTCGCGATCGGCGAGCAGGCGATCACCGTTTACGCCGACCCGCGGAACGTCGTCGCACCGAAGAAGGCTGCGATCAAGGCGGCGAGCGCCCTCGGCCTCGACGCCGACGACCTGTACCCGAAGCTGAAAGACCGCACGAAGCAGTTCGTCTACATCGATCGGAAGGCCGACGCGGTGGAGGCGGGCGAGCTCGAGCGGCAGCACGTCGCCGGGCTCGGTTTCTACCCCGAGGAGCGGCGCGCCTATCCCCAGGGCCGCGTCGCGTCGAACCTCCTCGGCTTCGCCGGGACCGACAACTTCGGGCTCGACGGGCTCGAGAAGTCGCTCGATCGCACGCTCGCCGGACGGTCGGGTTACGAGACCGTCGTCCGCGACCCGGCCGGTCAGGCGATCGACGTCGTGAAGTCGCGACGCGAGCGGCCCGGGAAGAACGTCGTGCTCACGATCGACCACCAGATCCAGGCGAACGCCGAGCAGCTGCTCTCGGCGGCGGTTGCGCGGTTCGGCGCGAAGGGCGGTACCGCGATCGTGATGGACCCGCGTACGGGCGGCATCCTCGCGATGGCGAACGCGCCGACCTTCGACGCGAACGACTTCGCCTACGCGCCCGCCGACCTGCGCCGCAATCGGGCGGTGACGGACGTCTACGAGCCGGGCTCGACGTTCAAGATCGTGACGGTCGCGGGGGCGCTCGAGGACAACGTCGTGACGCCCGAGACGTCGTTCTGGCTCGAGCCGACGATCCACGTCGCCGACCGGGTGATTCACGACTCGCACTACCGCCCGGCGGAGCGGATGACCGTACGCCAGATCCTCGCCGAGTCGTCGAACGTGGGAACCGTGACGATCGCGAAGGAGCGCCTCGGCGGGCGTGAGCTGGCGCGATGGATCGACCGCTTCGGCTTCGGCAAGACGACGGGGAGCGAGCTGCCGGGCGAGAGCCCGGGAATGGTGCTCCCGTACGAGGACTGGTCGGGCTCCACGATCGGCACCGTGCCGATCGGCCAGGGCATCGCCGTGACCCCGCTCCAGATGATCGACGCGTACGCGGCGATCGGGAACGGCGGCGTGATGCCGAGCCCGCACGTGATCGAGCGGATCGGCGGCAAGCGGGTCGACCACGGCGGCGGCCGGCGCATCGTCTCCCGCCACACCGCCGACCGGATGATCGCGATGTTCCGCGACGTCGTCCTCGAGGGGACCGGCACCGAGGCCGCCATCCCCGGCTACACCGTGGCCGGCAAGACGGGCACGGCGAACAAGGCGGAGAACGGCGTCTACGTGAGCAAGTACGTCGCGTCGTTCGTCGGGCTCGTGCCCGCGCGCAAGCCGCGGCTCGCGATCCTCGTGATGATCGACGAGCCACACGGCCAGATCTACGGCGGCGTCGTCGCCGCGCCGGTCTTCCGCGACATCGCCCGGTTCGCGCTCCAGTACCTCGAGGTGCCGCCCGACGCGCCCGAGACGAAGCGCTCCTCGTCGCTCGTCGCGTCGTTCGTCACGCCGTAGGGGTGAGCCCTCGCCCGACCGCCGTCACCGGCGCGGACGGACGAAGCCTCACCCCTACAATCGCCCCGATGGAGCTCGACGCGCTGATCCGCGCGCTCGCGCCGGGCGACGTGATCGGTCGGCGCGACGTCGAGATCCTCGACCTCGCCTACGACACGCGCGCGGTCTCGGGCGGCGCGCTCTTCTTCTGCGTCCCCGGCGCGAGGCGGGACGGGCACGACCTGGCGGGCGACGCGGTGGCCGCGGGCGCGCTCGCGCTCGTCGTCGAGCGTCCGCTGGACGTGGCCGTGCCACAGCTCGTCGTCGAGTCGGTGCGGGCCTCGATGGCGGTCGCCGCGGACGCGTTCTTCGGCAGCCCGACGGAGCGCCTGACGGTCGCGGGCGTCACGGGCACGACCGGCAAGACGACGACGACGTACCTCTTGCGCTCGATCCTCGAGGCGGACGGGCGACCGACCGGGATGGTGGGCACCGTCGACTGGATCGTCGGCGGCGCGCTCCGCGAGGCGCCACACACGACCCCGGAGGCGATCGACCTGCAGCGGCTCTTCCGCGAGATGCTCGACGCGGGCGACGAGGCGGCGGCGATCGAGGCGTCGTCGCACGGATCGCACTACCGGCGTCTCGACCGGGTGCGCTTCGACGCGCTCTGCTTCACGAACCTCGGCCAGGACCACCTCGACCTCCACGGCGACATGGAGGAGTACTTCCAGGCGAAGCGGCGCCTGTTCACGGGCTTGGCTCCGCCCCCGGCGGCAGTCAACGTCGGCGATCCGCATGGACGGAGGCTCGCCGACGAGCTCTCCGGCGCGCACCGCGCGCCGCTCGTCACGTTCGGCCTGCGCCCGGAGGCCGATGTCCGCGCCGACTCGCTCGAGCTCGGCCCTCGGGGCTCGTCGTTCACGGCGGCCGGGATCCGGATCGAAACCTCGCTGCTCGCGGTCTTCAACGTCGAGAACGTGCTCGGCGCGGTCGCGGCGGCGACGCTGCTCGACGTCGCCGACGACGCGATCGCAGAGGGGGTGCAGGCCGTGCGCGGCGTGCCCGGTCGGTTCGAGGCGGTCGACGTGGGTCAGGAGTTCGCCGTCCTGGTCGACTACGCGCACAAGCCGGAGTCGCTCGCCGCCGCACTGCAGGCCTCTCGGCAGCTGGGTCCCGGACGGCTCACGGTCGTCTTCGGGGCAGGCGGCGACCGCGATCGGACGAAGCGCGCCGAGATGGGGCGGGTCGCCCGCGAGCTCGCCGACCGCGTGATCGTGACCACCGACAACCCTCGCTCCGAGGAGCCGCTCGCGATCGTCGAGGAGATCCTCCAGGGCACCGGGACGGACGTCGAGGTCGACGTCGACCGCCGCTCTGCGATCGAGGCCGCGATCGCCGCCGCCCGGGCGGGAGACGTCGTGCTGATCGCCGGGAAGGGGCACGAGCAGGGGCAGGAGATCGCCGGGGAGATCCAGCCCTTCGACGACCGCGAGGTCGCGCGCGAGGCCCTCGCGCGGCTACGAGGCGGAAGCTGACGACGCTCGTGGTGGTGAGCCGACACGAGCGTCGTCCCAGCGCCGCGGGGCGCGCGCGCGCGATCCCCACCTTGCAACAGTCTCTTGCAAGGTGTCGTCCGCAGGTGGGCGCAGCGGGGTGAGCTCGTGATCCCCCTCGCCTGGGAGGAGGTCGAAGCTCTCGACCTCGGGGAGCTGACGGGCCCGCCCGCGGACGGGGTCGTTCGGCGCGTTCACGACGACTCGCGGGAGGCGCGACCGGGCGACCTCTTCGTCGCGCTCAACACCGGCGCTCGGTTCGTCGACGAGGCACGCGCCCGCGGCGCGGCGACGCTCGTCCCGCGCGACCAGGAGGCCGCTCTCGCGACGCTGGCCTCGGCCGTCCGCGACCGTTCCGAGGCGGAGGTCGTCGCCGTGGTCGGCTCCGTCGGAAAGACGACGACGAAGGACGTGCTCTCGGCCCTGTGCGGCGCGGTGACTCCCACCGTCGCCGCCGAGGCGAGTCGGAACAACGAGCTCGGCCTCCCGCTCACCGTCCTCGCGCTCGAGTCGGAGACGCGGGTGCTCGTGACGGAGATGGGCATGCGCGGGCTCGGCCAGATCGCGGAGCTCTGCGCGATCGCACGGCCGACCCTGGCGCTCGTCACGTCGGTCGGGCCGGAGCACCTCGAGCTCGTCGGGACGGTCGAGGACGTCGCGCGGGCGAACGCCGAGGCGATCGAGGCCCTCCCGCCCGGCGGCACGGCGGTCTACCCGGCCGGGGAGCCCTTGCTCGAGCCGTACCTCCGCGACGACGTCGACCTCCGCCCGTTCGACCGCACGGTCGTCGGCCGGGACGGCGACGCATGGCGGTTCGCGGTCGGCGGCGACGACGTTCGCCTCGTGTTGCCGTTCGCCCAGCGCCACCTCGCCGAGAACGTCCTCGCGGCACTCACGGCGTACGACGCGCTGGGGTTGCCGCTCGAGCGCGCGGCCGAGGGTGTAGCGGCGATCCGGCTGAGCCGCTGGCGGGGCGAGGTGCGCGACCTGCCCGGCGGCGGCCTCGTCGTGAACGACGCGTACAACGCGAACCCGCTGTCGATGCGGGCAGCGCTCCTCGACCTCGCCGAGCGGGCGGGCGGGCGGCGCCGGGTCGCGATCCTCGGCGAGATGGCCGAGCTAGGCGGGGAGAGCGCGCGCTACCACGCGGAGGTCGCGGCGCTCCTCCGCGAGCTGGGGATCGAGCTCGTCGTCGCGGTGGGGGAGCCGGCGCGCGCGTACCTCGACGGGGTGGGGGACGGCGTCGCCGTGGTCGACGCCTCGGCGTTCGCGAACGCCGTCGATCTCCTGCAGCCGGGCGACGCGATTCTCGTCAAGGCCTCGCGCGCGGTCGGGCTCGAAGGCATCCCCGCGCTGATCGAGAAACACTTCCAGGCATGGCACGAGTCCTGATCGCGGGGCTCATCGCGATGGTGATCGCCGTCGCGGTGGGGCCCTATTTCATCGCGTGGCTCAAACGGCAGTCGATCGGGCAGCAGATCCGAGAGGAGGGCCCCGCGGGCCACGTGGTCAAGGCGGGCACCCCGACGATGGGCGGCCTCCTGATCCTCGTCGCGGCGCTCGCACCGGCCCTCGTCGTGTCGCTCTACACGGTGCCGGGCGTCACGATCATCCTCGCCACGCTCGGCTGCGGGCTGATCGGCTTCGCCGACGACTACCTGAAGGTGCGCAGGCGTCGTTCCCTCGGTCTCAGCGGCCGCTGGAAGCTCGCGGGCCTCGTGCTGATCACGGCGGGCGTCGGCTGGGCGACGACGCAGGTCGGCTACATGGACACGGAGATCTACTTCCCGCTCGTCGACGTCAACATCGACCTGCACTGGCTGTACTTCCCGTTCCTGTTCCTCGTGATCGCGGGGACGGCGAACGGTGTGAACCTCACGGACGGGCTCGACGGGCTTGCCGCCGGCACGTGTGCGATCTCGCTCATCACGCTGCTCGCGATCGCGCTGATCGACTGGATCCGCTCGGCGGACACGGTCGCGGGGCGCAGCCACGAGTACCTCGACCTCGCGATCGTCGCGGCCGCGCTGATCGGAGGCGTGATCGGGTTCCTCTGGTTCAACGCGTTCCCCGCAGAAGTGTTCATGGGCGACACCGGCTCGATGGCGCTCGGCGGCGCCATCGCGACGCTTGCGATCCTCACCGAGACCGAGGTGCTGCTCGTGTTCATCGGCGGCGTCTACCTCGTCGAGATCCTCTCGGTGATGATCCAGGTGGCGAGCTTCAAGCGCACCGGTAGGCGCGTGTTCCTGATGGCGCCGATCCACCACCACTTCGAGATGAAGGCATGGTCGGAGACGAAGATCATGGTGCGCTTCTGGATCATCGGGGCGATCCTCTGCGCGATCGGCTTCGCCCTCTACTACCGCTACTACCTCCGCTTCCAGCTCTGATCGGGCGGGGGAAACCATGTTTTCCCCGCCGGCCCCTTCTTCTGCGTCGCGCACGGTTGCCCGCGCCTCGCCTCCCGGCCGGCGAAGCCGGCCTCCGGCGGCATGCCGGGGTTCACTGGGCCACCGTCATCGTGACGTTCTCAATAGGTTGAGCGGTGTGGATGCGCCCGAGGACAGGGTCGCCGCGACCCGCTGGGCGCCGTGGCTCACGGCACCCGTGCTCGTCTCCGTGCTCTGCATGGTGATCTGGGGCGCGAGCCCGGTCGCGACGCGGATCGCGACCGAGGATCTCGAGCCGCTCGTGGTCGCGGTGCTGCGCACGGTGCTGGCGGCGCTCGTCGCAGTGCCTCTGGTCGCCTCGAGCGGGCTCCGGCCGCCGTCGAACCGGCACTCGCGCCTGCTCCTGGGTGTGTCGGCCCTCGCGGGCTTCGTGGTGTTCCCGCTCGTCTTCACGCTCGGGCAGGAGCGGACCTCGGCGATGCACGGCGTCGGGATCCTCGCCGGCCTGCCCGTGTTCACGGGGCTCTGGGCGGCATTGGTGACGCGGCGGCTTCCCGGAGCGTGGTGGCTCGCAGGCTGCGCGGTCGCGCTCGTCGGCGAGGGCGTGATCATCGCGGTCCGCAGCGGAGGCGACGACGGCACCGCGACGCTCGGCGGCGACCTGATCTTGCTCGCTGGGGCTCTGTGCGTCTCCTCCGGCTACGTCGCGGGCGCAAGGCTGGTGCCGCGCGGCGTCTCGAGCGCGACGACGACGTACTGGGGCGTGATCCTCGGCGCGATCGTCCTGACGCCGCTGGGGATCGGCCTCGCCGTGGGCGGACACGTGCCGCACGCGGACGCCCGCGCCTGGTGCGCGCTGCTCTTCCTCGCGGTGATGGTGTCGATCGTCGGCTATGTCGGCTGGTACTGGGCGCTCGCACGCGGCGGGATCGTCCGGATGGCGCCGCTCATGTTCCTCCAGCCGATCTCGGGTCTCCTGCTCGCGGCGCTCCTGCTCGACGAGCACCTGACGCCGGCTCTCGGGCTCGGCGCGGCCGCCGTGCTCGCGGGCGTTGCGCTCACGAGGCGCGATACGCGGACGGTCGTCGAGCCCTCGGCCGGCGAGGCATAGGGCCGCGACGCCGAGGCCTCGCCCGCGGGAGGCCCGATTACGCTTTGCGTCGTGAGCGATCTTCCGGCTCGCGTCCTGGTCCTCGGCCTGGCGCGCTCGGGACGGGCAGCCGTCGCGACGCTCCGCTCGCAGGGGGTCGAGGTCGTCGCGCACGACTCCTCGGAGTCGGTCGACGCCGACGGCGTCGCGGCAGCCGTCCACCTCGGCGCCTGGGACGACGCGCTCCTCGACGGCGTCGGGCTCGTCGTGAAGAGCCCCGGCGTCCCCGATACCGCGCCGCCCGTACGTGCGGCCCGCGCCCGTGACGTGCAGGTGATCTCGGAGATCGAGCTCGGCGCGCGGCTTCTCGGGAACCCGATCGTGGGCGTCACGGGGACGAACGGGAAGACGACGACCACGGCCCTCCTCGGTGCGGTGCTCGCCGCTGCCGGCTGGCCGGTCGAGGTGGTCGGCAACATCGGGCGACCGCTCACCGCGCTCGTCGGCGCGGCCGACGACGACGCCTGGATCGTGTGCGAGCTCTCGTCCTTCCAGCTCGAGGACGTCGACGCGTTGCGGCCGCGCGTCGCGGTCCTGACGAATCTCGAGCCGGACCACCTCGACCGGCACGGGTCCTTCGACGCCTATGCAGCCGCGAAGCTCCGCGCGTTCGCGCGCCAGGGGCCCGGCGACGTCGCGGTCGTGCCGCGCGGCTTCGGGCCACTGCCGGGCGCGGCCCGCCGGGTCGAGTTCGCCGCCGACGACGAGCTCCCGGCCGAGCCGCGCATCCCGGGCGCCCACAACCGCGAGAACGCCGCAGCGGCGACTGCGGCCGCCCTCGCGATCGGCGTGCCCGACGCGGCGATCGCGCGCGCGCTCGAGACGTTCCCGGGAGTCGAGCACCGGATCGAGGAGGTCGCGACGGTCGACGGCGTCCTCTTCGTCAACGACTCGAAGGCGACGAACGCGGCCGCGGCGCTTCGCGCGCTTGCGTCGTTCCCGGGTCGGAGAAAGCACATGATCCTCGGCGGGCTCGGCAAGGACGAGCCGTACGACGGGCTCGCGGCAGCCTTCGAGCAGGGCGACCGTGCGTACCTCGTCGGCGCGGCTGCGCCGCCCCTCGCGGCCGCGCTCGCCGCCGCGCGGGTGCCGCACGTGCACTCCGGGACGCTCGAGCGGGCGGTCGCCGAGGCGGCGGCCGCCGCGTCTCCGGGAGACGTCGTCCTTCTCTCGCCGGCCTGCGCGTCGTTCGATCAGTTCGACGGCTACGAGCACCGCGGGGAGGAGTTCCGCAGGCTGGTGCAGAAGCTCCCGGGGTGGGGACCCGACGTGGCGCGGACCGAGGGCAGTTCGAGCAGCGACTGCTGATCCTCGTCACGCTCGGGCTCGTCGCGTTCGGGCTCGTGATG
>DATBET010000005.1:0-8907 GCA_036558885.1 Gaiella sp.
TGAGCGTCAGACGTGCGCGCGGCCGCCGCCGGCGGCGAGCGCATGGGCGACGACCGCGAGATCGGCACGCCACAGGTCGTCGGGGACCGGCGGGAGGATGTCATCCCAGATCGCCGCGAAGCTCATCCGCAGCTGCGGCATCCGCGCCGGCCGCCCCATGAACCAGAGATGGAGGTGCTCGCTGCCGTCGCCCCACCGGCCGACGTGGACGCGCTCGATCTCGCCCACGGCGCGGACGGCACCCTCGACGCGGACGACCAGTGGCCCCAGCTCCGCCTGCCGCTCCGGACGCAGCCCGTCGAGGTCGCAGTGCTCGCGTGGGTAGAGGATGACGACGACCGGCAGGCCGCTCGGCTTTGGCAACGGGGCGACGAGCCAGTGCTCGTCGCTCCAGATCGCGTCGTCGTCGCCCGTCGCGCAGCGCGAGCAGTCCACCCCGCCCTCGCCCTGACGAGCAGGGTCGTCGGCCGGCGGGCGAAGCGGGCGGACGCGGAGCTCGCCCTCGAATGGGAAGGTCTCCCATTCCTCGACGGGCGGCATCCGCAGGCGTCCCTCGGCGTCCGCCGAGGCGAGCGCCCGGTCGTAGAGCTCCTCGGCGGGCTCGGCCACGGCTCATCCTCGCACGACCGAACCGCCAGGGCCCGCGCGACGAACGAGCGGCGTACCCGACGGAAGGAGATCCCCCATGCGTCGCACGGCGCTTCTCACGGTCGCGGCCGCCGCCCTCAGCGCGCTGGTGGTCGGCGCGATCACCGCGACGGCCGGCAACGACGGCCGCTCGATGCCCCAGATGCCGCAGATGCACCACACGATGCACGCGTCGAAGGCCGCCACGCTGACGGCCTCCGACCTCCGCAACACGCTGAACCAGCTCCTCGGCGAGCACGCGGTGCTCGCGATGAACGCGACGAACCTCGGCGTCACGGGCTCGAAGGCGTTCCCGGCTGCAGCGAAGACGCTCGACGAGAACTCCGTCGCGCTCTCGCAGGCGATCGGCTCGCTGTACGGCGCCAAGGCCGGCAAGACGTTCCTCGACGGACCGTTCATGTGGCGCGCGCACGTCAAGTTCTTCGTCGACTACACCGTCGCGACCGCGAAGCGGGACGAGGCGGCCAAGGCGAAGGCCGTCGCGAACCTGAAGACGTACACGGTCAAGTTCGGCGACTTCCTCGCCGGCGCGACCGGCCTGCCGAAGCTCGCCGTCCGCAACGACCTCCTCGGCCACGTCCTCGAGCTCAAGACGCAGCTCGACGACTACGCGGCGCATCGCTACGCGAAGGCTGGGGACGACTACCGCCACGCCTACGCGCACATGTTCATGACCGGCGACCTCCTCGCCGGCGCGATCGCGCAGCAGAAGAACCTGAAGTAGACCCGCCTACGGTATGGGGGCCCCGGCGGGGGCCTCCACACCGAGGGGGACGAGCTCGAAGCGGTCGACGTCGACCAGCCCGCGGTCGGTGAGCTTCAGCGAGGGGATCACCGAGAGCGCGAGGAACGCGAGGGTCAGGAAGGGGGTCGCCCCCGTCCAGCCGAGCCCGTGCGCGGCCTCGTTGCAGGCGCGGCTCTGCTCGACGACGACGTCGAGCGGCTGGTCGGAGAGCAGCCCCGCGACCGGGAGCGGGCACTCCGCGAGCACCCGGCCCTCGTCGACCGCGACGATCCCGCCCCCGAGCTCGGCCAGGCGCGCGATCGCGACCACCATGTCCTCGTCGCTCGCGCCGACGACGACGAGGTTGTGCGCGTCGTGCGCGACGGTCGAGGCGAGCGCCCCACCGCGCAGGCCCGAGCCCGAGACGAGCCCGAGCCCGATCCGGCCCGTCCCGAGGTGTCGCTCGACGACCGCGAGCTTCACGAGGTCGCGCTCGGGGTCGGAGACGATGCGCCGGTCGACGACGAGCGGCTCGCGGACGAGGGGCTCCGTGACGACCTGGTCCTCGACGAGCCCGATCGCGCGCACCGGGCCCTCGCCGGCCT
The DNA here is from genome assembly GCA_036558885.1 of Gaiella sp. GTDB lineage: Bacteria > Actinomycetota > Thermoleophilia > Gaiellales > Gaiellaceae > Gaiella. Next base: position 1,978 of record DATBET010000005.1, read on the forward strand.
CGATCGCGAGATCCTCGACGCCGACCGGCTCGATGCGGACGGTCTGGCGGACCCACTCGGGCACCTCGGCACGGCCGATCTCGTCGATCGGCCTGCCGCGCTTGAGCACGAGGTCGGGAACGAACCGCTCGAGGTCGGGCAGGAGGAGCAGGTCGGCGACGTACCCCGGTGCGATCGCGCCGTGGTTGCGGAGCCCGTGCCACTGCGCCGGGTGGAGGCTCGCCATCAGCAGCGCGTCGGCGGGGTCGATCCCCGCCGCGACCGCGTCGCGCACCATGCCGTTCACGTGGCCGTTGTCCGCGATGTCGTCCGGGTCGCGGTCGTCGGTGCAGAACGCGATGCGCCAGGGCCCGTACTCCTCGACGAGCGGCAGCAGCGCGTGGAGGTTCCTCGCCATCGAGGCCTCGCGGATCAAGAGCCACATGCCGGCCCGCAGGCGCTCCCTCCCCTCCTCGACCGTGAGCGCCTCGTGGTCCGAGCGGATGCCCGCGGCGGCGTACGCCTGGAGGGACGGGCCGAGCACGCCCGGAGCGTGCCCGTCGACGTGCTCGGCGCCCTCGAGCCCGAGCTTCGCGAGCTCGCCGGGGTCGGCCGCGATCACGCCGGGGAAGTTCATCATCTCCGCGAGCCCGAGCACGCGCCGTCGCCGCATCAGCGCCTCGAGATCGCCGAGCGCGAGCGGCCGCCGGGGCGACTCGAAGACCGACGCGGGGACACACGACGGCGCCATGAAGAAGACCTCGAGCTGGAGGTCGGCCGAGGCGTCGTGTAGCCAGTGCACGCCGTCCGAGCCGAGAACGTTCGCGATCTCGTGCGGGTCGGCGACGACGGCGGTCGTCCCGAGCGGGAGCACGAGGCGCGCGAGCTCGTCGACGAGGAGCTTCACCGACTCGAGGTGCATGTGCGCGTCGATCAGCCCGGGGACGACGAAGCGTCCCGAGGCGTCGATCGTCTCGGAGCCCGAGTACGACCCGATACCCGCGATCGTCCCGTCGACGATGGCGACGTCCGCCTCGAGCCATTCCCGCGTGAACACCGAGAGCACGCGCCCGCCGCGTACCACGACGTCGGCCGGCTCGTCCCCGCGCGCGACGGCGAGGCGGCGTTGCAGAGACTCCATCTCACGGACGATAACGGCTGCCCTCCGGCGTCCGAGGACGCCGGGCCTCAGCTGCCGACCAGGCGGCGCAGCGTCCTCGCGTCCGCGACCGCGAAGCCCTCCCAGTCGTTGTTGAAGTACGCGTAGACGTCGCCGTGCGCGCCTTCGATGCGGTCGGCCCACGTCCGCAACGCGTGTCTGTCGTAGCGACCGCCGCGCGCGCGACCGCGGTGGAAGCGCAGGTACGACCACCCTGCCGTCCGCACCCAGGGCGTCGGCCTCGCCGGCGCCCGGTCGGCGACGACGAGCGCGACGTCGTGGGCGCGGAGGAGCGAATAGACGTCCTCGGCGAACCACGTGTCGTCTCTGAACTCGAACGCGTGCCGACCGGGTGGGAGAGCGTCGAGGGCACGCGCGAGCCGCTCGTCGTCGCGGCGGAACCGCGGCGGTAGCTGCCACAGGACGGGGCCGAGCTTGCCCGCCTCGCGCAGCGGCTCGATCCGCTCGCCGAGGCGCTCGACGCCCGGGGCGGGCTCGCGCAGGCGCTTGACGTGCGTGAGGTAGCGGCTGGCCTTGAGCGCGAAGCAGAAGCCCTCGGGGCTTTGGGCTGCCCAGCGCACGACAGCCTTCCGCGTCGGGAGCCGGTAGAAGCTCGCGTTCACCTCCACGGTGTCGAACGAGCGGGCATAGAGCTCGAGCCAGCGCGCCTCGGGCACGCCGGCCGGGTACACGGTGCCGCGCCAGTGCGGGTAGTTCCAGCCGGAGCACCCGATCCGCACCACGCGCCGAGCATCCCCGCCCGGCCGAGGGCGAAAACGCGCTACGGCGAGGCCGGAGCGGCCGCCGAGCGACGGTCGAGGACCTTGCCGAGCTCGGCGAGCGCGAGGAAGACGAGCGGGCCGAGCAGGCAGACGCCCCATTGCGAGCTCGTCAGCGAGACCGTGTCGAAGATCCGCTGGAGCGGGGCGAGCGCGGTGACGAGGAACGTCAGCACCAGCGCGATGCCGATCAGCTGCACGAAGCGGCGGTTCGCAAGCGTGTAGCGGCTGAAGACCGTCTGGGTCGGCTCGCGCGACTCGAGCGCGGCGACGACGTGCATCAGCGAGAGGGTCGTGAGGCCCATCGTCGTCGCGACCACGAGGTCGTACCGGTGCTCCCCCCAGGCGGTCACGCCGAGCGCGAGCGCGGCCATCGCGACGCTCGCCACGGCCAGCCGGATGCCCAGCGCCCGATCGACGATCGGCGCGCTCGCGTCGCGCGGCCTCCGCTGCATGAGGCCGGGCACCGGCGCGTCGAAGCCGAGCCCGATCGCGAGGACGACGTCGACCGCGAAGTTGACCCAGAGGATCTGGAGTGGCGTCAGCGGCGCGCCGCCGGCGACGTCGAAGATGCCCGCACCGACGAACGTGAGGATGAATCCGCCCAGCATGATCAGCTGGACGCGGACGTACTTCATGAGGTTGTCGTAGATCCCGCGCCCGCCCTCGACGGCGGCGACGATCGTCGCGAAGTTGTCGTCGGTGAGGATCATGTCCGCGGCCTCCTTCGTCACCTCGGTGCCCGTGATCCCCATCGCGACGCCGATGTCGGCGCGCTTGAGCGCCGGCGCGTCGTTGACCCCGTCGCCCGTCATCGCGACGACGTTGCCCTGGCCGGCGAGCATGTCGACGAGGCGGACCTTGTCCTCCGGCGCGACCCGGGCGACGACCCCGATCTCGTCGACCTGCCGGCCCAGCTCGTCGTCGTCGAGGGCGGCGAACTCGCTCCCGGTCAGCGCGCGGCCGTCGATCCCGAGCTGCGCCGCGATTGCGGCGGCGGTCGTCGCATGGTCACCCGTGATCATCCGGACGCGGATCCCTGCCTCCTTGCAGCGCGCGATCGCCTCCTTCGCCTCGCGACGCGGCGGGTCGACGATCCCGACGAGCGCGAGCAGCGTCAGGTCGCGGACCTCCTCGAGCAGCGCGCGATCGCCGTCGAAGGTCGCGGGGTCGAGATCGCGCGACGCGACGGCCAGGACGCGCAGCCCCTCACCCGCGAGGCGGTCGTTCTCCGTGAGCACGAGGTCCCTGCCGGCGTCGGCCGCCGCGACCGAGCCGTCGACGTCCCGGATCCCCGCGGAGCGGGCGAGCAGCACGTCGGGCGCGCCCTTGACGAAGCAGCGCACGACCCGGCGGCCCTCGTCTTCGAGCTCGTGGAACGTCGCCATGAGCTTGTAGTCCGAGTCGAACGGCACCTCGCCGACGCGCGGGTACGCACGCCGCGTCTCGTCCACGTCGATCCCGCCCTTCTCCGCGAGGACGACGAGGGCGGCCTCGGTCGGGTCGCCGACGATCTCGCCGTCGCGGACGGTCGCGTCGTTCGCGAGGGCCATGGGCAGCAGGAACGTCTCGAGCGGGAGCTCCGGCTCGCCGGCGACGTGCAGGATCCGGCCCTCGGTCGAGTAGCCCTCACCGTCGACGGTGTAGCGCCTGCCGGCGACGATCAGCTGGCGCGCGGTCATCTGGTTGAGCGTCAGCGTCCCCGTCTTGTCGGAGCAGATCGCCGAGGTCGAGCCGAGCGTCTCCACCGAACGGAGCCGCTTGACGATCGCGCCCTTCGCCGCGAGTGCCTGCGTCCCGAGCGAGAGGACGGTCGTGACGACCGCCGGGAGCCCGGTCGGGATCGCGGCGACCGCGAGGCTGATCCCGATCAGGAACAGCTCGTCGAAGTCGTCGCCGCGCAGGAGCCCGATCAGCACGACGAGCGCCAGCGCCCCGGCGGCCATGATCGTCAACAGCACCGTCAGCTGGTCGAGCTGCCGCGTGAGCGGCGTCTTCTCCTGCCGGACCGAGCTCAGCATCCCGGAGATGCGGCCGACCTCGGTCTCCATCCCGGTCGTCGTGACGACCATCTCGCCGCGGCCACGGGTGACGGTCGAGTTCATGTAGGCCATGTCGACCCTGTCGCCGAGGGCGACGGACTCGCCGGGCACCGGTTCCACCGCCTTCGAGACGGGCGTGCTCTCCCCCGTCAGAGCCGCCTCCTCGATCTCGAGCGTCGCCGCCACGAGGAGCCGCCCGTCCGCCGGGATCTTGTCGCCCGCCTCGAAGCTGACCACGTCGCCGGGGACGAGCTCCTCTGCGGGGACGTCCTGCACGGCGCCGCCGCGGCGCACGTGGGCGCGGATGACGAGCATCCGCTGGAGCGCCGCGACGCTCTCGGCGGCCTTCCCCTCCTGGCTCAGGCCGAGGACAGCGTTGAGCACGGTCAGGCCGACGATCACCAGGCCGGTGCTGAACTCCTGGAGCGCGACGATGCTCACGACCGCCGCGCCGACGAGCACGAGCTGCATGAGGTCGCGGTACTGGCGCAGGAACGCGCGCCAGCCCGGCTCCTGCTCGGCCTCGGCGAGCCTGTTCGGCCCGAACTGCGCCCGCCGCCGCTCGACCTCCGCCTCGCCGAGCCCTTCCCGAGGATCGACGCCGAGCCGCTCGCATGCTGCGTCGGCCGTCAACCCGTGCCACGTCACCCCGTCCCGTGGCTGCTCGGTTCGCGCCACGGCCTCCGCCGCCTGCGTCGTCACGCGCCGAGCCTAACGCTGCCGCCCCTGAGGCTCCAGAGACCAAGCTTTTGTCGATCTGCGACGGAAGTTTGGAAATCGGCTGCAGATGTTCTAGGGTCGCCGGTGAAAGTGGCGGCCGAGCGCACGGGACTCACTGCGGTTCGCCGCACAGCTGCGGGCAAGCCGTCCGCGCCCGCACCGGAGCGGATGGCCGGGCTCGCCGCGATCCTCGACTACGTCCGCGCGCACGGCTCGACCACGCGCATGGAACTGGCTTCCGCGACCGGCCTCAGCCGCGCCGTCGTCGTCCAACGGGTCGGCGAGCTCGTCGACCGGGGCCTCCTCGAGAGTGGCGAGGTCGGCCCCTCGACCGGCGGGCGCGCGCCGCGCACCGTGCGGTTCCGCTCGGACGCGGGGCACCTGCTCGTCGCCGACCTCGGGGCGACGAGCATCGACGTGGCGGTCGTCGACCTCTCGAACGACGTCCTCGCCCACGCGAGCGAGCCCGCCGACATCGCCGCGGGGCCGGCCGTGGTGCTCGGCCGGGTGGAGGCGCTCCTCGAGGAGTGCCTCGCCGGCGTGGAGGAGCTCCCCGGGTCGCTGCTCGGGATCGGCATCGGCGTGCCGGGGCCGGTCGAGTTCGAGTCCGGCCGCCCGGTGGCGCCGCCGATCATGCCGGGCTGGGACCAGTACGACGTCCGCGGGCACTACTCCGACCACGCCGTGCCGGTCTGGGTCGACAACGACGTCAACGTGATGGCGCTCGCCGAGCTACGCGCGGGGATCGCGCGCGGGCACGAGAACGTCGTCTTCGTCAAGATCGGCACCGGCATCGGGGCGGGAATCGTCGTACGGGGCGTCCTCCACCGGGGCGCCCAGGGCTGTGCGGGCGACGTCGGCCATATCCAGGTGACCGACGACCAGACCGTGATCTGCCGCTGCGGGAACGTCGGCTGCCTCGAGGCGCTCGCCGGCGGTGCAGCGCTCGCGCGCGACGGCGGAACGCTCGCGCGCGAGGGACGCAGCCCCCACCTCGCGAAGATCCTCGAGGAGGAGGGCGCCGTCGAGGCGGCCCACGTCGCGGTCGCCGCCTCCCACGGCGACGCGGCAGCGATCGAGCTGATCACGAACGCCGGCCGGCTGATCGGATCGACGCTGGCCGGGATCGTCAACTTCTTCAACCCGTCGCTCGTCGTGATCGGCGGCGGCGTCGCGGGCTCGGGCGACCTGCTGCTCGCGACGATCCGCGAGAGCGTCTACCGGCGCTCGCTGCCGCTCGCGACGCGCGACCTGCTCGTCACGCGCTCGTCCCTGGGTGGGCTCGCAGGGGTCACGGGCGCGGCCGCGATGGTGACGGACGAGCTGTTCGCGCCGTCACGGCTCGTCCAGCGGCTCGCCGGCAACGGGGTCGAGCACTAGCGAGAGGAGGATTGCCGACGTCTCAGTGCTGTGCAGGTCGCTACGAAACAGGTCAACGTCCCAGGAGGAGGAGCAGAAGGAGATGAAGGTGCCTCAGTTCGGTGTGCGGTGGGCCGTGGCGATTCTCGCCGTGGTCGCCGTGTCGGTCGCCGGCGCGATGACGGCGTCGGCGAAGCCCGACAAGGCTCAGGCCGATTGGGTGCTCGGCGTCTCGAACACCCTGGTCGGCAACGGATGGCGCGAGGAGATGATCTGCGCCATCAAGGCCCAGGCGAAGGCGAGCGGCGTGATCAGCAAGGTGATCGTCGCGAACCGGAACGGCGGCCCGGCCGAGCAGATCGCGGACATCCGCAACCTGATCTCGGCGGGCGCGAACGCGATCGTGATCAACCCGTCGAGCGGCAACGCGCTCAACTCGGTGATCCAGCAGGCCGCGGCGCGCGGCATCAAGATCGTCTCCGTCGACCAGCGCGTGTCGGCGCCGCAGGCGTACAACGTGACGAACGACCAGGTCGCGTACGGGCGGCTCGGGGCCGAGTGGCTGTTCAAGAAGATGGGCGGGAAGGGCAACGTCGTCGAGATGCGCGGCATCGCCGGCGTCCCGGCCGACACGGACCGCCACACGGGCTTCCAGCAGGCCCTCAAGAAGTACCCGAACATCAAGGTCGTGAAGTCCGTCTTCATGAACTGGGACTTCGCGACGTCCGGGAAGCAGATGCTCGACATCCTGAACTCGGGCACGCAGGTCGACGGCGTGTGGAACTCGGGCGCCGACTACACGGTGATCCGCGCCTTCAAGACGGCGGGCAAGCCGCTCGTCCCGATCGTCGGTGCGGACAACAACGAGTTCCTCCACCAGATGATCGCGCAG
>DATBET010000006.1:0-9450 GCA_036558885.1 Gaiella sp.
GAGGAGCGCGGAGGGCGGCATCGGCAGCCCGAGGCGCAGCGCGGCCTCGTCGGTCTGCTCGAACGTCGCCCCACGCTCGATCGCCTGCATGACGACGGTCGACTGGCGGGTCAGGAGCCGGTTGACGACGAAGCCGGGGGCATCGCGCACGACGACGCCGCGCTTGCGCAGCCCGCGGACGACGTGCCACGCGGTCGCGAGCGCCGCGTCGTCGGTCGCGGGCGTGCGGACGACCTCGACCAGCGGCAGCACCGAGACGGGGTTGAAGAAGTGCAGGCCGACCACGCGCCCGGGATGCGCGAGCGCCTCCGCCATCGCGGTCACGGAGAGCGCCGAGGTGTTGGTCGCGAGCACCGCGTCCGACGAGACGACCTCCTCGAGCGCCGCGAACACCTGCCGCTTCGCCGCGAGCTCCTCGAACACCGCCTCGAGCACGAGCCCGCAGCCTGCGTATGCCTCCACCCCATCGCCCGCGACCGGAAGCTCCCGCAGCCGGGCCGAGTCCTCGTGACCGAGTCGGCCGCGCGCCGCGAGGCCGTCGAGCTCGCTCCGGATCGCCTCGACCGCCTGCGGTGCACGGCCGGGGTCGACATCGGTCAGGACGACCGGCACCCGGAGCCGCCGGACGACGAGCGTCGCGAGCTGGGTCGCCATCAGCCCCGCGCCGACGATGCCGACCCGTTCGATCGGCCGCGGCTCCACGGCGGGGACCGCCGTTGGGCTCTCGAGCCGCCGCTCGACGACGTCGAAGGCGTAGAGCGACGCCTGCGCTTCCGGCCCGGGGAGGAGCTCGGCGACCGCGTCCTCCTCCTCCCGGTAGCCCTCGTCGAGCTGCCACCGCGCGGCGCCCTCGATCAGCTCGAGCGCCCGATAGGGCGCCGGAGCCTGACCGTGCACCACGTCGTCGACGCGCGCCCGCGCCTTCCGCACCACCTCGGCGACGTCCGAGAGATCGGCGTCGGGTCGGCGCTTTCCATCTCCCGCCTCGATGTGCTCGAGTAGCAGCGCGAGCGACCGCTCGAGGAGCTCGTCGGGTGCGAAGAGCTCCTCGACGAGACCGAGCTGACGCGCCTCTTCGGCGCCGATCATCCGGTTCTGCCGGAGCGGGTTCTCGACCACGAGACGCACGGCCGCTTCCGCGCCCATCAGCCGCGGCGCGAGCTGCGTCCCGCCCCACGCGGGGATCAGTCCGAGGAAGACCTCGGGGAACCCGAGGTGCCGGACGTTCGAGGCCGCCGTGCGGATGTCGCAGTGGAGTGCGAGCTCGAGCCCGCCGCCGAGCGCCGCCCCGTCGATCGCCGCGAGCGTCGGGAACGGCAGATCGCGCAGGCGACCGAAGAGCTCGTGGCCGGCGCGGCTTCCCTCCCGTGCGCGCTCGGGAGTGATCTCAGGGAACTCGTCGACGTCCGCGCCCGCGCCGAAGCTGTGTCCGTCGCCGGTCAGGAGCAACCCGCGCCAGTCGCCTTCGCCCACGTGGCCTAGCACCTCGTCGAGTGAGCGCAGCGCAGTCTCGCCGAACGTGTTCGGGCGGCGCCCGCCGGAGTCGTTCGCGATCGTCACCCGCGCCACCGGCCCGACCTGCGTGTCGACCCGCCCGAGGTGGAACTGCGTGTCGCTCACCGGGCCGGAGAGTACGTGCTAGTTACAACTTGCAATTGCCATGGACTGGGCGACGAAACGGGAGTGGGCGGAAGACGAGCACGAGCGGCGGCTCGCCACGCCGCCGGCGGAGGGCGAGCGCGAGGACCTGCGGCTCGCCGGGATCGCGGGTGCGTCCTGGGCGGCCGGGCTCGCCGCGGCGATGCATGGCCAGGACGAGGCTGCGGCGTCGCTCCTCCGCCGCGCGGCGGACGAGTACGACGCGAGCTGGCAGGCGGCGCCGCCTGGCAGCTGGGGACGGCCGATCGCGATGATCCGCTGCCGGCTGCTCGCCGGAGACATGGACGGCGCGCGGCGGGACGCCGAGGCGGCGCTCGCGGCCGGCGCGGAGGAGGCGGCGGGCCCGATCGGCGGCTATTGCGCCGCGCTCGCCCTCGTCGTGCTCGGCCGTGACGACCTAGCACTCGCGATCGCCGAGCGGATCGCCGACGAGGGGCTCGAGCCCGTTGCGGTCGCCCGTGCCCTCACGGCGCTTGCGTCGACCGACGAGCGTGGGTTCGAGGCGGCCCGACGCGACGTGCTCCGGTCGTTCGAGCGACGCGACGCGTTCCTCGAGGACGTGCCCGTGGCGGACACGGCGCTCGTGCTCGACGCGCTCGCGCGGGACCGCGGGATCGAGCCGCCGCCGCTCTTTTCGCCGCTCTTGCCGGCGACTCACTCCTGATCCGCAGTCAGCTCGCGGGCGCGCGTCATCGCGGCCTGGATCGCGTTGAGGAACGCCGCACGGACGCCGGCGGACTCGAGCTCGCGGATCGCAGCGATGGTCGTGCCCCCGGGGGAGGTGACCATCTCGCGCAACTCGACGGGGTGGAGGCCCTCGTCACGGAGCTGCTTCGCGGTGCCGAGCATCGTCTGCACGACGAGCTGGGTCGAGATCTCGCGCGAGAGGCCGAGCAGCAGGCCGGCCTCGATCATCGCCTCCGCGAGCAAGGCGAAGTACGCCGGCCCGGAGCCGGAGACAGCCGTGACGGCGTCCATCGCGCTCTCGGGGACGCGCACGACGCGCCCGAGGTGCGCGAGCGCCTCCGACGCGAGCGTCGCGTGGGTCTCGTCCGCGTGCGCGCCGGCACACAGGCCGGCGATCCCCTCGTGGACGGTCGAGGGGGTGTTCGGCATCGCGCGCACGACCGGGACGCCGTCCGCGAGGTGCCGCTCGATCGTCGCCGTCGGTGTCGCCGCCGCGATCGTGAGGACGGTCTGCTCGGCGGTGATCGCGGTACCGACCTCGCCGAGCAGGGCGTCGATGTCCTGCGGTTTCACCGCGACGACGACCAGGGACGCGCCCGCGGCCGCCTCGACGTTGCTCGTGGTGGCCCGCACGCCGTAGCGCTCGGTGAGCTCCGCGACCCGCTCCTCCCGCCGCGAGGACGCGGAGAGCTCCGCGGGCTCGCGCCAGCCCGAGCTGAGGAGCCCGGCGATCAGCGCCTCGCCGATCCGCCCCGCCCCGAGGATTGCGATGCGCCGCTCGTCGACCGTCATGGCCGACACTATGCCGCCCTTCGGGCGCGACGGCGTGCGATGCGCGCCGAGTCGACGGAAGCGCCCGGCACGAGGCCCCGCGCCCAGCCGAGCAGGAGCACCTCGCCGGCGAGGCCCTGCCATTCCTCGTAGGGGGTGAGCAGCGCTGTGGTCTCGTGCCCCTCGACCCAGCGCCCGGTGAGCGCCGCCTGGAGCTTCACCAGCGACAGGTCGCCCACGAGGCCGTGGTCGTAGCGGCCGAGGCCCTCGATCGCGATCACGCCGACCGACCAGGGGCCGACGCCGGGCTCGCGGCGCAGCCGCTGCGACACCGTGGCCGTCGGATGCCCGTGAAGCGCCTCCAGGTCGAGGGTCGCCGCGAGCCGGTGGAGCGCGGTCGCCCGGTTCTGTGCGAGGCCGAGGCGCCGCAGCGCGACGGGCGGTAGGCGACGCAAGGCGCCCTGAGTCACGACACGCTCGCCGCACGCCCGCCGAACGGCACGCTCCAACGCGAGGGCGCGGCGCGCCTCGACGAGCTGGCCGCACATCGCCCGGACGACGGCGTGCGTCACCGTCGCCCGCCGAAGGGGCCGGTAGCCGACCAGCGCGCGGGCCGACGGGCCGATCAGCGGGTCGCGTGCGAACCGCACGTGGAACGGCCCCGTGTCGTCGTCGAGGGCGAGCATGAAGCGCGCGAGCTCGACCGCCGACTCGTCCGGAGCCCGGACGACGACCCGGCCGTCGGGGCGCTGCCACGCCGTCGCGGCGCGCTCGTGGGGCAGTTCGCCGCGCCAGATCCCACCACGCACCATGTGGCGCAGACGGTAGGGGCCCCTCGGCGCGAGCACGGCTTCGACCACGGCGCGCCCAGCCTACGCCGCGGGTACGCTGCTCGACCGACCGTGCGGCTCGCCGACGCGATCTCGCTCCGCTCGCGCAGGCGCAAGCTCGCGCTCTTCCTCGAGCTGATGCAGCCCTCCGCCGGGACGAGCGTGCTCGACGTCGGGGTGGACGAGGTCTCGCACGGCGAGTCGGGCGGCGAGAGCGGCTGCACGACCCACAACTTCCTCGAGGAGCACTATCCCTGGCCGGGGCGCATCACCGCCCTCGGGCTCCACGACGGCGACCGCTTCCGGGGACGCTACCCCGCGATCCGCTACGTGCAGGGCGACGCGTGCGAGCTTCCATTCGCGGACGGCGAGTTCGACGTCGTCCATTCGAACGCCGTGATCGAGCACGTCGGCGGCCGCGCACGGCAGGAGGCGTTCGTCCGCGAGGCGGTGCGCGTGGGGCGGCGGGTGTTCCTCACGACGCCGAATCGCTGGTTCCCGGTCGAGGTGCACACGTGGCTGCCGTTCGTCCACTGGCTGCCGAAGCCCGCGGCCTCGCGCGTCTACGACCTCGTCGGCAAACCGTGGGCGAAGGAGAACCACCTGCTCGGCCCCGCCGAGCTCCGAGCGTTGTTCCTCGTGCCGGTGCGCGTCCACAACCTCGGCATGACGCTCGTCGCGGCCACGTGACAGCCCGCGTGCCACGCGTCGCCCTGATCGTCCTCGCGATCGGGCTCGCGCTCCACAACCTCGGCATGGCGCTCCTCTGGCAGGCGGGCCTGCGGGGAGATGCGCTCGACGTCGCGGCGGCGTGGAAGGAGGTGCTGCTCGTCGTCGCCTTCGTCGCGGCCGTCGCCGCCGCCGGGTCGGTTCCGCGTCTCTTCTGGGCCGACCGGCTGGCGCTCGCGTACGGCGCGCTCGTCGTTCTCTACTGGGCCCTGCCCCAGTCGTGGCTCGGTGGCGACGCGACCGCCAGGGGCGAGCTCTATGCCCTCCGACACCACCTCCTGCCGCTCGGCGCGTACGCGCTCGGGCGCCTCGTCACGCTCGATCGCACGTGGTGGCGGCGGATCGCCCTGACGATCGTGGTGGTCGGCTGCGGGCTCGCCGCCTGGGGCCTGATCGACGTCTACCTCGTGCCGCTCCAGTGGTGGCGGGACTCGGGCGTGCCGGACTGGTTCTCCGAGCAACTCGGCCTCGCGTACCGCTGCCTCTCGGGCCTGCCCGAGAACTGGATCCTCAACACCGACGAGGAGAGCCCGGTGCGAAGGCTCGTCTCGACGTTCCTGAGCCCGCTCGCGACCGCGTACACGCTGGTGGTCGCGTGCCTGCTGCTCGCCGCAGCGCGCCCGCGACGGTGGACGATCGCCGCCGGCGCGCTCGCGTACGCCGGGCTCCTCTGGACGCACACGCGGGCGGCGTTCATCGCGCTCCCGGCCGGACTGCTCGTGCTCGCGCTTCTTCGCCGCTCCGCGCCGATCGGAGGGCTCGCGGTCGCCTCGGTCGTCGCCTCGGTCATCTTCGTCGCGATCTTCCCCACGATCGGGCCGGGCACGACTTACACCGCCGCGGAGCTGATCTGCCTGCGCGAGAACGCCGCCCAGGAGGGCGTCGCCTCCGACGATCCCTTCAGTGCCGGTGAAAGCTCGACGTCCAGCCACCTCGGCGCACTGCGCGACGGGATCCGCACGGTCGCGCACCACCCGTGGGGCTTCGGGCTCGGGAACTCCGGTGTCTCCGCCTCGAGGACGATCGGCAGCGAAAACGTCAAGGCCGGCGAGTCGACGTACACGGAGCTCGGCGTCGACACGGGCGCGCTCGGTCTCGCCGCGTTCGCCGGCTGGCTGCTCGCGCTGATCCTCGCCCTGCGCACGCGCTCCCCGTGGCTCGCGTCGTCGGTCGCGGCCCTCGCGGTGCTCGGCCTCCAGACCGACGTGATCGGCATCCACTGGCTCTCGGTCGTCGTGTTCGCGCTCGCAGCCGCCGCGCTCCACGCACGCCCGGACGACGACCCCCCGGAGACTGCCCTCTAGCCGCCCGAGCCGAAGGAGCGGCGGCGCTCGAGGTCCGCCTCGTCGACGAGATGGCCGTCCCGCGCAACGTAGCCCCCCTTGCCGCCCACGACGAGAAGCACGAGATCCTCCTCTCCGCCGTTGGAGATGCACCGCGCCGTCGTCGACGCCACGTGCACCATCCCGCCCGGCCCGAGCAGGCGCTCCTCGCCGTCGACCTCGACGCGGGCGGTCCCGGCGTGCACGAAATAGAGCTCGTCCTGCTGATCGTGGTAGTGCCGGAACCCGGGGTAGCCCGGCGGCATCACGATCGCGTTGACGCCGAACGCCTCGATGCCGAGCGCGCCGCGCACCTTTCGGAAGCCGTAGCCCTCGCCGAGCTCGTCGATCGAGCCGAACGCGTGCGTCATCTCGTTCCTACCCCGTTGCCGAGCATCGCGTCGATCGTACGTCGCAAGCCCTCTTCGAAGTCGACCGTCGGCTCGTAGCCGATCGCCTCACGGGCGGCCGAGACGTCCGCCCACGACTCGCGCACGTCGCCGGGCTGCGCGGGTCCGTGCGCCCGCTCGACCGGACGGTCGAGAAGCCCCCCGATCGTCTCGGCGAGCGCGTTGACCGTCTCGGAGCCTCCCGTCGCGATGTTGAGGACCCGTCCCACGGCGTCGGCGGCGTCCGCTGCGAGGAGGTTCGAGCGGACGACGTTCTCGACGTAGGTGAAGTCGCGCGACTGCTCGCCGTCTCCGTGCACGGTGACCGGCCGCCCATCCGCGATCGCCCGGATGAAGCGCGGCACGACTGCTGCATATTGCGAGCTCGGGTCCTGCCGGGGGCCGAAGACGTTGAAGTACCGGAGAGCAACGGTCTCCAGCCCGTACACCTGCGTGAAGCTCACGCAGAAGCGCTCCGCGGCGAGCTTTGCGACCGCGTAGGGCGAGATCGGGCTCGGCGCCTGCGTCTCGACGCGCGGAAAGGCCCCTCCGTCGCCGTAGACCGAGGACGAGGAGGCCGCGACGACCCTGCGGATCCCCTCGTCCCGCGCCGCGAGGAGGACGTTCAGCGTCCCCTCGACGTTGACCGCGGTCGAGGTGAGCGGGTCCTGGACGGAGCGGGGCACGGAGCCGAGCGCGCCCTGGTGAAAGACCAGCTCGGTTCCGCGGACGGCCGTATGGACGCGCTCGTACGAGCGCAGGTCGCCCTCCACGACCTCGACGTCCCGCCCGAGAGCCGCGAGGTTCGCGCGGCTGCCCGTCGAGTAGTTGTCGAGCACGCGAACCTCGTCCCCGCGCTCCAGCAGGGCGGCGACGAGGTTCGAGCCGATGAACCCGGCCCCGCCGGTGACGAGGACGCGTGTCATGCGGACCGTTCCGCGACGACGTGGTAGTTGGCGGCGAGGGTGCCGGGGCGGGTGCCGCGGAGCTCGGGCGAGCGACCGTCGAGCCAGCGCGCGAGCCGGTTGAGCGTCGCGACCGCGGGCCCCCGCAGAGGGCGCACCGGCGTCCGGCGCAGCGCGTGTTCGAGGTAGATCGCGTTCAGCATCGCGAGGGACGAGGCCGTGCCCGAGCCGGGCGACACCGTAACGGAAGCCCACTCGCCGTTCGCCGCGAACAGCCGCTCGAGCCCCTCGTGCGTCCAGCGCCACGGGTCGGACGGGTTGGGGTGGTAGACCGTCGCGCCGTGCGTCGAGAGAAGCACGCGACCGCTCGGCCGTGTGACGCGATGGAGCTCGCGGATCGCCTGGGCGGGGTCGTCGACGTGCTCGAGCACCTGGATACAGGTGACGACGTCGAACGAGGCGTCCTCCGCGGGGATCGCCTCGATCGGGCCGACGAGGTCCGCGTGCGCGTGCGCGGCGTTATCGAGACCGACGTGCTCGGAGACGAAGGGCGCGAAGAGCGCCGCGTACGGCTTCTCGCCACAGCCCGCGTCGAGCAGCCGATAGCGGCCGAAGTCGGCCGCCGCGCGCGCCGCCTCCTCTGCGAGCCAGCGCGCGAGGGCCGCGCGTACCGCGTAGGTCGGCATCGAGAGGGGCGGATCGAGGCGAGGGTCAGTCACGGACGGCCACCAGCCCGAACGCGATCCACGTCATGGCGCCGAGGGGCAGCCCCGAGACGAGCCCGATCCCGGTCCACACGCCGGCCGCCACGAGCAGCCAGCCGAGGCCGCAGAGCGCGACCGGCGACGACCGGATCCCCCGGATGCCCGTCGCGATCCCGGTCGCGGCGAGCGCGAGGAGCACGACGAGCCCCGCGACGCCCAGGTCTGCGGCGACCTGGAGGTACAGCAACTGGATCCCCCACGGGTGCTCGGGCGAGGGGAAGGCCTGGTCGGGCTCGTCCGGGAACCGCGCCCGCGCGTCGGCGAGGAACGGCCCGTAGGCCCATTCCTCGCTCGATGCCTGCCACCCGACGCCGCCGAGCGGCCGGTCGAGCCAGATCCGTGCGCCGATGTACGCGAGCAGCGTGCGGTGCGCGTAGCTCTCGACGCCGGTGTCGGCCACCTTCTCGCGGAGGCCGATGAACTCGGCGAAGCGCTCGATCGTGTCCGCCCGCATGACGGCGGTCCCGGCGGTGACCGTGAGCGCGACCGCGACGAGCACGAGCGCGGCCCGTCCCCGTAGCGCGCGCAGCAGGCGGGCCCCGAGCAGCACCGCCGCGAGCGCGAGCCACATGCCGAGGACCGCGGTCATCGCTCCTGAGAGCACGACCCCGAGAGCGCCGCCCGCCAGCCCGGCGAGCGCCCAGCGCCGCCCCGCGGGCCCCCAGGCGAGCACGACGCCGAGCGCCCCGACGACGAGCGCGGCGCCGGAGAGGGCGGCGAAGTCGTGGATCCCCACGAAGGACGGCTCGCGCTGGCCGGGCCGCTTCCCCTGGAACTCCGAGACGATCCCCAGGAACTGGAGCAGGCCGTAAGTGGTCGCGGCGACGCACCAGGCGACGACGGCGCGCAGCAGCGGCACCGCGTCGCGCGTGGCGCGGACGAGGAGCACGGTCGCGGGGAGGAGGCAGGCGTACCAGGCGAACTTCGCGACGCTGATCGCGTGGACGCCGAGGTCGTAGTCCTCGCCGAGGATCGACGGGGTCGCGAGCGACAGCGCCCCGACCGCGACGAACGCCGCGGTGAGCCCGAGGAGCACACGCGCCGAGCGGAGCGGCGCCCAGCCCTCCCGGTGACCGCGGACGCCGGCGGCGACGACGACGAGCGCGATCGCAGCGTCGGCGAGCGTCGCGTCGATCGAGGTCGTGCCCACCCCGAGCGAGAGCGTCGGCTGGTACGTCGCGTGGAGGAACAGGAAGGGGACCGCGGCGGCGAGCGCGAGGGCCTCCGTCGCGGCGTCTCCGGCGAGTGCCCGCAGCAGCCCCTCCGCCGGTCGCCCACGGGACAGCGGCTCGGCCGTCACCGTGCGGACTGTAGACGCGTTCCCGGAGCGCGCGAGCCCCTCCCCTAGACTGACCCGTCACGATGGCCCAGAGCGTCCTCCGGCGCCGGTTCGC
>DATBET010000007.1:0-9269 GCA_036558885.1 Gaiella sp.
CGCGCTCAACCCGCGGCTGATCGTCTGCGACGAGCCGGTCTCCGCGCTCGACGTCTCGATCCAGGCGCAGATCCTCAACCTGCTCAAGGACCTCCAGTCCGAGTTCGGCCTCGCGTACCTCTTCGTCGCCCACGACCTCGCTGTCGTCCGCACGATGAGCGACGACATCGCGGTGATGAACAAGGGGCAGATCGTCGAGGCGGGCCCCTCCGAGCAGGTCTATTCCAACCCGAAAGACGAGTACACCAAGGCCCTCCTCGCGGCCGTTCCCGTGCCCGACCCGCATCGCATGCGCGAGCGCAAGGAAGAACGTCGCAAGCACAAGCATGCGCTCGCCGAGTCCCTCTGAGCGACAGCCGCGCGGCGTCACCCTCGTCGCCGCCGGCCTTCTCGCGCTCGTCCTCGTGGTGACCGCCGCCGGCGTGCTGGCGCGTGGCAGCTCGGGCGGCACCGCCGCGACCACGCGCCCGGTGTGGACGTGGTCGCCGCCGATGCCGCACCGCCGCAGCTACACGGCGTCCACCGAGATCGGCGGGAAGATCTACGTCGCCGCAGGGATGGTCGGGAACAGCGGCCGCCCCCTCGACCTCTTCGAGCGGTTCGACCCCAGGACCGACCGCTGGGCCTCGCTCACGCCTCTCCCCCAAGAGTTCAGCGCGGCCGCGGGCGCCAGGCTCGGTCAGACCTTCTATGTGATCGGCGGGAACGCACCGGACGTCGACGGGCGCCAGGTCTACGCGTACGACACGCGCCGCGCGTCGTGGCGGACGCTGACGCCGCTGCCGGCACCGCGGACGAACCTCGCCGCCGTCGGCCTGGGCGGCAAGGTCTACGCGATCGGCGGGCTCGACCCGGTGAACCCGGTGCAGACCGCCTACGCCTACGACGTCGCGCGCGAGACGTGGTCCGAGGTCGCCCCGCTGCCCGAGGCGATCCACGCGATGGCCGCCACGGTGTTCAACGGAGAGATCTGGGTGCTCGGCGGGCGCCTGAAGAGCCAGGAGATCATCCGCCGCGTCTGGATCTACAGCCCGAAGCGCAACGAGTGGCGACCCGGGCCGCCGATGCCGGCGCCGATGGACCTCCTCGGCGTCGTCTCAGTCGGCAACCAGATCCATGCGGTGCTCGAGTCGAAGTACTTCGTCTACGACGCCGCGACCCGGAAGTGGCGGCGCGGCCCGAGCCTCAAGGTGCCGCGGCACGCCCTCGCGCTCTACGCGGTGCGCGGGAGGCTCTACGCGATCGGCGGCTGCATCGTCCCGCAGCTCGAGGACAGCCCCGCCGTCGAGACGCTGCGCCTGACCCGGTAGTCGCTCGCTCCGTCCCGGGGTGCGCCTGCGCGAGGCGCACGCGAGCCGGACGGCGCAAGTTACAGACTGCAACTTGCGCTGACTCGAGTCGCGGCCTGAGTGACGCGACGCCTTCAGCGGTCGCGGCGCCAGAGGAGGAGGCCGAGCGGGAGAATCGCGACAGCCGCGAGGTAGGGCGCGAGCGGAAGCCGGTGGCCGCGCTCCGTGGCGACCGCCTCCGCCTTCCCCGAGCCGACGTCCGCGTGCACCTGCCGCTCCGCACCGGCGAGATCGGTCTCGTCGAACGCACGGCCACCCGTGGCGGCGGCGAGCGACTCGAGGATCGCGCGCGATTGCGGATCGGGGCGGTACTGCGGCTCCGCCTGGCCGTTCGTGAACACGCGCTCGCCCGAGCGCCAGAACCGCAGGAAGACGGCCTGGATGCCCGCGCGCCGGAAGCTCGACCCGACCCGTGCCGCTGCGACGTCGGGGCTCTCCCCGTCCGTGAGCACGACCACCACGCGCTTCCGCGCCTCGGGTGAGAAGAAGCCCTGCGTGCCCATGCCCGCCAGCGCGCTGAAGGTCGTTGCGTTCCGGCTCGAGACCTGGCCCGGCGCGATGATGAACCCTGTGCCCGGCGCCGGGCGACCGACTCCGAGGGACTTCTCGAGCGTCGCGCGGAAGACGTCCCCGTCGGCGCTCGGGAAGAGGTGCGGCAGCACCCTGTTCGTGATGGAGGCGACGCCGAACTTCACGTCGGGCGCCGACGCGCGAAGCTGCTCTGCCGCCTGCTTGGCGCGCTCGATGCGCATCCGGCCCGGGAGGCCCTGTCGGGCGAGCATCGAGCGGGTGACGTCGAGCACGACGTAGGCCTCCGCGTCCGCGCGCACCTTTCGCTCCGACGAGCGCTCGACGAGCGGCTGTGCGGCCGCGAGCCCGAGCAGGACGCCAACCGCCACGACGGCGACGAGCGGGACGACGCGCGCGCTCTCGGGGAGCGGCGGCACGCCGAGCGCCTCGCGGACGCCCGTCGCGCGCTTCGAGACCGCGAGGACCGCGGCGAGCGGCACGAGCACCAGGAGCCCGAGCAGCGCACCCTTCGGCGTCAGGAAGTGGAGCGTGACGAACAGCACTCAGTAGCCCTTGCCGGGCGGGCCGGTGGCAGCCCCGCGCGACTGTCCCTGCCCGCTCGACGGGTTCGGCGTCGGACCGCCCTGCACGGTCTGGACGCCGGCCCGGCGCCGCAGGACGACTTCGAGGTTGTACTTCGCCTCGTCGTTCGTCGGGTCGGTCTCGATCGCCTTCTGGAGGTTCGCCAGCGCGACGCGCTGGGTGGTGGCGCGCTCCTCCTGGTCTGCGGCCGGCGTCGAGAGCATCAGGACGCTCAGCAGGCTCAGAGCCCGTGAGCGGCGCCCCGCGTCGGGATCGTCGTCCGAGACCTGCTGGAGGAGCTTCTGCGCCTTCGCACGCCGGAGGATCGCGTCGGGGCTCGAGTCGGTCGGCTTGTCGCGCTGGGAAAGCCTGAGCGCACGCACGGCCTCGCGGAACCTCAGGTCGTCGTCGACGCCGAGCACCTTGCCGCTGAGCGTCGACGCTCCGAGAGCTCCTGGCCTCCACAGCCCGCCCTCCTTCGGTGCGGAGGCATAGGTGTCGTCGCCCGAGGCGAGCGCCTCGTGCGAGCGCACGACGTCGACCGCGAGCATGACGAGGAACAGCGACAGGAGCGCGCAGCCGGCGACCGTGGCGATGATCGCGGCCCTTCTCGCGCGCGGGTCCTTCATGCCGGCCTCCCCTCGGGTCGGGGCAGCCAGAGGCGGCCGGCGAACCGCTCGTGCGCGGCGAGCGCGAGGAGCGCGAGCGCGCCGAGGGCCAGCAGCGCGAGCGGCAGCCCGGACGACGAGTCGGTCGGTAGTGGGCTGGCGCTCGCGATGCGCGACGGCGGGATCAAGGCCTGCTTTCCGAGCAGGCCCTCGAAGATCCGCCGGCCGTCCTTGAGAGGCGTGAGCGGCACGACCTTCACCGAGATCCCCGCGTCCTGGAGGTTCTGGAGCGTCCGCGCGAGCCGCGGCACGTCCTCGGGCGCGGTGACGAGGTCGCTGAGCAGGAGCACGCTCCCGTGCGAGATCCCGTCCCGCGCGAGCATCTCCTGCGCCAGGTCGAGCGCGGCGGAGATGCGCGTTCCCGCCGAGAAGCTCTGTGTCCACGGATTCTGCGGCAGCTTCGGTTGGCCCTTGCCGGCAGGCTTCTGCGGCTCGAGCAGCCGCAGCACCGGCTCCAGCTCCCTGGCGGGCGTCCCGGGCGGCAGCATCTCGTACGGGACGTCCGAGAACATCACGAGACCGAGCGAGCCGCCGGACGAGATCAGGCGCCGCAGAGTCGCGCGGATCGCCTGGTAGTCCTGCGGGCCGATGCTGAGGGAGAGGTCGACGACCGCGATCCCGGATGCGGTCGGCAGCCCGTTCGTCCGCCCGGCATCGAGGCCCCGTGCCGACGCCGCCGCGCCGAGGAGCAGCGCGAGCGCCGCGACGACCAGCACGATGCGCACCAGTCGCGTGCGGACCTTCGCGCGACGCATGCTGCCGACATCGTGGCTGTCGACCGCGGCGCCGTCAGAGAGCAGGCGCATCGGCCTCACCCTTCCTTCCGAAGACGGCGCGCGCCTCCCGCGCGATGCCGCTCGTCTCGTCGATCTTCGGCACGGGACGCGACCACGCGAGCGCGCGCGCGATCCGACCGAGCGCACGATCGCCGTGCACGAGGAGCCCGTCCGCCACCAGCTCCAACGCTCGCCTCTGATCGCCCGAGCCGTTGACCCTCGCCGGGTCCTCGAGCAGCTCCAGGGCGTACTCGAGCGCCGTGACGCTGGCGCCAGTGTCCTCGGCGGCCACGGCGGTGGGCGCGCCGGCCGACCGACGGGGCCGCGTGCGAAGGACGATCACCGCCGCCGCGGCCGCGAAGAGCGCCGCTGCGGCGAGCAGCAGGGCGACGAGGGCCCATGGCCCGACGCGATAGGTCGCCGCCGGGAGCGACAGGAGGTTCGCGCGCCACTCGCTCGCCGATTGGCGAGCCGACTGGCTCGCGCTCGGCGGTGCGTACCGCGCAGTGACGAGCACCTCGGGCCATTCCGCCTGCACCGTCCGCTGGCCGGCGCCGCCAGGTGCGTCGTCGAGCGCCGCGTACGTGATCCGCGCCGCTCGGAAGCCCTGCACAGCCTCCGTGTCCTGCGTCGTGCAGAAGCTCTCGAGGCAGCGGAGGGTGTAGCGGGTCTCGAGGTAGGTGGTCGACTTCCCGTCGCGGCGGACGACGCGCGGGGCGCCGGTCGGCTCCCAGGGCGTGAAGTCGGTGTTCACGCGGACGGAGTCGGGATCCACACGTGAGCGGTCGACGGTCACCTCGAGCCTGGCGGTCACGGTGTCGCCGAAGTGCACCTTGTAGATGTCGAGGTCGCCGTACGCGTCGATGCCGCTCTTGCTCGTCACCCTCGGCTCCGGCTCGCCCGGCGCGCCCCCGTTCCAGAGGAGCGCCACGACGAGAGCCCCGAGCACGGCGAGCGCCGCGAGGCCCGCGCCGCCGAGGATGCGCTCCCGGCCTGCCCTCACGCGCCCACCACCCGGCGGGTGCGACGCAGGTCCGACCACACGAGGAACTCCGCGAGGATCTCGGCCGGCTCGCCCGAGGTGACGAGCACCGGGTCGATGTCGAGCGCCCGAAAAGTGTCGAGCAGCGCCTTCGCGCGCGCCTCGTTCTCCTCACGACGTGCCTCCGCCTCGCCGCGCCGCAGCCGGACTGGCGAGAGGCGCCCGGTCACGGCGTCCCTGAGCGGCACGACCACGCCGCTCACGTCGGGGAAGCTCTGCTCCCAGGTCGGGTCCTGGATCACGACGGGGACGACGTCCCAGCGGTGCTCCGCGGCGGTCAGCCAGAGGTCCCGTGCGGGCGCCGGGATGAAGTCCGAGAGCACGAAGACGAACGTCCCGGCGCTGACGGCCCTGCGCTGCTCCGCGAGGTGGGCGACCGAGCGCTCGAGCCAGTCGGGCGGGCCGCCGAACTCGGAGGACATGAGCCGCCGGTCGCGGATCTCGATCAGCTTCCGTTCTCCCTTCGGCTGCCGCCAGTGCGCCTCGCCGTCCGCGAAGTCGAGGTAGCCGACGTAGCCGCCGGAGGCACCCGCGCTCGCGAGCACGAGCTCGACGACCTGCCGCATCGCGGCGCGCTTGTCCAGCCAAGGCAGCGGCGGCGCGAAGTGCGCCATGCTCGGGCGCCGGTCGCAGACGAGGACGATCTTCGGCGCCTCCTCCGCGAACCGCTCGCGGACGAGGAACTCGTCGGCGTCCCGTGCGGTCGAGAGCCGGGCGGACGCCGCCCAGTCGATCACGTCCATCGAGTCGCCGCGCCGGTACGGCCGGGAGCCGGCGATGTCGGTGCCCGCACCGCGGTGGAGGCTGCGCATGGTCCCGAACGAGAGCCCGATCACACGTCGCCGGGGGACGAAGGTGAAGGTCGGCCGGGCGTTCGCCACGGGCGAGTGGCCTCCCTAGACGGAGCGGGGTCGCTCGAACAGGGGGTCGGCTTCGGAGCCGGGACGGGGCGCGGCGTCGAAGCAGGCCCGACGGAAGTCGTCGATCGCGGCCTCCCAGCCGGAGGCGCGGGCGTGCGCGACGAAGCTCGGCGTGAAGACCACGCGGTGCGCGAGCACGGGTGCGAACAGTAGCTCGATGTCCTCGGGGATCACGTAACCCCGCTCGTGCAGCAGCGCCCACGCGCGGGCCGCGCGCTCGAGCGCGAGGCTGCCGCGCACGGAGCTGCCGATCACGACCGACTCCTGCTGCCGTGTCGCGCGCACGAGCTCGACGAGCCAGCGGTGGATGACGTCGTCGACGTACACCTCCTGCGCCGCCGTGCGCAGCGCCTGGACGTCGTCCAGGCCGACGACCGGCCGGAGGGCCTCGAGCGGGTGGTTGAAGCGCTGCTCCTCGATGATCCGCAGCTCGTCCTCCATCTCCGGATAGCCGAGCGCCGTCCGCAGGAAGAACCGGTCGAGCTGCGCCTCCGGCAGGGGGAACGTGCCCTCGTACTCGATCGGGTTCTCCGTCGCGAGCAGGAGGAACGGGTACGGGACGTCTCGCGTCACGCCGTCGACCGTGACCTGGTTCTCCGCCATCGCCTCGAGCAGCGCCGACTGGGTCTTCGGCGTGGCGCGGTTGATCTCGTCGACCAGCACGACGTTGGTGAAGATCGGCCCCGGCCGGAACTCGAAGTCGCGGCTGCGCTGGTCGAAGATCGCGAGGCCCGTCACGTCCGTCGGCTGGAGGTCGGGCGTGCACTGGATCCGCGAGGTCGTGGCGCCCTCGATGCTCCCCGCGATCGCCCGTGCGAGCATCGTCTTCGCCGTGCCCGGAACGTCTTCGAGCAGGACGTGGCCGCCGCAGATCAGGGCGGTGAGGACGAGCTTGATCTCCTCGCGCTTCCCGTAGACGACGGTCTCGATGTTGTCGAGGAAGCGGGTCGAGATCTCGCCGGCGCGCTCGACCCGCGCGGCCTCAATCTCCCTGTCGCCGTCCGCGAGGGCCCTCTCCACCCGCACGATGGTATCGACGGGCCGCCCGTCGGGTTGGAAGTCCGCCGACACTACTTCCTTCTACGTTTGCGGCCGAAAGTTGTTAGCGCAGGCGCTCGGACACCGGCGCAGCCGGCAGTCCGCTTCAGGGATGTGCCGTGCGCTCGGCGGAGCCGAGCTCACGGAGCTTGCGGCGTGCGTTCCGCGCATGCGGAACGGACGCTCGCAGGCTAGGTCAGCGCGTCCGCCCCGGCCACGACCTCGAGGATCTCCTGCGTGATCTCGGCCTGGCGGGCGCGGTTCATCTGCAGCGTGTAGCGGTCGATCAGCTCGCCCGCGTTCTTCGACGCGTTGCGCATGGCGGTCATCTGCGCGCCCTGGAACGACGCGGCCGACTCGAGCAGCGCCCGGTACACCTGGGTCTCGAGGTACACGGGCAGGAGCCGCTCGAGGATCTCCTCCGGCTCGGGCTCGAAGATGAAGTCGCCGCGGAGCGTGTCGTCGCGGCGCTCCTCCTCGTCCGTCTCGAGCACGTCGGCGGAGATCGGCAGGATCTCCTGCTCGGTCACCGTCTGGGTGAGCGCCGAGACGAACGTGTTGTAGACGAGCACGACGCGATCGACCTCGCCCTCGACGAACAGCTCGCCGGCACGGTGCGCGATCGCCTGCGCGTCCGCGTAGGTCGGCGCGTCCATGAAGCCGACGAACGCCCCGTCGAGCGTCCTCCGCCGGAAGGTGAGCGTCGAGCGCCCCTTCTTCCCCACGCCGAGCCAGCGCACGGTCTGCCCCTCGCCCTGGAGACGCCGCTCGAGCGCGAAGGCGCGACGCGTGACCTGGGCGTTGAAGGCGCCGGCGAGGCCGCGGTCGCCCGTCAGGGGCACGATCAGCGTCGCGGCGGGCTGCTCGCGCTGCTGGAGCAGCGGCAGCCGCTGGACCGAGCCGGCGGCGCGGCCGACGCCGGAGATCAGCTCGCGCATCGTGTCGGCGTACGGCCGCATCGACTCGATGCGCGCCTGCGCACGGCGGAGCTTCGCCGCGGCGACGAGCTCGAGCGCACGCGTGATCTTCCGCGTGTTGCGGACCGAGCGGATCCGGCGCTTGAAATCCTGGACGGACGCCATGAGGGCCTAGACGAGCCCGGTCTCTTCCTCGACGTTGAAGCCGTCCACGAACTTCTTCAGGGCGTCCTCGAGAGACGCGGTGGTCTCGTCGGAGAGGTCGCCGCTCTCGCGGATCGCCTTGTAGATCGTGTCGTCGGCGCGGAGCGTCTCCCGCAGCTCCTCCTGGAAGCGCGGCACCTGGGGCACCGGCACCTTATCCAGCCACCCGTGGATGCCGGCGTAGATCGCCACGACCTGCTCCTCGATCGGCCAGGGCTGATACTGCGGCTGGTTGAGGGTCGCGACCATGCGCTCGCCGCGCGAGAGAGCCTGCTGCGTGGCTGCGTCGAGCTCCGAGCCGAACTGCGCGAACGCCTCGAGCTCGCGGTACTGGGCGAGGTCGAGCCGCAGGCGGCCGGCGACCTTCTTCATCGCCTTCGTCTGCGCGTTCCCGCCGACGCGGGACACCGAGATGCCGACGTTGATCGCCGGCCGGATGCCCGAGTAGAACAGGGACGACTCGAGGAAGATCTGGCCGTCCGTGATCGAGATCACGTTCGTCGGGATGTACGCCGCGACGTCGCCCGCCTGCGTCTCGATCACCGGCAGCGCGGTCAGCGAGCCGCCGCCCAGCTCGTCCGAGAGCTTGCAGGCGCGCTCGAGGAGCCGCGAGTGGAGGTAGAAGACGTCGCCCGGGAACGCCTCGCGGCCAGGCGGGCGCCGCAGCAGGAGCGACAGCTGCCGGTACGCGTCCGCGTGCTTCGTGAGGTCGTCGTAGATCACGAGCGCGTGCTTCCCGTTGAAGAGGAAGTCCTCGCCCATCGCGGCGCCGGCGAACGGCGCCATCCACTTGATCGGCGCAGCCTCCTGCGCGGGCGCGGAGATCACGATCGTGTACTCCATGGCGCCCGCGTCGCGCAGCCGCTCGACCACCTGCGCGACCGTCGACGCCTTCTGCCCGACCGCGACGTAGATGCAAATCACGTCGCCGCCGCGCTGGTTGATGATCGCGTCGATCCCGATCGCGGTCTTCCCGGTGCCGCGGTCGCCGATGATCAGCTCGCGCTGGCCGCGGCCGATCGGGATCATCGAGTCGATCGCCTTGAGGCCGGTCTGGAGGGGCTCGTGGACGGGTTGGCGCTGGATCACGCCCGGCGCCTTGAACTCGAGCGGGCGGAGCGTCGTGCCCTCGATCGGCCCCTGACCGTCGAGGGGGTTGCCGAGCGGGTCGACGACGCGGCCGAGCAGCCCCTCGCCGACGGGCACGCTCATCACCGCTCCGGTGCGGCGCACCGGCTCTCCCTCCTTGACGTGCTGCCACTC
>DATBET010000008.1:0-6746 GCA_036558885.1 Gaiella sp.
GTCCTGCTCGACGACGAGCACGGTCAGCCCCTCGCGCTCGTTCAGCTCGCGCACGATGCGGAAGATCTCGCGCACGATCATCGGCGCGAGCCCGAGCGACGGCTCGTCGAGGAGCAGCAGCTTCGGCCGTGCCATCAGCGCCCGGGCCACCGCGAGCATCTGCTGCTCGCCCCCGGAAAGCGTGCCCGCCTGCTGGCCCGACCGCTCGCGGATCCACGGGAACCACTGAGCGATCCGGTCGACGTCGGCCCGCACGCTGCGCTCGCGGCGCGTATACGCGCCGAGGCGGAGGTTCTCGTGCACGGTCAGCTCGGTGAAGGTGCCCCGTCCCTCGGGGACGTGGGCGATCCCGGCGCGGGCGACCGCCTCCGGGCCACCCCGCAGCGGCTTGCCCGCGAAGACGATCCGGCCGGAGCGGCGCACCGTGCCGGAGATCGCTCGCAGCGTGGTCGTCTTGCCGGCGCCGTTCGCGCCGAGCACTGCGACGACCTCGCCCTCGGCGACCGTCAAGGTGATCCCGCGGAGCGCCTGGACGGGGCCGTAGCGCGCCTCGACCTCCTCGAGCTCGAGCAGCGTGCTCACTCGCCCACTCCGAGGTACGCCTCGATCACGGCCGGGTCGGCCTGCACCTGCGCGGGCGGGCCGGAGGCGATCGTCCGACCGAAGCTCAGCACGGTGACGTCGTCCGAGACGCGCATCACGAGGCTCATGTGGTGCTCGACGAGCAGGATCGTGAGCTCGTGCTCGTCGCGCAGCCGGAGCACGAACCGGCCGAGCTCCTCGACCTCCTCGTGGTTGAGGCCGCCCGCGGGCTCGTCGAGCAGGAGCAGCCGCGGGCGGGCCATCAGCGCGCGGGCGATCTCGACACGCTTCTGCATCCCGTACGGCAGGGCCGCCGCGTGGCGTCCCGCGTCGCCGGCGAGGCCGACGACCTCGAGCGCCTCGAGCGCCTCCGGCTCACCCACCTGGCGGCCGCGGGCATGCCCCCCGACGAGGACGTTCTCGAGCACGGTCATCGAGCGGAAGAGGTTGATGTTCTGGAACGTGCGCGCGATTCCCAGGCGCACGATCACGTGGGCGGGCGTTCGCAGGAGGTCCTCGCCTTCGAGCTCGACCGCTCCCGCGTCGGGCGAATAGAGCCGTGTGATCACGTTGAAGACCGTCGTCTTGCCCGCGCCGTTCGGCCCGATCAGGCCGGAGATCGTTCCCTGGGCGACCTCGAACGACACCGCGTCGAGCGCGACGATGCCGCCGAAGCGCAGCGTGACGTCCCGGACCGAGAGCAGCACCCGCGAGGATCCTAGTGTGGGGGCGGGACTAGGGCAGCCGCGGCGCGAAGAGCATCCCCGCGCCGGCCGCGCCGAGGAGGAGGGCCGCCCCGGCGGCGACGAACGCCGACGTCACCTCGCGCGGGCGCTCGCGGCGCCCGACCCGGGAGCCGAGGCCCTTGTACACGTCCTTGAGCGCACCGGCGGTCTCCGCGTCGAATGCCTCCCCGCCCGTGTACTCGGCGACCGCCGCGAGGGTCTCCCGGTCGGGCGGCACCGGGATCACCTGCTGCCGGTCGACGATCGTGCCGCCCTCGGTGCCGAGCGCGATCGTGAAGACGGGGATCCCGGCCGACCGCGCCTTCTCGGCCCCCTGGCCGGGGCTCAAGAGGCCACGGGTCTGGAAGCCGTCGGAGAGGAGGAGGATCGAGGCGAGCGCCCGGCCCTCCTTGTCCTTGACGGGCGCGCTGCTCGTCTGGCCCTCGGCCGCGGTCGTCGTGCGCGCGAGCTCGACCGAGCGCGCGAGCGCGTCGCCCAGAGCCGTGCCGAACGCGGGCTCGAGCAGGCTGATTCCCTGCTTCAGCTGCTCCCGGTCGAGCGTCGGCGACGCGATCACCTGGGCCTCGTTCGAGAACGCGACGATCCCGACACGGAGGGTGTCGGGCGCGTTGCCGAGGAAGCTCAGCATCGCCTGCTTCGCGGCGGCGAGCCGTGTCGGCCGGACGTCCTGGGCGCGCATCGAGCCGGAGATGTCGACGACGAGCACGACGCTCGCGCGCTCGTCGGGCGCCTGCACGTTGACCGTGGGCCGCGCGAACGCGACGGCGAGCGCCGCGAGCGAAGCGAGCAGAAGCGCCGCCGGCACGTGCTGTTTCCACGAGCGGCGGCCGCCGATGACCGCTGCGAGCACCTCCACGTTCGGGTACCGGATCGCGTAGCGCGAACGGCGGCGCTGGAGGAACCAGTACCCGACTGCCGCGAGCGGCACGAGCAGTAGCCCCAACAGCAGCGCCGGCGCCTCGAAGCTCACGCGCGCCCCTGGCCGACGTCGGCTCCCGCCGGGCGGAGCCCGGCTCCGCCGCCGCCTGCCGCCGCTCGCGGCACGGTGCCTTCCGGGCCCGTACCTCTCGTACTGTGCCCTCCGGCCCCGTGCCGCGAGCGGCGACCCAGGGACGCGCGGGCGTCTGCGCTCGAATCAGGAGGTCTCATCGCGTCACCTTCGTGCAGAGCGCGTGGAGCTGGAGCTCGACGCGCAGCCTGCGGGGCACGGACGCGTCGAGAGCCGCCTGCGCGACGACCGTCCGCCCCGCGATCGTCCGCCGCACGTCGACGGAGTCGAGGAGCGTCGCGCCCGGCTGGGCGGCGACGCGGAACGCGTACGCGTGCTCCGCGCCGAGCAGCCGAGTGCCTGCCGGGCAGCGCTGCACGACGCGCACCGTGCCGCCGGAGACGAGCCGCTTCTGCGCCACGCGCCGCTCGATCGGCCGTGCGGGCACGAACGCCGCCTGGGCTGTCCTCCCCGTCAGCGCCCGGCCCCCGCCGCCGCTCGAGGGGATGCAGCCCACGAACGGCTGGAACGCGGTCGTTCGCCGGCCCGTGCCCGTGTAGACGGCCGTGAACAGCACCTCCCTGCCCGTTGTCACGCCCGGCGAGACGGGCGCGCCGTTCTCGCCGCGGAAGCTGATGTCGATCGAGCGGTCGCTGACCCGCGCGTCGATGCCCGCGACGATGTAGCCGCGGATCGGGCAACGAAGCTGCCACACCGAGACGGACGGGCCGCCTCTCTCGGACGGACGGATCGCGACCCAGGGCCCCGTGACGGGGAGGCAGACCTGGAGGCCGCGGCACTCGTCCGCGGCGCGCGCCTCGGGCGCGCGGCCGAGCCCGAGCGCGACGGCCGCCAGCGCCGCGAAGGCGAGCGCGAGGCGTCCGAACCTCACAGCGCCCTCCGGAACCAGAGCGTCGACAGCGCGCCGCCGAGCACGAGCAGCACCGCACCGCCGGCCGCGAACGCGGAGGTCACCTCGACGCGCTTCGGGTCGCGCGCGAGTCGCGTGCCGAGCTCGCGGTAGACGCTCTGGAGCTTCTCCGCGCTCGGCGCCTCCGCGAACGTGCCGCCCGTGGCCTTCGCGATCTGGCGGAGCGTGTCCACGTCGGGCGCCACCACGACGCGCTGCTTGAGCCCGCCCGGGAGCGGCACCTGCACTACGGCGTCGCCCGTGCCGAGCGCGACGGTCGAGACCGGGATGCCGAGCTTGCGCGCCTCGCGCACCCCCTCGTCCGGGGTCAGCCCGCCGGCCGTCTGCGCGCCGTCGGAGAGCAGCAGCACCGCGGCCGGCGAGCGAGCGCCGGCGCGCGGCTCCTTCTCCTCGTCGGACGAGGCGAGCTCGACGGAGCGCGCTATGGCGTTCCCGATCGCGGTGCCCGAGCCGAGCCTCAGCTGGGTCAGCGCCTCCTTCGCAGCCTCCCGGTCGGTCGTCGGCGAGAGCACCGTGCTCGCGGCGGTCGAGAACGAGACGATGCCGACGCGGTACGTGTCCGGTACCGCGTCGAGGAACGCCGCGGCAGCGGCGTTGGCCGCCTCGAACCGGCTGGGTCGGAGGTCGTTCGCCGCCATCGAGCGCGACGTGTCCATCGCCAGCACGATCGTCGCCTCGTTGCGGGTCACGGAACGGACGACGTGCGGCCGCGCGATCCCGACCACGAGGAACGCCAGGGCCCCCAGAGCGAGCGCGAACGGCACGTACCGCCGCCAGCCGGGCGACGACGGGACGAGGTTGGGCACGAGCGCGGGGTTCGCGAAGCGGTCCGCTGCGCGCCGCTGCCGCCGGCCGACGAGCAGGTACACGAGCGCGAGCAGGGGGATCGCCAGCAGCCCCAGCAGCCACAACGGGGCCTCGAAGCTCATGCGCGCCGCCTGCGGACGAAGATCGCGAGGTCGCGCAGCCAGTCGCGGTCGGTCGAGAGCGCGACGTGGGCGACGCCGGCGGAGGCGAGCTCGTGGACGACCGCCGCACGCTCCTCGGCGGCCGCCTCGGCGAACCGGGCCCGCAGTCCAGGGTCGTCGGTGTCGACGCGCAGCTCACGCCCGTTCTCCGGATCGACCAGCCAGAGCGTGCCCGCCGGCTCGAGCGCCTGCTCGCGCGGGTCCCGCACCTCGACCGCGACCACCTCGTGCCGCCCCGCGACCTGGAGCAGCGGGCGGCGCCAGTCCCGCTCGCCGCGGAAGTCGGAGACGACGACGACGAGCGCGCGCTGGCGGGCGACCGCGCCGAGCCGCTGCAGCGCCTCTGCGAGCGGGCTCGCCCCGTCACCGTTCCGCGGGAGCTCCTCGGCCGGCTCGTGGCCGTCTCGCAGCGCGAGCAGAAGGCCGACGAGCCCCGCCCGCCCCTGCAGCGGCGGCACGACGCGGATCGCGTCACCGCCGAAGCCGACGAGCCCGACGCGGTTGCCCCGGATCGTCGCCGCGTGGCCGATCGCGAGCGTCGCGCCGAGCGCGACGTCCGCCTTCCGCCGCTCGGCCGTGCCGAACGCCATCGAGGGCGTGGTGTCGAGCACGATCCACGTGACGAGCACGCGCTCGGCGAGGTGAACGCGGACGTGCGGCTCGGTCGTCCGGGCCGTCACGTTCCAGTCGATCAGCCGCACGTCGTCCCCCGGGACGTACGGGCGCACCTGGGCCAGCTCGGTACCGCGCCCGAGGAGCGCCGACCGGTGGTCGCCCGCGAGGAGCCCTTCGACGCGCCGCGCGATGGTCAGCTCGAGCGCCTTGAGCAGCGACTCCGGGACCGGCCCCGGCCCCGGCTTCGCCGGGGTGGGCTCGGCGCCGAGCGCCCTGAGGACGCGGATCACGCCGCCGCCGGCCGCCCGAGCTCGAGGCGCGGCTGCGGCACCGCCGCGAGCACCGCGTCGAGGACGTCGTCGGCCGACCGCTCCTCTGCGAGCGCCTGGTACGTGAGCACCAGCCGGTGGCGGAACGCGTCCTTCGCGAGCGCGCGGATGTCGGCCGGGATCACGTAGTCGCGACCGTGGACGAGCGCGAGCGCCCGGGCGCTCTGCACGAGCGCGATCGGGCCGCGCGGGCTCGCGCCGTACGCGACGAGCTCACCGACGTTGTCGAGCCCGAAGGCGTCCGGCTCGCGGGTCGCGGCGGCGAGGCTGACCGCGTAGCTGACGAGCCCCGGGTCGACGTACACGCTCTTCACCGTGCGCTGGAGCTCCGAGAGCTCGGCTAGAGGCAGCACCTGACGGACGTCGACCGGGTCGTCGAGGGAGCGGTTCACGACGGTCAGCTCCTCGTCGCGCTCCGGGTACCCGACGAGCACCTTGAGCATGAAGCGGTCGACCTGTGCCTCCGGGAGCGGGTACGTGCCCTCCGACTCGATCGGGTTCTGCGTCGCCATCACGAGGAACGGGTCGGGCACCAGATGCGTGTCGTGGCCGATCGTCACCTGGTGCTCCTGCATCACCTCGAGCAGCGCCGACTGCACCTTCGCGGGTGCGCGGTTGATCTCGTCCGCGAGGAGGAAGTTGCAGAAGACCGGGCCGAGATCGGTCTCGAAGCCGCCCTGGTCGGGGCGATAGACCCGCGTGCCGACGAGGTCCGAGGGGACGAGGTCGGGCGTGAACTGGATGCGCCGGAACGACCCGCCGAGCACCGCCGCAGTCGTCTTGATCGTCAGGGTCTTCGCGAGCCCGGGGACGCCCTCGATCAGGAGGTGGCCGCCCGCCACGAGGCAGACGAGCACGCGCTCGAGCATCTCGTCCTGACCCGCGATGACCCGCTTGATCTCGACGAGCGCCTCCTCGAGCCGGGCGCGCGGCTTCGACGACTTCCGTTCCACTGGCTCGCTCTCCGGTGCGGACATGTGCGCTCCTCGCGTCGAATGCGGACGGTGAGCGGCCGCGGGCGGCGCGCCCGTGGCCCGGATCGTAGTCTCCCGCCCTGTCCACCATGTTGCAGCGCCGTTACGGTGCCCCGCAACCGTTTAGCATCGCCCGCGATGGACTTCCGCGACACGGCCGAGGAGGGGCGGTTCCGCGAGGAGGTCCGCACGTGGTTCGCCGAGAACCTGCCCGACGAGCTCAAGGGGCACCGCGGCGGCGCGGCCCGCTTCGACGGCCCCGAGGTCCGCGCCTGGAGCCGCGCGCTCTACGACGCGGGCTGGTCGGGCATCTCGTGGCCCGCCGAGTACGGCGGCCGGGGGCTCTCGCCCCGCTTCCAGGCGGTCTACCTCGAGGAGGAGGCCCGCGCCGAGGCGCCGCCGCACATCGGCGTGATCGGCCTCGGCATGGCCGGCCCGACGATCATGGCGCACGGCACCGACGCCCAGAAGACGCGCTACCTCCAGCCGCTCCTCGCGGCGGACGAGATCTGGTGCCAGGGCTTCTCGGAGCCGGGCGCGGGCTCGGACCTCGCGGGGGTCAGGACCTCCGCCCGGCTCGACGGCGACCGGTTCGTGCTCGACGGCCAGAAGG
>DATBET010000009.1:0-18741 GCA_036558885.1 Gaiella sp.
TGTCTCGCGCGGGACGACGGGGAGGGAGGAACGGCGCACGAGGCTCGCGCCCGTCGACGCCGCGACCAGCGCGGCGGCGACCGCGGGTCGTTCGAACGGGAGCTTGGCCTCCGGGAGGCCGCGCTTGAGCGCCGGCAGCACTGCAAACGCCTCTGCTAGGCGCAGCGGACC
Source organism: Gaiella sp. (assembly GCA_036558885.1). Lineage (GTDB taxonomy): Bacteria > Actinomycetota > Thermoleophilia > Gaiellales > Gaiellaceae > Gaiella. The sequence continues at coordinate 172 of DATBET010000009.1, forward strand.
ACGCACGAAGGGCACGGTGATGCCCGGCGCGAGCGTCGGCTTCCTGCCCGAGCCGCTCTTCACCGTCCCGTCCTCGAGCCGCACGGCGGCGCCCCAGACGTGCGGGCCGTGCACGAGGACGCCGTTCTGGAGCGCCATGCCGCCCAGGCGGAGCTTCTCCATGGAGGCAGCGTAGCCGCAGGCAGGGCCCGCGACTCGCCGCTCGCGCGGTCGCGTCTCAGCCTCGGTCGGACGAGCGGCGGAGCCGCTCGACGAGTGCTGCGGTCGACGCGTCCAACGGCCTGCCGGAGGGCTCGCCGCCGAGAACCGGAGCGAGCGCGCCCGCGAGCTCCTTGCCGAGCTCGACCCCCCACTGGTCGAAGGAGTCGATGTCCCAGATCGCGCCGGCGACGAACACCGTGTGCTCGTACAGCGCGACGAGCGAGCCGAGCGCGAACGGCGTCAGCCGCTCGAGGAGGAGGATCGTCGACGGCCGGTTCCCGGGCATCTCCTTGTGCGGGCGCAACGACTCGGGCACGCCCGCCTCGCGCAGCTCGTCCACCGTACGGCCGAACGCCAGGGCCTGCGCCTGTGCGAGCACGTTCGCGAGCAGCAGGCGGTGGTGCTCGCCGAGCGGGTTCAGCGGGGTCGCGAACGCGATCAGGTCACACGGAACCAGCACGGTTCCCTGGTGCAGCAGCTGGTGGAAGCTGTGCTGGCCGTTCGTCCCCGGCTCGCCCCAGACCACCGGCGCCGTGTCGACCGCGACGGGATTCCCGTCGAGGGTGACGTGCTTGCCGTTCGACTCCATCACGAGCTGCTGGAGGTAGGCCGGGAAACGCGCGAGGTACTGCTCGTACGGGAGCACCGCGTGGGTCTGCGCGCCGAAGAAGTCGCGGTACCAGACCCGCAGGAGGCCCATCAGCAACGGCAGGTTTCGCTCGGCCGGCGTCTCGGCGAAGTGCCGGTCGACGGCGTGGAACCCGGCCAGCATGTCGGCGAACGCATCGGGCCCGATCGCGACCATCGTCGAGAGCCCGATCGCAGAGTCCATCGAGTAGCGTCCGCCGACCCAGTCCCAGAAGCCGAAGGCGTTCGCCGGGTCGATCCCGAATGCCTCCACCGCCTCGAGGTTCGTCGAGACGGCGACCACGTGTCGCGCGATCGCACGCTCGTCGCCGCCGAGCCCGTCGAGCAGCCACTGCCGCGCGCTCCGGGCGTTCGTCATCGTCTCGATCGTCGTGAAGGTCTTCGAGGAGACGATCACGAGCGTCTCTCCGGGGTCGAGGTCACGCAGGGCCTCGACGAGCTGCGTCGCGTCGACGTTCGAGACGAAGCGGAACGCCGTGCTCCGGTCGCCGTAGGCGCGGAGCGCCTCGTACGCCATCGCCGGCCCGAGGTCCGACCCGCCGATCCCGATGTTGACGACCGCGCGGATCGGCTTCCCGGTGTGGCCGCGCCACTCGCCACTCCGCACGGACGTCGCGAACGCGGCCATCCGGTCGAGCACCTCGTGAACCTCCCGCACGACGTCTCGACCGTCGACGACGAGCGAGGCCGCGCGCGGCATCCGCAGCGCGACGTGGAGCGCGGGCCGGTCCTCGGAGACGTTCACGTGCTCGCCGCGGAACATCGCGTCGCGTCGGACGGCGACGCCGCGCTCGTCGGCGAGCGCGACGAGCAGACGCATCGTCTCCTCCGTGACCCGGTGCTTCGAGAGGTCGGCGTGAATACCCGCCGCCTCCAGCGAGAGACGATCGACCCGCGCGGCGTCCTCGGCGAACAGCTCGCGCAGGTGGAGGTCCTGCACGGCCTCGTGGTGCCGTCGCAGCGCCTGCCAGGCGGGGCTGTCCGTGAGCGTCTCGGTCACGTCGTCGCTACGGCGAGCGCGCTCGCCCTCGTAGACTCGAACCGACTCTAGACGGTCGAACCCGGGAGGAGCGATGGCGACGGCGACGCCGATGCAGCTCGGAATGGTTGGCCTCGGCCGGATGGGCGCGAACCTCGTCCGGCGCCTCGTCCGGGACGGCCACCGGTGCGTCGGCACCGACGTCAGCACGGACGCCGTCGAGTCCCTCGCGGCCGAGGGGATGACGGGCGCCGCGTCGGCGGAGGAGCTCGTCAGCTTGCTCGAGCCGCCCCGCGCCGTGTGGGTCATGGTCCCGGCGGGCGAGATCACCGAGCGCGCCGTCTCCGAGCTGGCCGACCTGCTCTCCGCCGGCGACACGATCGTCGACGGCGGGAACACCCGCTACCACGACGACATCCGGCGCGCGCAGGAGCTCTCCGAGCGCGGTCTCCACTACGTGGACTGCGGCACGAGCGGGGGCGTGTTCGGCCTCGACCGCGGCTTCTGCCTGATGGTGGGCGGTGAGGACGGGCCGGTCGCGAGGCTCGCCCCGATCTTCACCTCGCTCGCCCCGGGGCTCGGCGCGCTCGAGCGGACTCCCGGGCGCACGGGCGATCCCACTCCGGAGGAGCTCGGCTGGCTGCACTGCGGCCCGCCCGGCGCAGGCCATTTCGTGAAGATGGTCCACAACGGGATCGAATACGGGCTGATGGCGGCCTACGCCGAAGGGCTCAACGTGCTCCACCACGCGAACGCCGGCGCGCAGGATCGCGAGTCCGACGCCGAGACCGCGCCGCTCGAGCGTCCCGAGCTGTACCGCTACGACCTCGATCTCGCGGCGATCGCCGAGGTCTGGCGTCGAGGGAGCGTGATCGCGTCGTGGCTCCTCGACCTGACCGCCGCGGCACTCCAGGGCTCGCCGTCGCTCGACGGCTACGCCGGCCGCGTCTCCGACTCCGGCGAGGGGCGCTGGACGTCGATCGCCGCGATCGACACCGGCACGCCCGCGCCCGTGCTCAGCGCGGCGCTCTTCGACCGGTTCTCGTCGCGCGGCGAGGGGGAGTTCGCGCGACGCGTGCTCTCGGCCATGCGCCACCAGTTCGGCGGTCACCTGGAGAAGCCTGCCGGCTGAAGCGAGCGCCGCGTTCAGGCGAGCGGTGTCGTCGCAAGACGGCGGTAGAGCTCGGTGGCCAGCTCCAGGTCGTCGACCGCGATCCGCTCGTCGGCCCCGTGGACGAGGTGCGCGACGAGCTCCGGTGCCATCGCCCTGATCGGGAAGAACCCGTACGCGGTGGCGCCCAGCCCGCTGCGGACGTAGTGGCTGTCCGTGAAGCCGCCGCAGACGATCGGCGCAAGCCGCGCCCCGGGCTCGGTCTCGGCGACCCAGTCCTCGAGCGCGCGCCAGAGGGGCGTGTCGAGCGGCGATCGCGTGCCGCCGACGCATTCATTCTCGATCCACTCGATCGCCCACTCGCCGGGGACGCCGGCGCGCAAGAGCGCTTCCACCTCCTCGCGCGGCTGGCCGGGCAGGAGGCGACAGTCGACGGTGATCGTGCACGAGCCGGGGATCACGTTCCGCTTGCGCGACGCCTCGATCATCGTCGGCGAGAGCGTCGCGGAGAGAAGGGGCGCCAGCAGCTGCGCGGCGAGGGGGTCAACCGCCCGCGCGCGTGCGAGGACGTCCTCGACCGGCGGCACCTCACCGAGCGCCTCCTCGAGAAACGCCTGCACCTCGGGGATCAGCGTCGGCTCGAAGCCGAAGGCGCCGAGCGCCTCGAGCACGGGCACCGCCCGGAGAAGCGCGTTGTCGGCCGAGTGAGGATCGGAGGCGTGGCCGGCGCGGCCGCGTAACCGGATACGGAACGGCGCGGTCGCCTTCTCCCCAACCGCGCAGAGGTACAGCACCCGCCCGCCGAGCACGCACCGCTCGCCGCCGCCCTCGTTGACCGCGAAATCCGTCTGAACGGCGTCCGCGTGCGTGCTCGCCAGCCACGACATCCCGAAGTCGTCCCCGACCTCCTCGTCGGCGGTCAGCGCCAGCACGAGGTCGCCGGGCGGGCTGGTGCCCTCGCGCGCGAGCGACGCGAACGCGACCGCGGCGGCCGCGACGTGCCCCTTCATGTCGAGCGCCCCACGACCCCACACCTCCCCGTCCACCAGGTCGCCCGACCAGGGATCGCGCGCCCAGTCATCGGGGTCGGCCAGCACCGTGTCCGTGTGGGCCATCAGAAGCAGGCTCGGCGCGTCGCCGCCGGGCAGGCGGGCGACGAGGTTCGCGCGGTCGGGCGTCCGCGCGAAGAGCTCGCAGTCGATCCCGTCCCGCGCGAGATACGCCTGGAGCACCTGTGCTGCGAGGGTCTCGTTGCCTGGCGGATTGACCGTGTCGAGCCTGATCAGATCCTGGAGGAGCCCAGTGACCTCCTCCCGGAGGGTCAAGCGCTCTCGGCCTTGGACCGCGCCGTCAGCTCGTTGCGAACCTCCCAGAGCTCCGGGAACAGGACGGTCTGCACGAGGCGACCGAGCACCTCGACGGGGGTGCCCTGGGTGCCGACCACACGGTCTCCGATCACGCGCGCGACCACCCGGTAGTGCCGCACGCGCCACTGCTGGCACCACTCGTCGAGCTCGACGAGCGACTCGGCGAGGCGGTAGAGCGCGTCGTGGTCGCGCCGCTGGACGTACAGCTCCGCGACCGAGAGCCCGGTCTCGCGCCGCGTGGCGTGGAACGCCTGCCCAAGCCGCGGGAGCGCCGCCCGCAGGCCCCGCCAGCCCGGCGAGTCGAAGCCGCTTCCGTGGCCGAGCACCTTGCGGATCTCCTGGTACTCCCAGGGGGACAGCTCCTCGAGCATGTCGAGCTGCGCGGTGACGAAGCGCATGCAGAGGAGCGGCCGGCGGAGGAGGCGCACGGCCTCAGCGACGTCGCCCTCCTCCGCGTGACGGGCGGCCTCCTCGACCTCGCTCGTCGCGAGCTTCAGCCACAGCTCCGACGACTGGTGCACGACCTGGAAGAGCAGCTCGTCGCGATGGATCCGCTCCTCGGGCGGCTTCTGGAGCTCGAGCAGCTCGACGGTGTTCAGGTACCGCTCGTAGTCGGACGGCGCGTCACCGGGGAGGATCGGAGAGTCGAAGTCCTCGCTCGCCTCTGACATGGCTCGGAGCATACTGGCGGCCATGGGAGACCTGTTCGGCGACGCCGCGGCCGAGCAGGCCGCGCGCACGGGGCCCCTCGCTCACCGTGTCCGGCCCCGCTCGCTCGGCGAGCTCGTGGGCCAGCAGGAGGTGGTCGGGCCCGGCACCGCGCTCGGCCGGGCGATCGCCGAGGGCCGCGCTCCGTCGATGATCCTCCACGGGCCGCCTGGCGTCGGCAAGACCACGATCGCGCGGATCGTCGCGGAGAGCACCTCCGCCGCATTCGAGGAGCTCTCCGCCGTTTCCGCCCGCATCGACGACGTCCGCGCGGTGATCGCCCGCGCGCGCGACCGCCTGGGCGGTAACGGCGTGCGCACGCTGCTCTTCATCGACGAGATCCACCGCTTCGACAAGCGCCAGCAGGACTCGGTGCTCCACGCGGTCGAGGACGGGCTTGTAACGCTGATCGGCGCGACGACCGAGAACCCGTACTTCGAGGTCAACCAGGCGCTGCTCTCGCGGTGCACGGTGATCGAGCTCGAGCCGCTCTCGCTCGACGACCTCGAGCGCGTGATCGCACGAGGCGCCGAGGCGCTCGCGGCAGACGTCCCGGCCGACGTGTCCGTCGAGATCGCCCGGCGCGCAGGCGGTGACGCGCGGACGGCGCTCCAGACGCTCGAGCTCGCCTGGGAGACGGCGTCGACCGCGGGCGAGCCGCTCGCGCTCGGCCACGTCGAGGACGCGGCGCGGAAGCGTCCGCTTCGCTACGACCGGGACGGCGACCGCCACTACGACCTGACCTCCGCGTTCATCAAGTCGATGCGCGGCAGCGACCCGGACGCCGCCGTCTACTACCTCGCGGCGATGCTCGAGGGCGGCGAGGATCCGCGGTTCCTCGCGCGGCGCATGGTCATCGCGGCGAGCGAGGACGTCGGCGAGGCCGACCCGACCGCGCTGCTCGTGGCCGTCGCGGCGGCGCACGCTCTGGAGCACGTCGGCCTGCCCGAAGCCCAGCTGAACCTCGCCCAGGCAGCAATCCACCTCGCGCGCGCGCCGAAGTCCAACGCCGTCGCGCGGGCGATCTGGCAGGCGCGCGAGGACGTGCGGCGAGAAGGGATCCAGCCCCCGCCACCCGCGCTCCGCGACGCGCACTACCGGGGCGCCGAGGCGCGGGGCCACGGCACGGGATACGTCTCGCCGCACGACGATCCCGCTCGCGCGCTCGCCGATCACCTCCCCGAGGAGCTGCGCGGGCGAAACTACTATCGTCCGTCGCCGACGGACGAGGCAGCGGAGGAGGTGAGGCGTGACGATCGGGACCGGTGACAGGGCGCCCGAGTTCGACCTGGACGAGGCGCCCGGCGGCCCGCCCGTCCGGCTCTCCGACTACCTGGGGCGCTCGAACGTCCTCCTCGTCTTCCACCCCTTCGCGTTCACCACGGTCTGCGCGGAGGAAGCGCAGGATCTGCAGGAGAACCTCGAGTCGTTCCGCAACGCCAACACCGAGATCGTGTTCGTGTCCTGCGACGCTCCGGCGGCACGCCAGGCCTGGAAACGGGAGCTCGGGGCGGAGTACACGTTTGCGTCGGACTTCTGGGGCCACGGCACCGCGGCGAAGAGCTACGGCGTCTTCGACGAGGCGACCGGGGCGCCGATCCGCGGGACGTTCCTGATCGACCGGGACGGGACCGTCATCTGGTCGCTCGTCAAGGACTCGGGCACGCGCCGCACCGAGATGGTGCCCGGATCGCTCGAGACGCTCGACGGGCGGACCTGACCGCCCGCAGAGCCGACCGTTGCAGAGACGGCACACACCCGGCACACACCCGGCACGCCTTCGGGGCTACGGTGACTCCAGGGGGCCTCGTGCCCCCAGGTGGGGGTCCGGACCACGGGGCGTCATCCTCGCGCGCGCATCGCGTCGGCCGGCCGGACGATGAGCGGGCTCCACGTCCGGAGGTACGGCGACGAAGGCGCTGCCGCCGTCGCTTGCCTCCACGGGGTGACGTCGTGGGGCGGCCATTTCGAGCGGCTCGCGGGTCGGCTCGGGCCAACGCACCGGGTGCTCGCGCCCGACCTCCACGGCCACGGCGACTCAGGGCGCGAGCCCCCCTGGCAAATCGGCGACCACCTGGCACACGTCGACGCGGCCCTCGGCGAGGAGGCGCGCACCTGGATCGGCCACTCGTTCGGAGGCCGCCTCGCGTTCGAGCGAGCCGCTGCGCACGCCGGCAGGGTCGAGCGGCTCGTCCTGCTCGACCCGGCGATCCTCGTGCCGCCTCACGTCGCGCTCTGGGCTGCGGAGCACGCCCGGCCGGAGCGCCGCTATGCGAGCTTCGCGGAGGCGATCGACCGGCGCTTCGAGGAGAGCCAGCTCCAGCGCGCGCCGCGCGCGCTGGTCGAGGACGAGCTCCGCGGCCACCTCTTCGAGGACGAGGACGGGTGGTGGCGCTACCGCTACTCCCAGGCGGCGGTCGTCGCCGCCTACGGCGAGATGGCGAGCGCGCCGCCGCCGTTCGCCGCGGTCCGCATCCCGACGCTGCTCGTGCTCGGCGAGCAGTCGTACCTCCCGTACGACCACCTGCTGGACGCACACCGCGATGCGCTCGGCGACCTCCTCGAGGTCGTCACCGTCCCCGGCGGCCACTCGGTGCTCTGGGACGCGCTCGACGAGACGGCCGCGGCCGTCACGCACTTCCTCGGCCGGGACGGGCCCGGCTAGCCCTCGTAGTGCTCGTCGGCGAGGGCGAGCACGTCGTCGAGGATCGCGACGCCCTCCTCGGCCTCCTCCGGCGTGATCGTGAGCGGGGGCACGACCATGATCACGTTCCAGTGCGTCATCAGGTAGAGCCCGCGCTCGAGCGCCGCCTTCGCGAGCCGGGCCACCGGAGCGGCGGCCTCGCCCGAGGCGTTGAACGGCACGAGCATCTCCTTCGTCCCGCGGTTGCGGACGAGCTCGATTCCCCAGAAGCAGCCGAGCCCGCGCACGTCACCGATCGACGGGTGGCGGTCGGCCAGCCCGCCGAGCGCCTCGGCGAACCAGTCGCCCATCGCCGCCGCGTTCTCGACGACGCCCTCCTCCCGGAACGCCTCGATCGAGGCCACGCCCGAGGCGCAGGCGAGGGGGTGGCCGGCGTACGTGAGCCCGCCCGGGAAGAACCGGTCTCGGATCCGGTCGACGAGCTCGCCCCGGGCGATCATCGCGCCGAGCGGGACGTAGCCGGAGTTGATCCCCTTCGCGACCGTGAGGACGTCCGGCACGACGTCCCAGTGGTCGCACGCGAACCAGCGGCCCGTGCGGCCGAAGCCCGCCATCACCTCGTCGAGGACGAGCAGGATCCCGTGCCGGTCGCACACCTCGCGGATCGCGCGGAGGTACCCGTCGGGCGGAGGGATCACGCCGTTCGTGCCGGTGACGGTCTCGAGGATCACGGCGGCGACCGTGTGCGCCCCCTCGTACTCGAGGATCTCCTCCAGGTGCGGCGCCCCCGAGCAGACCGGGCACGGGTCCGGATGGCCGGCGGGGCAGCGGTACGTGTACGGGTCGAACATCCGCACGACGCCGGGCATGCCGGGCTCGACGGCCCAGCGGCGCGGGTCGCCGGTGAGGGTCACGGCGCCGTTCGTCGCGCCGTGGTACGAGCGGTAGCGGGCCACGATCTTCTGGCGGCCCGTGACGAGCCGCGCGAACTTGACCGCGTTCTCGTTGGCCTCGGCGCCGCCGTTCGTGAAGAACGAGACCGACAGGTCGCCGGGAGTCACCTCCGCGAGCAGCCGGCCGAGCTGCGAGCGCGACGCGTTCGCCAGCGGCGGGCCGATCGTGCAGAGCTGGTCGGCCTGGTCCTTGATCGCCTGGATCAGCTTCGGGTGCTGGTGGCCGATCGAGACGTTGACGAGCTGCGAGGCGAAGTCCAGATAGCGCTTGCCGTCGTAGTCCCAGAAATGGCGTCCCTGCGCACCGGCGACCGGGATCGGGTCGATCTGGCTCTGGATCGACCACGAGTAGAGGACGTGCTCCTTCGCGTCCGCGACGATCTGCGCTCCGAGGTTCGGGTTCGCCTCGACGATTGCCATCTCCACGCTCCTTCGCTTCGCTCGCCGTGCGATCGTAGCGCCGCCCGGGGGGCACCTCTCGCGGGTGCGGACCGTGCCCGGCTTGCGCGAACAGCCCCTCGGAGTGACGATTCCGCCGTGGCGACGACGATCTCCGGCACCATCCCCCTCCTGGAGCGGGACGCGCCGCTCGCGGAGCTCCGCGACGCGTACGACGGCGCGTTCGCGGGGCACGGGCGGCTCGTGCTCGTGGGCGGCGAGGCCGGTGTCGGGAAGACGATGCTCGTGGTGTCCTTCTGTGCGGAGCTCGGCGGCGCCGCCACCGTGCTGCGCGGCGCCTGCGATCCCCTGCTGACGCCACGCCCGCTCGGCCCCTTCCTCGACGTGGCGGACGTCGCGCCGCGGGGGCTCGCGGAGGCGCTGGGCTCGGACGGGTCGGCGCACGACGTCGCCGCGGCGACACTCGACGGCTGGGAGGGGCACGGGCCGCTCGTCCTCGTGCTGGAAGACGTGCACTGGGCCGACGAGGCCACGCTCGACGTCCTCCGCGTCCTCGGCCGCCGGGTCGACGCGTCGCGAACGCTCGTGATCGCGACCTTCAGGGACGACGAGCTCGACCGCGCACATCCGTTGCGAATCGTCCTCGGAGAGCTCGCGACCGCTCCGGCGGTGACACGGATGCGCGTCGAGCCTCTTTCGGCGGAGGCGGTCGCGCAGCTCGCGGAGCGCCATCCGGTCGACGCCGCGTCGCTCCACCGCCTCACCGGCGGCAACGCCTTCTACGTGACCGAGGTGCTCGCGGCAGGGGGCGACACGATCCCGGAAACGGTCCGCGACGCGGTCCTCGCCCGCGTGGCGCAGCTGAGCCCCGCCGCGACGACCGTCGTCGAGGCCGCTGCGGTCGCACCGCCCTCCCTCGATGCGGCGCTCACGCTCGCCGTCTGCGGTGAGGCGTCCGAGGCGGTCGACGAATGCGTCGCCTCCGGCGTGCTTCGGGCCGAGCACGGGGCAGTCGCGTTCCGCCACGAGCTCGCGCGCGCCGCGGTGGAAGAGTCGCTCTCGCCGACGCGCCTGCTCGCGCTCCATCGCGCGGTGCTGCTCGCGCTCACCGAGGCCGGCCGAGGCCGGGTCGATCTCGCACGCCTGGCGCACCACGCGGAGTGTGCGGCCGACGGCGAGGCCGTGCTCCGCTACGCGCCCGCAGCGGCCCTCCAGGCGACCCGTGCAGGCGCACACAGGGAGGCGGCGGCGCAGTACGCCCGTGCCCTCCGGTTCGCCGACGGGCTGCCGGGCGGTGAGCGTGCCGACCTCCTCGAAGGGCGTTCGCGCGCCTGCTACCTGGCAGACGACCAGGTGGAGGCGATCGCGGTGATCCGCGCGGCGATCGAGTGCCGTCGGCGCGCGGGCGGAGGGCCGAAGGAGGCCCGGGCGCTCGGCGAGCTCGCTCGCTACCTGGGCTGCCGCGGGCTCAACCAGGATGCCGAGGACGCTGTCACCGAGGCGACGAGACTCGTCGCCGACGTGGAATCGGGGCGCGAGCTTGCGAGCGTGTACGCGGCGCGCGCGTGGCTGAGTGGCGGAGCCCGAGGCCACGAGGCCATCGCCGCGTGTCAGGACCTCGCCCGTACGGCGATCGAGCTGGCCGAACGGAGCGACGACCAGGAGACGGCGCTGGACGCGCTCATCACGCTCGGCACCGCTCAGCTCAGGCGCGACGCGACGGCTGGACGGGCGATCCTGGAGCGCGCGGCAACGCTCGGGCGGCAACAGGGCAATGACGAGATGGTGGCGCGGGCGCTGAACAACGTCGGTGCGCGCGGCGTGGCGCAATACGAGCACCAGACGGCGAACATGTACCTCGCAGCGGCGCTCGAGCACTGTGTCGAGCACGACCAGGACATGTGGCGGATCAACGTGCTCGCGCTCCAGGCGCGATCACTGCTCGACCAGGGCCGCTGGACCGAGGCGACCGAGGTGGCTGCGCGTCTGCTCGACGACCCGCGCGACTCACCGTGGCCGCACCACGAGGCGCTGCTGGTGCTCGCGCTCGTGCGCGCGAGACGTGGCGACCCGGGCGCGCACGAGGCGCTCGAGCACGCGCGGGCAGTCGGGGTGCCCGACGAGGAGCTCTTCGCGATGGTCGACCTCGCGGCCGCGGAGGCCGAGGTTGCGTGGCTCGAGCAGAACGCGGCGGAGGTCGGCAGCTCGACCGCCGCGATGCTCCGCGTCGCGATCGAGCACGGGGCAGACGCCGCAGTGTGTCGGCTCGCGTACTGGAGGCGTCTCGCCGGCCTGGATGGCACCGGGCCCGAGAGCCCGGGGGACCCGTATGCGCTCGCGCTCACCGGCGACTGGAGCGCGGTGGCCGACCGCTGGAGCGGCCGCGGCTGCCCATACGAGGCGGCGTTCGCCCTCGGGCAGATCGACGACGCAGACGCACGTCGCCGGGCGCTCGACGAGCTGCACCGGCTCGGGGCGCGCCCGGCCGCGACGATGGTTGCGCGGCGGTTGCGCGAGGGCGGCGCGAGCGTTCCGCGCGGCCCCCGCCCGACGACGCGCGCGAACGAGGCGCAGCTCACGGCCCGGGAGGTGGAGGTCCTGCGGCTCGTCGCGGAGGGACTGCGGAACGCCGACGTGGCGAGTCGCCTGTTCGTCTCGCGCCGCACGGTCGACCACCACGTCTCGTCGATCCTCCGCAAGCTCGGGGCACGGTCGCGCGGCGAGGCGGTCGCGGCCGCCTCGCGCCTGGGTCTGCTCGAAGACGGGGCAAACGTCGGCGCATGAGCAGCTTGCGCAGAATCTGACCGTGGCGACGACCATTCCTGCGGCCCAGGTGCTGCTCGAGCGCGATTCCGCGCTCGAGATCCTGGAGGAGGCGTTCCGCGAGGCCGACGCCGGGCACGGCCGCCTCGTCCTGGTCGCGGGGGAGGCGGGTGGCGGCAAGACCGCTCTGGTGCAGCGGTTCTGCGAGACGAAGGCCGAAACCGCCGAGGTCCGCTGCGGGAACTGCGACCCGTTGTTCACGCCACGCCCGCTCGGGCCCCTGATCGACCTCGCCGAGAGTGTCGGCGGCGGCCTCGCGAGCCGGCTGCGCGCTGCCGACGGCCCTCACGAGCTCGTCACGGCGCTGCTCGGGCCGGGTCACGAGCCCGCGCTCCCGGTCGTCGTCCTCGAAGACGTCCACTGGGCCGACGAGGCGACGCTCGACGTGCTCCGCGTGCTCGTGCGGCGCGTGTCCGGCGCGCGGGTGCTCGTCGTCGTGACCTACCGCGACGACGAGGTGGATGCCCGCCACCCGCTGCGTGTCGTGCTCGGCGACGTCGCCTCCGCGGGCTCGGCGAGCCGGATCCACGTTGCGCCGCTCTCCCTCACGGCGGTCGCGACGCTCGCCGAGCCGGCCGGGATGGACGCAGAGATGCTCCACGGCGGGACGGGCGGGAATGCGTTCTTCGTCACCGAGGTGCTCGCGTCCGGAGGCGAGACCGTCCCGCCCACCGTGCGGGACGCCGTCCTCGCCCGCGCCGCTCGGCTCGACGCGGCGGCGCGGGCGCTGCTCGGCGTCGTCGCCACCCTGCCGCCGCGGGCGGAGCTGTGGCTGCTCGACGCCCTCGGAGAGCCGACGGAAGGGCTCGAGGAATGTCTCGGCTCGGGAATGCTCGTCGCACGGCACGACGCGGTGGAGTTCCGCCACGAGCTGGCGCGACTGGCACTCGAGGACCTGCCGGGCCCACGTCGTCAGGAGCTCAACCGACGGGCGCTCGCCGCGCTCGAGGCGCCACCAGTCGGCGAGCCCGATCTCGCGCGGCTCGCGCACCACGCGGCGGCCGCCGCCGACACCGACGCCGTGCTCCGGTACGCGCCCGCTGCCGGCGACCACGCAGCCGCCGTCGGTGCGCACCGGGAGGCGGCGTCCTTCTACGAGGTGGCATTGCGTCACGCCGCGGGCCTCGACCCCGCAGCGAGGGCCCAGCTTCTGCGCCGCTTCGCCCGCGCGTGCTACCTCACCGACCGCGGAGACGATGCGATCGAGTCGCTCGAGGGCGCACGCGCGATCTACCGCGGCCTCCGAGACCCGCTCGCGGAAGGCGACACGCTGCGCACGCTCTCGAACATCCTCTGGTGTCCGGGCCGGGCGGAGGAGGCCCGTGCCGCGGGGGCAGAGGCGATCGCGATCCTCGAGCAGCTGCCACCCGGCCCCGAGCTGGCGCGGGCCTACGTCAACCAGGCGGACCTCTACCGCAGGGCCCTCGAGCCCGCAGAGAGCGCCCGCTGGGCCGCGCGGGGGCGCGAGCTCGCGGCGAGGATCGGCGACCGCGAGGTCGCCGCCGCCTGCGTGCTGGTGGTGGGCGGCACGAAGGACCTCGCGGCGATGCACGAGACCGCGCACGAGGCCGGTCTGCACGATCTCGCGGCCGACGCCCTGCTCACGCTGGGGATCAAGGCGATCGAGACCTGCTCGTACGGACAGGCGCAGGAGATTCTCGACAGGGGCATCGACTACTGCGCGCGGTACGGCATCGACCTGTATCAGCTGTACATGCTCGCCTACCGCGGCCGTGTCGAGCTGGACCTCGGCCGGCTCACGGAGGCGGCCACCCACGCCGAGAACGTCCTGCGCCAGCGCACCGTCTCGACGTTCCCGCGCACGCTCGCGCTGGTCGTCCTCGCACTCGTGCGTCTGCGACGGGGCGATCCCGGCTCCGACCAGCTGCTCGCGGAGGCACGCGCGCTTGCGGCCCCGACCGGCGAGCTGCCGCGGCTCGCGCTCGTCGCGGCCGCCGAGGCCGAGTCGGCCTGGACGACCGGGAGAAGCGACCTGGTCGAGACGCTCACCGGCCCGGCGCTGGCGCGCGCCCGCGCGACGGACGCGCGCTCGATCGTCGGCGAGCTGGCCCGCTGGCGCGCGCGCGCCGGGCTCCTCGACGAGCTGCCCGACGACCTGCCCGAGCCAGACGCGCTCGAGCTCGGCGGCGAGCACGCACGGGCCGCGGCGCTCTGGGCGGAGCTCGGCTGCCCGTACGAGTCCGCGCTCGCGCTGGCAGCCTCGGACGACGAGAAGCTGCTCCGGCGCGCCTTCCGCGAGCTCCAGCGCCTCGGCGCCGCGCCGGCGGCGGCCATCGTCGCCCGGCGCCTGCGCGAGCGGGGCGCGCGCGACGTGCCGCGAGGCCCCCGGCCCGATACGCGAGGCAACCCGGCGCAGCTCACGCGCAGGGAGCGCGAGGTGCTCCGCCTCGTCGCGGAGGGCCTGCGCAACGCGGACGTCGCCGACCGGCTCGTCGTGTCCCGCCGCACGGTCGACCACCACGTCTCGTCCATCCTGCGGAAGCTCGGCGTCCGGACGCGGGGCGAGGCGGTCGCGGCCGCCGCCCGTCTCGACCTGCTCGAAGACCGGTAACGCGCGCCCGCAACGTAGGCAATTCCGCCCATTCGCGGGCGACGGGCCGCGGCCTAGCGTGCTTTCCGTCAGCGAACGGAGGAGAGGCCGAATGGAGACATACGTGATCCTGCGCCGCGGCGGCTGGGCGAGCCCGGACGACCTGAGGATCGCCGCAGACCGCTCGACCGCCGAAGGCGAGCGGATGAGCGACGACATCCGGTGGATCCGCAGCTACGTCACCGCGGAGACCGACGGCCGGATCGGCACCGTGTGCGTCTACCAGGCGTCGAGCCCCGAGGCGATCCGGCGTCACGCCGGCGCCGCCGACCTGCCGGTCGACGAGATCGTCAAGGTCGCCGACACGGTGATCTTGAGACCCGACCCCACGACGGTCGCGGCGTAGGAGCGCGACCCCGAAACCATCTGAAAGCAGGAGGAAACGACATGCGGAGAATCAGCATCCTCGTGCTCGCCACGACGGCGGCGGCGGTCTTCGCCGCGCTCGCCTCGGCGGGCCCCGCCGTCCATCGCCACGACATGGCGACGATGGGCGGCACCACGTCACAGGCGCTCGCCGCGCGACTCGCGGACGCGCGGGTGGCGACCGCGAAGTACGCGAACAACCTCGCCCTCGCGAAGAAGCAGGGGTACGGGGTGATCACGCAGATGATCCCGGACATGGGCTGGCACTTCATGAACCCGAAGATCACGGCGTTCGACGTCACGAAGCCGCCGATCCTCGTGTACGGGAAGCGCGGCTCGACCTGGCAGCTCGTGGCGTTCGAGTGGGTATTCCCGAAGAAGCCGGCGAAGACGCCGTTGCCCGGTGCGACGTACGGCTCGTTCGGCGCCGCGTGCCACTACAAGGACGGGACGTTCGTCTTCCAGGCGGATCAGAACGCGTGCGCGCCGAAGAGCCCGCAGAGCGGCGCGGCGTTCAACTTCTGGCACCCGGACCTCGTGACGCTGCACGTCTGGGCCTGGTACCCGAACCCGGCCGGCGTGTACAGCGGCATGAACCCGCTGATGCACCCTTTCAACAAGGGGTAGACGAGCACCTCGTAGACGGCCCGCGGGCGCTCTGCCCGCTCGGCTGACGGAGGGAGCGGACGGCCTGCGAGGGCCGTCCGCTGCTCGTTCTCCTCAGACGGCGTCGCCCGAGTCGATGTCGAAGAAGTGGAGCCTGCGGGTGTCGACCGAGAGCGTGACCGCGTCGCCCTCGCGCGCCCGGCTCTCGCGGTCGACCCGCGCGACGAAGACGCTTCCTCCGTCCGCGTAGGCCGCCGCGACGAGGCCCTCCTCCCCGACCGCCGCCCGAACGTCCTCGCCGCGCAGGGCGGGCGCGTCGACGCGGAAGTGGACGAACACCTCGGAGCCCAGGTCCTCGCGGATGTCGACGACCGCGGAAAGGCACCGGCTCTCGTCGCCGGCACCGGAGATCGAGGCGTCCTCCATGTCCTCGGGCCGGATGCCGAGGATCAGCCGGCGGCCCTCGTAGGCGGCGAGGCCCGGGCGCGCGTCGAGCGCCCCGGGGTCGAGCCCGAGCCGGTGCTGGCCGAAGCCGAGGTGGAGCGCGCCGTTCTCCCGGACGACGTCGGCGCCGACGAGGTTCATCGCGGGTGAGCCGATGAACTCCGCCACGAAGAGGTTCTCCGGGGCGGTGTAGAGCTCCTGCGGGCTGGCGAGCTGCTGCAGGAGACCGTCGCGCATCACCGCCACGCGATCGCCCAGCGTCATGGCCTCGGTCTGGTCATGGGTCACGTAGATCGTGGTCACCGCGAGATCGCGCTGGATCCGCGCGATCTCGGCGCGCATCTGCACCCGCAGCTTCGCGTCGAGGTTCGAGAGCGGCTCGTCCATGAGGAACGCCTGCGGCTCCCGCACGATCGCGCGGCCCATCGCGACGCGCTGCCGCTGGCCGCCGGAGAGCGTCCGGGGCTTCTTGGCGAGCACGTCGTCCAGACCGAGGACCCGCGCGGCACTGTCGACGCGCCGATCGATCTCGTCCTTCGGGAGACGGCGCATCTTCAGCGCGAACGCCATGTTGTCGCGCGCCGACATGTGCGGGTAGAGCGCGTAGTTCTGGAAGATCATCGCGACGTCGCGGTCCTTCGGCGGCAGGTCGTTGACCACCTCGTCGCCGATGCGGACGGTGCCCTCCGTGATCTCCTCGAGGCCGGCGATCATCCGCAGCGCGGAGGTCTTGCCGCAGCCCGACGGGCCGACGAACACGAGGAGCTCGCCGTCCGCCACCTCGAGGTCGAGGTCGGAGACCGCCCGCGTGCCGTCCGGGTAGACCTTGCCGACCGACTCGAGCGTGATCTCCGCCACCGCGTTTCGACCCTAACGAAAACGTGCAGGATCGCACGAGGACATGGTTGAATCGCACTGAGATGGAAACCGTTGCGCAGCCGGCGCGACGTTCCAGGCGCCCAGGGGTCTTCGAGCAGCGCCGCTTTCTGGCGCCCTTGCTCATCGCGCCCGCGGTTCTGTTCATCGTGCTGCTCGTCGGCGTGCCGCTCGGGCTGTCCGTCTACCTGAGCATGACCGACGCCACCGCGGGCTCCCTCACCGGGGACTTCGTCTGGTTCCGGAACTTCACCGACCAGCTGCACGACGAGAACTTCCGCACCGCGTTCAAGAACACGATCGTCTTCACCATCCTCGCGAACGTCGTCGTGGTGGTCGCGGCCTCGATGCTCGCGCACGTGCTGATCAAGGACTTCCGGGGGAAGTGGGTCGTCCGCTTCCTGATCCTGCTGCCCTGGGCGGCTCCGGTCGCGCTCTCGACGATCGGGTGGCTGTGGATCTACGACTCGCTCTTCAGCGTGATCAACTGGGTGCTGAAGGAGCTGCACCTCGTCGACCAGTTCAACCCGCCGCAGTGGCTCGGCGAGCCCAACCTCGCGCTCGCGGCCGTCACCAGCGTGCACGCGTGGCGGCTGATCCCGTTCGCGACCGTGATCATGATCGCGGGCCTCGCGTCGATTCCCAAGGAGGTCGACGACGCGGCGCTCGTCGACGGCGCCACGGGCCTGCGCAAGATCTGGCACGTCTCGCTGCCGCTCCAGCTCCCGATCGCCCTGATCGCAGTGCTGTTCGGGATCGTCTTCACCGCGACAGACATGGCGGTCGTCTACATCCTCACGCGCGGCGGGCCGTTCAACTCGACCCAGATGCTGCCCATGTGGGCGTTCCAGACAGGCATCCAGGCCGGCAACCTCGGGCCGGGCGCCGCGGTCGCGCTCTTCCTGCTGCCGATCCTCGCGGTCGTCAGCATCCTGATGCTGCTCGCGGCGAGACGGGTGGAGGTGACGTAGCGGTGCGGCACCGGCGCTCGCGCGAGAACCTCGTCACGTGGCTGATCGTCGGGCCGTGGGCGATCGTGCTCGCGTTCCCGTTCTACTGGATGCTCTGGACCTCGCTCAAGACGGAGCAGGACCTCTACAACGTCGAGAACAACCCGTTCTCGTTCTCGAACGGGTCGCCGACCTTCGACAACGTCCGGTTCCTCTTCGAGGAGACCGACTACGCCCGCTGGCTCTGGAACACGTTCCTCGTCGGCATCGTCGTCGTCGCGATCACGCTCGTGGTTTCGATGCCGGCCGGCTACGCGCTGGCCCGCCTCTCGGGCCGCTGGGGCCAGAGCCTCGGGGTGGCGATCTTCCTCGTCTACCTCGTGCCGCCGACCCTGCTGTTCCTGCCGCTCTCGCGTGTGATCGCGGAGCTGGGGCTCCAGGACCGGCTGGCGTCGCTGATGCTCGTCTACCCGTCGTTCACGATCCCGTTCTCGACCTGGCTCCTGATGGGGTTCTTCAAGTCGATCCCGCGCGAGCTCGAGGAGGCCGCGCTGGTCGACGGGGCCTCGCGGCTCAAGGCGCTGACCCGCATCGTCTTCCCCGTGTCGCTGCCGGGGATCCTCACCGTCGTGATCTTCGCGTTCTCGCTCTGCGTCAACGAGTTCGTCTACGCGGTCAGCTTCATCACGACGAAGTCGGAGAAGACCATCTCCACGGGCGTCTACACGGAGCTGATCCGCGGCGACGTCTTCTACTGGGGGGCCCTGATGGCGGCGACGCTCATCCCGGCCATCCCGCTGGCGCTGCTCTACAACGCGTTCCTCGACCGATTCATCGCCGGGTTCACCGGCGGGGCCTTCCGCTGACACGAAAGGAGGGACGGA
>DATBET010000010.1:0-6785 GCA_036558885.1 Gaiella sp.
ACCCCACGCATGGTCTTGCCGTAGTGCGTGTCTGCCGAGAACCCCTCCGCGAGGATCAGCGTCGGCTCACCCGCAGCCAAGGCCGACTTCCTCCGACGAGACTTGCACGCCGTCGCGGAACACCGGCCCGGGCGCGGGGTCGCGGGCGAGAAGCAGGTTCCCGTCGAGGTCGACGTGGTCGCAGAGCGGCGCCACCGCGCAGCCCGCGGCGATGCCGAGCCCCGACTCGATCATGCAGCCGAGCATCACTCCGAGGCCGAGCGCCCGCCCTGCATGCGCCATCCGGATCGCCTCGCGGATCCCCCCGGACTTCGCGAGCTTGATCGTGACCCCGTGCGCGATCTCCGCACACCATGCGACGTCCGCGAGCGTGTGGCAGTCCTCGTCCACGTAGATGGGCACCGGTGAGCGCCGACGGAGCTCCGCGCCGCCGGCGTCGCCCTGACGGAGCGGTTGCTCGACGTACTCCACGCCGAGCGAGGCGAGCTCGGCGCACGCGTCTAGCGCCTCGTCGACCGACCACCACTCGTTCACGTCCACCTGCAGCGGGAGGTCGGTCACGCCGCGGACGGACCGCACGCGCTCCACGTCGAGGCCGTCGCCGCCGCCGAGCTTGAGCTTCAACCGGCGGAAGCGGGCGGCCGCTGCCGCCGCGCGGCCCGCCATGTCGTCGGGGTCGCCCAGCCAGACGGTCCACGAGGTCGGCGGGCCCTGACGGGGGAGCCCGAGCAGCCGCGCGACCGGGATGCCGAGAAGCTTCCCCTGGAGGTCGTGCAGGGCCGCGTCGAGTGCCGCCTTCGCCGCCTGCTCGCCCGGGACCTCGGCGAGCCGGGCGCCGATCTCCTCGAGAGCGAAGGGGTCGTCTCCGACGAGCTCCCCGTGTTTCTCCACGAACTCGAGGACGGATGCCGCGGTCTCGTCGTAGCGCTCGATCGGCGCCGCCTCGCCGCGCCCGACCACGCCGTCGTGGCTCAGGCTCACGTGGACGACGTCCGCCCAGTCCTGGGACTCGCGGCTGATCACGAACGTCTCGGCGAGCTGAAGCCGGACGATCTCGGCACGCACCTCCATCGCGCAGCGAGCCTACTGGGAGAGCGTCGCGACGTACGCCGCCACGTCGGCGGCCTGCTGCCCCGAGACGAGCCCCGCGGGCATCACGCCTCGCCCCGACGCGACGACCGCGGCCACCTCTTCCGCCGTGAGCCCGCTGCCCCGGAGCGCCGGGCCGACCTTCCCTTGGGCATCCGCGCCGTGGCAGCCGGCGCAGGTCGAGGCGAACACCCGCGCGCCCCGGGTCGGGTCACCCGAGCCTGCCGGGCTCGTCGCCGCGGGTGCCGACGGCGAGAACGGGTGCCACTTCGCGAGCCCGAACGTGGCCAGCGTGACGACGACGAGCAGCGCGACGGGTGCGCGGAGACGGCGCATCAGAAGCCAAAGCGGACGTTCGTGAAGTACCAGAGGGCCGACGTCAGCCACAGCGTCGCGAGCACCGCGGCGAGCGATCCGCCGAGAATGGGCAGCGTCCAGGGCGGGAAGTTCCGACTCTTGCGCCGGATCACGAGGAGCTTCGCAGCGAGGACCCCGTACACGAACGAGCCCGCGATCGCGTGCACCGTGACCCGGAGGTCCGGCGTGCGGAAGCCGAGGATCGTCACGCAGTGGAAGAAGACGGGCAGGGTCAGGAGCACCGCGACACGCCCCGACCAGCGGTGCACGCGCTTCGCCGTCTCGAACCGCAGCGGCACCACGCGCCGGAGCCTTCCCCACATCCGCGAGGCGGTAAGCACCTGGGCGATCGCGAGCACGACGGCGCCGGTCGCGAGCCAGGCCTTGGCCGCGATCGTCGACGAGAAGACCGTCTCGACGAGGTCGGTATACGCGGAGTTGACGTCCGCGAGCGGCACGGTCCGAGCGTAGACCGGCCCGGCTCGGCGGGCAACGAGCACGTCCCAGCGCGAGGCCTCACGCGGGTGAACCCATGGTTCACCGCGAGCTCCCTGCTCGGGCGCCGCTCACGGCTCACCCGCGCCCGGCCTCCGGCCGCCAGACACCGTTCACCGGCTACCGTCGACTACACTGCCTCCCCCGGGCGCCCGTAGCTCAGGGGATAGAGCGCGCGCCTCCGGAGCGCGAGGCCGAAGGTTCGAATCCTTCCGGGCGCATAGACCGTCGGATCGGTTCACCCAGGACCAGGTCGGTTCAGGAAGGACTAGAAATCCAGCGAGGGCGGCGGCGAACTCGTACGCACCCCGCCACGGGCAACCCTGACGCAGCGGTCGCGCGGGAGCGAATTCGGCGAGCGTTCCGAGAGGCACCGCCCGCACCGATTCCGTTGGTAGCGTCCGGCGATCGAGACACGGCCCGAGACACGAGCCGCTTTCAGGATGAAGGTCTTCAACCTCTACAACGGCGAGTTGGGGGATTCGAGTGACCGTGAGGGCTGGCGCTTCAAGGCTGCAATAGTCGGCAAGCACATCGGCGGTGAGCTGATCGGTGCGGGGTGTTACGAGGTAGAACCTGGCAACAAGCTCTGGCCGTATCACACGCATCACGCGAACGAAGAGTGGCTCCTCGTCGTCCGCGGACAACCCACGCTCCGCACTCCCGAGGGGGAGCGCAAACTCGACGAGGGTGACGTCGTCTGCTTCCCGCGCGGCAAGGCGGGGGCGCACCAGGTGTGGAACGGAACCGGCTCGTCTGTTCGCGTCCTCGTGCTTTCGACACTCATCGCCCCCGACATCGTCGAGTTCCTCGATACGGGCAAGGTCGGCGTACGCAGCGTCGCAGGTGACCAAATCATGTTCGGCCGTCCGGGGCCTGTACTCGACTACTGGGAAGGCGAGGAGTAGCTGGGTCGAGGGCCGCTGCCGTGGGCGGCTGAGTCACGCCGTGAGTCACGACCCACCGTGTTCCCTCTCTCGCTCTCCGTGCTCGTCGCCGTCGTGGTCGCGGCGTTCGTCGCGACGGCCGAGATGGCGATCGTCAGGCCGTTGCGCTCGCGCCGACCCGAATCGACGTCGCCGAGCGAGCCTGCGGACGAGCGATCATCGTGGACTGGTCAGCGAACCGTCGCGTCGATCGCATGTACCGCCCGAGCTGCTACGGCGTCGCGCTGGCCTGCTCCCGGTCGGCCTCGACGCCTTGACGGTCTTCGAGGACATCGCTCCGACCTATCGGGCTCGGTCTTCGCGGTAACCGCCCGCTCGGCCCGGACGGGATCACGGGGGCGGCGGCGACGTTCGTGGGCTATCCCGCGCACCGCGCGGACGTGACCCTCAGGAGCCTGACGTCATGCGGGCCGGTGGCAGACCGCCTCCACGTTGTGCCCGTCCGGGTCGAGGACGTACGCGCCGTAGTAGTGCGGGTGGTACAACGCGCGCACGCCGGGTGCTCCGTTGTCGGCGCCTCCGGCCTCGAGCGCGGCGGCGTGGAACGCGTCCACGCTCGGCCGGTCGTCGACCGCGAACGCCACGTGGAGCCGTCCCCGGACCGGCTCGCCCTGTGCCTCGATCCAGACGAACGGCTTGCCGTCCCGGCCGAACCCCGCAGCCTCGCCGCCCGGCTCCAGCAGCACGGTCAGGCCGAGTGGCCCGAGCGCCTTCTCGTAGAACGCCCTGCTCCGCGCGTAGTCGCTCACCGTGAACCCGACGTGGTCGAGCATGCGCACCTCCTCCGGCCGGTTGCAGCCCGCTGCCTGCCTCCGAGCGTAGCCCGTGGCGACGCTCACACCCGGATCCGCGACGTCCGCCGGAGCACCGCGCGCCCCGACTCCGCGGCCACCTCCACCCGTGCGATGAACGCTCCGTGGACACCCGTTCGGAGCGGCATCAGCACGACCCCGCTCGTCCGCGGTCGAAGCTCTCGGCCGCCCGCCCGCTCGGTCACGCGCGTCGTTCCCCGCGCAAGGGTGACGCGCACCGACCCGTGCCCGAGGATCTCGGTCACGTTCCCGCGGTTGACGAGGAGCACCTCGAGGACGCGCGCATGCCGGAGGCGCCGGACGCGGAGCGGGCCGAGGATCAGCCGTCGGACGACGCGACCGGGCGCGCGCACCACCACGACGACGCCGATCCGCATCCTTACGGCGACGCCCGCCCTGCCCAGCGGCCGCGTGGTCAGCAGGACGAGGGCGTCGTGGTCGCCCGGTTCGGCGCCGCGCGGCAACCGGGCCGTGACGGTCAGCGCGCGTCTCGCTCCCGGTCGTAGGACGAAGCGGGCCGGACGGATGCCCAACCACGTCGCCGCCGCCCGCGGAACGTCCCGTGGCGCGACCAGGGGTCCGCCCCGGCGGTCGCGCAGGAACCCTGCGCGTCCCACGTCGACGACCAGCGAGGTCGCGCCGGGGTTGGTGACGGTGAGCGTCGCGCGCTGCGCGCCCGCCAGCGTCAGGCGCGTCGGGGTCGCCGTCAGTGCGGGGCCCGGCCGTGTGGCGCTCGGGCCCGCCGAGGCGGGCGCGAGCGCGAGGCCGACCAGAGCGCCGGCCGCGAGGGCTCTCACCGGCCGATCACCGTGAACGTGACGGTGGTCGTGTACCGGCCCGCCGGGACCGACGGCAGCGGGGAGGCGAACCCGAGGCGGGTGTTCCACACGTCCCCGGCGCCGGTGCCGGCGGCCGACGTCGTGCCGACGAGGAGGTCTGCGGCGGGCCCGACCGGGACGGGTGCGATCGCGCCACCTGCGAGCGCCCCACCGATCTGGCCGCCGGTCGGAGCGGTACCCGCGATGCCGAGCGGCAGATCCGCTGGAGTGAACGCCGCGCGACGCACGGTGAGCGAATAGCCGGCGGTGCCGTTGCTCGCCACCGTCACCTTCTCCGAGACGGGCGCGGGCGTGCTGCCCGTCGTCGCGTTGCCGAAGCTGACGCTCGGTCGCTCGAGCGCGATCGAGAGGACGGCCTGGACGTCGACGTCCACGGTCGCTCCCGCCGAGACCCCGCCCGCGGGCGGCGGCACCGTCCCGCACGAGACGGCCGTGCTCGCCGTGTTGCGCGGCGCCGCCCCGGCCGCGGCGAAGTCGGCCGCGTTGTCGTCCGTGTCCACGCAGCCCACGCCGGCCCGTGTCGCGGACGTGGTGTTGTCGACGGCCTCGGCCGCCGCGCTGCCCTCGTAGTCCGTCGCGCTGCCGTAGCCGACGAGGTCGGCGAGGCCAGGGGCGCTCGCGCAGCTGCCGGCGGTCGCGCCGCACGTGAGGAGGGATGCGCTCCGCACGACCGCGACCTTGCCGCCGGAGACCGCGAGGTTCGTCGTGCCGGTCGCGTCGGGCGTCGGCAGCGCGCCGCCGACCGCACCGGACGCGAGCTGGACGAGGTAGTGCCGGCCCGGGGCGATCGAGCCGGTGAGCGTCGTCGCCTGCCACGTGGCTCCCGCGGCAGAGGCGT
This sequence comes from Gaiella sp., assembly GCA_036558885.1. Lineage (GTDB taxonomy): Bacteria > Actinomycetota > Thermoleophilia > Gaiellales > Gaiellaceae > Gaiella. Next base: position 5,378 of record DATBET010000010.1, read on the forward strand.
ACTGGATCGTCCAGGCGCCGACGTCGACGGCCGACGAGCCTCGGTTGAACAGCTCGACGTAGTCGTTCGCGAACGGCGCACCGGCGTTGCCGCCGCCGGCGTACACCTGGCTGACGACGACGTCCGGGGACGCGCTCTGCGCGGAGGGGACGACGAGCGCTCCGCCGGCCGCCAGCAGGGAGAAGAGAAGAAGGGCAAGGGCTCGAGGCATGTGTGCTCCAATCGGGAGTGGACGGTGTCCTCGTCCCTGATAGCGTGTTGTCAGCCTGGGCGAAAGGGCGCCCGGCCGATTGGCACAGAGTTGGCACACATGCGCTGCACGCCACCGTCTCGCGCTCCGGTGCCCCCGCCGCGTCGCACCCGCAGGCAAGCGGGGTAGAATCGCGAATGACGATGCGCCCGACCGACGACCCCTTCAGTCCCCGTGCCGAGCCTGCCCCGCATCCGCAGGAGCACCCGCCCGCGCCCCGGCTCGGACGACGTCGCGCGCACCGCCCAGGTCGCTGAGCTCAGCGCCGCAGGCCTCACCTGGGTCAACGCGGTCGCGTCCGACCTGAGCACCGCCCAGTCGCTCGCGGAGCGCTTCGGCTGGCACCCCCTCGACGTCGAGGACATCGTCTCGAAGCGTCAGCGGCCGAAGGTCGACGACTACGAGGACGACGGGTATCTGTTCGCCGTCCTCCACTTCCCGGTCTACGACAAGACGATCCAGCGCCTCAATGCGGCAGAGCTCGACGTCTTCATCGGCCAGGACTACCTCGTCACGCTCCCGACGCGCGAGCTCCTGCCCGTCACGCGCCTCTTCGCGCGCTGCGACGCCGACGAGGCGTACCGCGAGCAGCTCTTCGCGAAGGGCTCCGGCCGGCTGCTGTACGAGGTGCTCGACGACCTCTTCGACTACTGCTTCCCGATCCTCGACAAGATCGGGCACAAGCTCGACACGATCGAGGACGACATGTTCGGTGGGGCCGCCGAGGACGTCGTGCGGGACATCTCGAACGTCAAGCAGGAGATCATCTCGTACCGCAAGGTGATCAAGCCGGAGCGCTCGACACTGCGCGTGCTCGAGCGGCGCGTCGCCCGCTTCCTGCCGGAGGAGCTCGAGCTCTATTTCGACGACATCAACGACGCGGTCGAGCGGATCTGGGACCAGCTCGACAACTACAAGGAGGTCGTCGAGGCGCTCGAGTCGACGAACGAGTCCGTCATCTCCCACCGCCAGAACGACGTGCTCCGGCTGCTGACGATCATCAGCGTGACGATGCTCCCGCTGACGCTGCTCACCGGGATCTTCGGGATGAACGTCGTCTACCCCGGCGAGGCGACGAAGACCGCGTTCTGGATCATCCTCGCGGCGCTCGTGGTCACGCTCGGCGGCATGCTCGGCTTCTTCCGCTGGAAGCGCTGG
>DATBET010000011.1:0-11074 GCA_036558885.1 Gaiella sp.
GTCGCCGACCGAGATCGAGCCGTCCGTGAGGATGTCGGCGTTCAGCCCCGCGCGGTGCACGAGCGCCTTGATGATCCCGGGGCGCGTCAGCTCCTGCAGATGGAGGCACGGCTCGCACAGCATCACGCCGTAGCACTCGACGGCGCCCACGCGGAAGCGCTTGCCGACGAGGTCGTTGAGGCCCGTCCCCGTGACCGTCAGCTGGCGGCGCGTGGCGCCCGGGCCGAGACCCACCTCGCGCACGATGTCGCCCTCGACCAGCGTGAGGGCGAGGCCCGGACGCGCCCCGTCCGCGAAGAAGTAGCGGTCTCCCTCGAGCCCCTTTCCCGCGACCGCCTCCGCGGCGTCGACCTCCTGCACGTCCTCCGCTCCGGGCGCGCGCAGGTGTATCGCCTCGACCTTCATCCCTCCCCGGGCTCCGCCGGCCCGGTGCCGTCTTCCTCGGCGCTCGCCTCCTTCGACCAATGCTGCTGCGTGAGCGCGATGTGCCGGTCCATGAGCTCCGCGGCGTGCTGCGGGTCGCGGGCGGCGACGGCCGAGAGGATCGCCCGGTGCTCGTTCGCGTCCTCCTCCTGCCAGCCGGGCGCCGCGCTGCGGCGCGCGAGGAGCTGCCGGCCGACGTCGAGCGACCAGAGGCCCTCGAGCGTCCGCACGAATTGCTCGTTCCTCGTCGCGCGGGCCAGCTGGATGTGAAACTCGCGGCTCATGTCGTGCGCGAGACGGGACGTCGAGGCCTCGAACTGCGAGGCGACGATCTCCTCGAGGCGGCGGATGTCCTCGTCCGAGGCGCGTTCCGTCGCGAGCCGGACGAACCCGGGCTCGAGGATCCGCCGCAGCTCGAGCCGCTCGAGCACGGCGTCGAGGCGGAACGACGCGACGAAGAAGCCCCGGTTGGCCTTGAACTCCACCAGCTCGTCGGCGGTGAGCCGGTGGAGCGCCTCCCGCACCGACGTCCGCGAGATGGCGAGCGCCACCGCGAGGTCGCCCTGCCGGAGGCGCGTGCTGGGCCCGAGCTCGCCGTCCTCGATCAGCGTGCGGATCCGGCGATACGCGACATCGACGACGGATCCGGGGCTGATCGGCTCGAGCGTGAGCGGGGTTGCGTCCATGCGGCGTCGGAGTCTAGCGGATTGACCGGACGAATGTTGACATTCGATGTTCGATGTTTTAGGTTCGCGCAGTGACCGGCACGGGCCGAGGAAAACGGCCGCAGCTGCCGCGGGCCGGCCGTCCAAGCCCCTCCTTCGTGGACGACCACCGTGGGCGCGCCTGACCACGGCCCGTGGCCGCTCCTCGCGGGCCGGAGCGCGGTCGTCACCGGCGGCGCGAACGGGATCGGCGCCGCGATCGTGCAGGAGCTCGCCGCCGCGGGTGCGTCCCCCGGCGTCGTGCTCGACCTCGCAGGGGCCCTCGGCCGGACGGGCCCTCCCGAGGGCTGGAGCGAGACGCCGGTCGACCTGCGCGACGACGCCTCGGTGTCGGCCGCGTTCGCGGAGGCGCGCAGGACGGTCGGCGGCTCGATCGACGTGCTCGTCGCGGTCGCCGGCATCGTCCCCCCCTGGACGGGGATCCGCGCGCTCGAGCCCGACCAGTGGGACGAGGTCTTCCGTGTCAACGCGCGCGGCGTCATGCGCACGGTGCAGGAGGCCGAGCGAGCGATGGGCGACGGCGGCGCGATCGTCGTGATCGCCTCGCAGAACGCCTGGCGGGGGAACGAGAACCTCGCGAGCTACGTCGCCAGCAAGCATGCCGCGCTCGGTCTCGTCCGCTCGCTCGCGCTCGAGCTCGGCCCGCGCGGGATCCGCGTCAACGCGATCGGCCCCGGCTCCGTCGCGACCGACGCGTACCTCGCACGGCTGCGGGCACGCGAGGGGGCGGGCGGGCGAGCCGTCGACGAGTCCCTCGCGGCGGACGCGCTCGGAGCGCCGCTCCGGCGCCTCGCGACCCCGGAGGACGTCGCCCGCGCCGTGCTCTTCCTCGCGAGCGGCCTGGCGTCGGGGGTCACCGGCCACATCGTCCCCGTCGGATCGCCCCTCGGATGAGCGAGACGGCACACGAGCGGGCGTCGCTCGTCACCGGCGGCGCGCGCGGCATCGGCCTCGCGATCGTCGAGGCGCTTGCGGAACGCGGCGACCGCGTGACGATCGCCGACCTCGACCTCGAGCGGGCGACACGGTCGGCCGCGGACCTCGAGGAGCGCGGCCGGCGAGTCGCCGCCGTCGCGCTCGACGTCGCGGACGTCGCGCAGGTCCAGCGCGTGCTCGGCGAGGTCGACGTCGAGGCGCCGCTCACGACGGTCGTCTGCAACGCCGGCCTCGGCCAGCTCGGCGGCGTGCTCGACACGGCCGAAGAGGACTACGACCGCGTGCTCGCCGTGAACCTCAAGGGGGTCTTCTTCACGATGCAGGCCGCGCTCCGGCTGATGGTCCCGCGTGGGACCGGGAGCGTCGTCTCGATCAGCTCGACGTCCGGCTTCACGGCGTCGAGCACGCCACAGGCCGTCTATGACCTGTCCAAGGCGGCGGTGCGGATGCTGACAACGTCGGCGGCGCGCGAGACCGGGCGCACGGGCGTCCGCGTCAACGCGGTGGCCCCGGGGACGGTCGGCACGGACCTCGTTCGCGACCTGCTCAGCGAGGAGGCGATCGCGAAGCTGAGCGACGAGCGGATCCCGCTGGGCCGCCTCGCCGAGCCGCGGGAGATCGCGGCAGCGGTCGCATGGCTCTCGTCCGACGAGGCGTCGTACGTCACGGGGCACACACTCGTCGCAGATGGAGGTTGGCTGACATGAACGAACGGAGCAGCGCAGGGATTCGCGCGATCGACCACGTCGGTCTGACGGTGCCGGACATCGAGGAGGCCGCACGGTTCTTCGCCGAGGCGCTCGGCGCGGAGCCGCTGTACGAGATGGCGCCGTCGCAGCCCCCGACCGAGGACAACCTCCGCCTCGAGCAGGCGCAGCTCGGGACGCGCCCCGGAACCCGCTGGCGGCGGGCGCTGATGCTGCGCCTCGGCGATGGGCCGTGCGTCGAGCTGTTCGACTACGAGGACCCGGACCGTCGGCCCGCCGTGACGCCGACCGACCTGGGCGTCCAGCACTTCGCGATCTACGTCGACGACATCGACGCGGTGAAGGACCGCATGGTCGCCGCCGGCGCGACCGCGATGAAGGGGCCCTCGCCGCTCAACGGCCCGGAGGCGGGCGACGGGAACCAGTGGCTGTACGTCCAGGCGCCGTGGGGCGGAGTGATCGAGCTCGTCACCTACCCCTCCTCTCAGCCGTGGGAGCAGACGACGACCTTGCGTCGCTGGAAGCCAACGCCTGCCGAGGAGCCCACCACCGACCGGAAGGAGTCGCAGTGATCAAGGTCATGTGGTTCGTGAAGCGGGCCGACCACCTCACGCTCGCGGAGTTCGAGCGGTGGTGGACGGAGACCCACGCGCCGGACATCCGCGACGAGCAGGTGCCGCACCTCGTGCGCTACATCGTCAACGTCCGTACCGACGACGATCTCGTGGCGAAGCCGGACGAGGAGTGCGAGTGGGACGGGATCGCCGAGGAGTGGTTCCCGACGGAAGCGGCCTTCAACGCCGTCTACGGCAAGGAGAACCGCGACGCGCACGAGGACTCCGTCTCCAACACGGGCCGGATCCAGCGGATGGTCGTCAAGGAGATCACCTTCGTGTGACCACGGCGCGCTCGAGGGCGCGGCGTCGTAGGCTGCCGCGGTGCAGCCGCGGATGCACGAGAGCTGGCTCGAGGTCCTCGGCGACGAGCTCGAGCAGCCGTCCATGCACGAGCTCCGCGCCTTCCTCGTCGAGGAGGTCACGGCGGGCCGTGGCTTCTACCCGCCGGCCGACCGGGTCTTCAACGCGCTTGCGCTGACGCCCTTCGAAGACGTCCGCGTAGTCGTGCTCGGACAGGACCCGTATCACGGGCGCGGCCAGGCGATGGGGCTCTGCTTCTCGGTCCCGCCCGGGGTGCCGGCGCCGCCCTCGCTCCAGAACATCCACAAGGAGCTCGCGAGCGACCTCGGGCTCGCGCAGCCCTCGTCGGGCGACCTCACGCCGTGGGCCGAGCGGGGCGTGCTGCTCCTGAACGCGGTGCTGACCGTCGGCCCCGGCAAGCCGGCGTCGCACGCGGGCAAGGGCTGGGAGCAGTTCACCGACCGTGCGATCCGCGAGCTCTCCGACCGTCGCGAGGGCGTCGTCTTCCTCCTCTGGGGACGGTATGCGCAGCAGAAGGGCGCAATCGTCGACACGACGTGCCATCACGTGCTGACGGCGCCGCACCCCTCGCCGTACAGCGCCGCGAACGGCTTCTTCGGATGCCGGCACTTCTCGCGGACGAACGAGCTGCTCGCGGCGGGCGGCGCCGAGCCGCTCGACTGGGCGCTTCCGTAGGATTCGCGTCGTGCCGTTCGGGCTCGGCGTCTGGGAGGTCGTGATCCTCCTCGCCGTGCTCGCGTTGCTGTTCGGGACGAAGGGCGTGCCGGACGTGGCGCGCAAGCTCGGGAAGAGCGTCCGCGAGGTGAAGGACGCGGTCGGCGAGGTCGACCCGCGCCGAATGCTCGACGCAGGCGAGGACGAAAGCCCCACGAAGAAGCCGAAGCCGCCGGGGCAGGTCGACGAGCCCGACGCGTGAAGGCGTTCAACCTCTTCGACGGCGAGCTCGACGAGAGCCGCGACCACCCCGGGTTCTCGTGGCGGCGGGCGGCAGTGGGCCAGCGCATCGGCGGCGTGAAGCTCGGCGCCAGCCTCTACGAGATCCAGCCGGGCGAGCGCTCGTTCCCCTACCACTACGAGTACGGCAACGAGGAGTGGCTCCTCGTCGTCGCGGGACGACCGACGCTCCGCGATCCCGAGGGGGAGCACGAGCTCCGCCCCGGCGACGTCGTGTGCTTCCCGGAAGGCCCGGACGGGGCACATCAGGTGCGGAACGACACCGACGAGCCGGTCAAGGCGCTCATCCTCTCGACGAAGGTCAGCCCAGACACCGCCGTGTACCCCGACAGCGGCAAGGTGGGCGTGTGGAGCGGCCACGAGGCCGATCCGGGCCGGATCTTCCGGCTCGCCGACGTCGCGGACTATTGGGACGGCGAGGCGTGACCATCGCCCGTCCCCACCCGTGACCGACCCCGAAGTCGTGGACGTCACGCGCCGCACGCGGCTCGCGGCCGAGCGGACGTGGCTCGCCTGGTGGCGCACCGGTATCGCCGCGTCCGCGGCGGCGCTGGCGGTCGGCGGCCTCGTCCCACAGCTCGTCGAGGGCACGCAGTGGCCCTACGTCGCGCTGGGCGTCGGCTACGCGCTCGCGGCGATCGCGATCTTCGCGCTCGGCGCGCTCCGCACGCGCGCCGTCGAGCAGGCGCTCACGGAAGGCAGGTACGTGCCGCTCTCGCCGACGTGGGTCTTCGTGCTCTCGGCGGCAGGCGTGGTCCTCTCCGTGGGGACGCTCGCCGTCGTGCTGTTCGTCGAGCGGTAGGGTCGCCCGGTGAGCGCCGCCCGGAAGCTCTTCGTCGCGAATCGCGGAGAGATCGCGGTGCGCGTCTTCGCGACGTGCCGGCGCCTGGGGATCGGGTCGGTCGCGGCCGCCGGGCCCGGCGACGAGGGCTCGCTGCACACCCGCGTCGCCGACACGACCGTCGAGGTCGCCTCGTACCTCGACGCGGACGCGCTTGTCGCGGCCGCCGTAGGCGCCGGGGCGGCGCTCGTCCACCCCGGCTACGGCTTCCTCGCGGAGAGCGCGGACTTCGCGGACGCGGTCCTCGCGGCGGGCCTGACCTGGGTCGGGCCGCCGCCGGACGCGCTCCGCCGCGGCGGCGACAAGCTCGAGTCGAAGCGCATCGCCGCGGCGGCGGGTGTGCCGACCCTGCCGACCGGCGAGCCCGCCGAGCTCGGCTTTCCCCTGCTCGTCAAGGCGGCCGCGGGCGGCGGCGGACGAGGGATGCGGGTCGTCCTGTGCCCGGAGGACCTCGACGACGCAGTCGAGGCAGCCTCGCGGGAGGCCGAGGCAGCCTTCGGCGACGGGACGGTGTTCTGCGAGCGCTACCTCGAGGCGCCGAGGCACGTAGAGGCGCAGGTGCTCGGCGACCGCCACGGCACCGTCGTCGCGCTCGGGGAGCGCGACTGCTCCGTCCAGCGGCGGCACCAGAAGGTCGTCGAGGAGTGCCCCGCGCCCGGCCTCCCGGCCTCGGTGCGCGAGCGGGTCGCGTCGTACGCCGTCGCCTTCGCGGCCGAGCTGCGCTACGAGAGCGCGGGCACGGCGGAGTTCCTCGTCGACGGCGACGATGTCTTCTTCCTCGAGCTGAACGCGAGGATTCAGGTCGAGCACCCCGTGACCGAGTCCGTCACCGGCCTCGACCTCGTCGAGCTCCAGCTGCGCGTCGCGGACCGGGAGGCGCTCACGGGGATGGAGCCGAGGATCGAGGGCCACGCGGTCGAGGCGCGTCTCTACGCCGAGGACCCACGCACCTTCCTGCCGCAGGCCGGACGAATCACGCGCCTCTCGTTGCCGGGGTCCGTGCGCGTCGACGCCGGCGTCGCCGAGGGCAACGAGGTCGGCACGCGCTATGACCCGCTGATCGCGAAGCTGATCGCGCACGGCCGCGATCGCGACGAGGCGCTCGACCACCTGGCCGACGCGCTCGAGGAGACGGCCGTCGAGGGCGTCACGACGAACCTTCCCTTTCTCCGGTGGCTGCTCGCACACCCGGCGTTCCGCCGCGGCGAGCTCTCCACGGCCTTCCTCGAGCGTTTTCCGCCGCTCTCGCGGCCGCCGCGGCAAGCCCCCTCGGGCTGGAGCGGCGCCTGGCGTCTCAACCTGCCCCCCGCGCCCCGCCTCCCACCCCTCGAGGTGGAGGCCGCTGCGCGCTCCGGCGCGGCGGGGGGCACGGCCGACGGCCGCGTCACCGCGCCGATGCCCGGCACGGTGATCGAGGTGCGAGTCGCCCGGGGCGAGCGGGTCGCCTCGCACCAGCCGCTCGTCGTGCTCGAGGCGATGAAGATGGAGCAGGTGGTGACGGCGCCTTACGAGGCGGGCGTCCGCTCGATCGACGTCGGCGTCGGCGATAGGGTCTCGTCGGGCACCGTCCTCGTCACGCTGGAGGCCGCATGACGATCCTCGGGACGAACGTCGTGCGGGACGAGACGTTCGCCCGGCGGGAGGCCGCTCTGCAGGGCCTCGTCGAGGAGCTGCGTGAGCGGACGGCGCAGGTGGCGGCCGGCGGCGGCGAGACATCGGTCGAGCGCCACCGCTCGCGCGGCAAGCTGCCCGCCCGCGAGCGCATCGACCGCCTCGTCGACCCGGGCTCCGCGTTCCTCGAGTTGAACGCGCTCGCCGCGTGGGAGCTCTACGACGGCCAGGCCCCGTCGGCGGGGATCGTCACCGGGATCGGCGTCGTCGAGGGGCGCCAGTGCGTCGTCGTCGCGAACGACGCGACAGTGAAGGGCGGGACGTACTTCCCGCTCACGGTGAAGAAGCACCTCCGCGCGCAGGAGGTCGCCGAGCAGAACCACCTGCCGTGCGTCTACCTCGTCGACTCGGGCGGCGCGTTCCTCCCGCTCCAGGCCGAGGTGTTTCCCGACCGCGACCACTTCGGCCGGATCTTCTTCAACCAGGCGCGGATGTCCGCGAAGGGGATCCCGCAGATCGCGGTCGTGATGGGCTCCTGCACGGCCGGCGGCGCGTACGTCCCGGCGATGTCGGACGAGACGATCATCGTCCGCGGCACGGGGACGATCTTCATCGGCGGGCCGCCGCTCGTGAAGGCGGCCACCGGCGAGGAGGTGACGGCGGAGGAGCTCGGCGGCGCCGACGTCCACACCCGTCGCTCCGGCGTCGCCGACCACTACGCGACCTCCGACGAGCACGCTCTCGCGCTCGCGCGTCAGGTCGTCGCGCACCTCGGCGACCCGCCGCCCACGCCGTGGGGGCTGGCCGAGCCCGAGCAGCCGGTCGTCGACCCCGCCGACCTCTACGGCCTCGTGCCCGAGGACTTCCGCCACGAGCTCGACCCGCTGGAGCTGATCGCGCGCATCGTGGACGGGAGCCGCTTCCACGAGTTCAAGGCCCTCTACGGCGACACGCTCGTCTGTGGTTTCGCGCACATCGAAGGGCATCCGGTCGGGATCCTCGCGAACCGCGGCATCCTCTTCGCCGAGTCGTCGCAGAAGGGCGCGCACTTCGTCGAGCTCGCCTGCAAGCGACGGGTCCCGCTCGTCTTCCTCCAGAACATCACGGGCTTCATGGTGGGGCGCGAGTACGAGGAGGGTGGGATCGCCCGCGACGGCGCGAAGCTCGTGATGGCGGTCGCCTGCGCCGACGTGCCAAAGTTCACGGTCGTCACGGGCGGCTCGTTCGGCGCGGGGAACTACGCGATGTGTGGCCGTGCGTACGGGCCGCGGCAGCTCTGGATGTGGCCGAACGCGAGGATCAGCGTGATGGGCGGCGACCAGGCGGCCACCGTGCTGACGACGGTCGGCGACGCGGACGCGGACGAGATCCGCGCGACATACGAGCGGGAGGGATCGCCGTACTACTCGACCGCGCGCCTGTGGGACGACGGGATCATCGACCCGCGCGACACGCGGCGCGTGCTCGCGCTGGGGTTGTCCGCTGCGGCGAACGCGCCCGTGCCCGAGACGGCGTTCGGCGTCTTCCGGATGTAGCCGGGCGAGCCGCGTATCCTCTCCGGGGATGGGCGACAGGCTGTCGGGCGTCGCGCTCGTCACGGGTGGCGGCCGTGGAATCGGCGCGGGCATCGCGCGTGAGCTCGCCGACGGCGGAATGCGCGTCGCGGTCTCGGGGCGGACCCCCGGCCGGATCGAGCAGGTCGCGGCGGAGATCGGCGGCCTGGCGCTCGAGGGTGACGTGTCGCGCCGCGAGGACGTCGAGGAGTGGGTGCGCCGCGTCGAGGTGGAGCTCGGCCCGGTCGACCTGCTGGTGAACAACGCTGGGATCGAGTCGAGCCACGGCCCGCTCTGGGAGCAGGACGTCGACGACTGGTGGCACGTCTTCGAGGTAAACGTCCTCGGCGCGATGCTGGCCTGCCGAACAGTGCTCCCCGGGATGGTCGAGCGCGGCGCGGGCCGGATCGTCAACCTCGGCAGTGGCGGCTCCTACTTGCCCGTCCAGGCGGGCACGATCGCCCTCGGCACCGCCTACGGAGCGAGCAAGGCGGCCCTCGGCCGGTTCAGCGAGCTGCTCGCGGCACAGGTCTGGGGCCTCGGGGTGCGGGTCTTCCTGATCAGCCCGGGCCTCGTGCGCACGGAGATGACGGCCCCTTCGTTCCCCGACGACGCGCCCTGGACCCCGCCGGAGCTCGCGCCACGGCTCGTCCGCGTGCTCGCCTCAGGACGGGCCGACGCGCTCGCGGGCCGCTACCTCCATGCGGAGCATGACGACGTCGAGGATCTGATCCGCCGCGCCGACGAGATCGCGTCGGAGGACCTGAACGCGATCAGGCTGCGACGGTAGCCCGGCTCCATCCGGCGCTCCGACGACGATCCGCGCACTCGTCGTCCCACGGAGGTCACCGATGCGCGTCACCCCGTCCGCCGTCCTCGCCGCGCTCGCGCTGTTCTTCGCGCTCGGCGGCTCCGCGATCGCCGTCCGCGACGCGGTCAGGCCGCAGGCGCGCTGCGCGCCGGGCGCCGTCCGCGGCTTCATCGCCGTGAACGGAGACCCCGCGAAGGGGATCGCCAACCTCGGCGACCAGTTCACGAGCGCGAAGCCGGCGGTCGGCGTGCGGTTCAACTGCGCCGGCGGCGCGCCCGAGGCCCGGCGGGTCGCGGCGGGCGTCTACGAGGTGCGCTTCCCGGGCAGCACGAGCCAGGTCGCGATGGTCAGCTCCGGCACCGCCGAGACCACTGTCGGCCTCGTCGGCCCGGGCACGTTCCGGGTGTCTCTCTGGGTGCCGGGCCGACAGGACGAAGTCGACACGGCGTTCGCGGTGATGGCCGTGTAGCGGGCGGGGACCCTGCGAGCGCAGGGTCCCCGCGGAGCCTCACCCCCGGACCGGGGCGAGTGGACTGCCGGTCTCGACCAGTGTCTTCAGCCCGCTCAGCACGAGCATCCAGCCTCCCGCCACGCTCTCTGCGGTCCTGGGTGCGCCTTCGAGCTGGTCGTGGGTCACCGTGAGGAGGCAGTACCCGCCCTCCTGCGGCTCGATCTCCCACGTCACCCGGCTCTCGGGCTCGTCCGCGAGCTCGGGGTCGTAGAGCCCTTGCCAACCGTGGACCAGCCGGCGGGGCGGGTCGTACTCGAGCACCGCCGTATCGCCCCACACCGCTCCGTCCCGCCCGAAGGACTGTCGGCGCTCCGGTGTGATCTCGATCCGTGAGGCAAAGAAGTAGCGCGTCGTGAACTCCGACTTCGTGATCGCGTCCCAGATCGCCTCCGGGCCGGCCTTGACGAACAGCTGGTAGACCTGCGTCGCCTGCGCGGTCATGGTGGTCATGGCCGTTCCTCACGCCCGATCCGGATCGAGGACGTCTCCGGTCTCGAGCAGCGTCTTGAGCCCGCTCAGCACCATCATCCAGCCGGTGCCCGAGACGCTCTCGGCGGTCTTCGGCGAGCCCTCGAGCTGGTCGTGCGTCACCGTGAGGAGGCAGTACCCGCCGTCCTGCGGCTCGATCTCCCAGGTCACCCGGCTCTCGGGCTCGTCGGCGAGGTCCGGGCTGTAGCGTGACTGCCAGCCGTGCACGAGCCGCCGCGGCGGGTCGAACTCGAGCGTCGGCGATTCACCCCAGACCTCGCCGTTCGGTCCGCGCCCGATGTGGCGCTCGGGCGTGTTCTCGATCCGCGCGCCGTGGTAGTAGCGGATCGTGAACTCCGGCTTCGTGATCGCGTCCCAGATCGCCTCCGGGGTCGCCTTGATGAACAGCTGGTAGACCTGCGTCGCCTGCGCGGTCATGGTCGTCATGCCGTCTCCTCCAGTTCCGTCTTGAGGCTTGCGAGCGCCGCCACGCGGTGCTCCGTGTACTTGTCGATCCAGCGGTCGTGGATCAGTCGGATCGGGACCGGGTTGAGGAAGTGGAGCTTCTCCCGCCCCTCCCGCCGTGTGACGACGAG
>DATBET010000012.1:0-6768 GCA_036558885.1 Gaiella sp.
ATCGGGATCCAACACGTCCGTTCCTCCGCTGGCATTACCCAGATCAGGTTCTGCGGGTCGGCGGCGCGGTAGCCGCCCTCTCAGCCCGGTCGCCCGAGCTCCCCGGTTCGTCGTTCGATACTAGACCACCGAGAAGCCGCGTTCGCTGCCGAGCGGGAGCTCGTCGGCCTCGAGGCGGTCGACGCGCGCGTCCGGCGGGCCATGCGCGAACCAGCGCGCGACGAGCTCGACGTCCGCGGTGGGCCCTTCGAGCTCGGCCTCGACGGCGCCGTCCTCGCGGTTGCGTACCCAGCCCGAGAGGCCGTGGCGCTCGGCCTGCCGGCGCGCGCTTTCGCGGAACCAGACGCCCTGGACGCGTCCGTGCACGACCACCCGCCTGCGAACCCGCTCCATCGGCTGCGATCCAAGCATGCGAGGGCGTCCGTGCGCCGCCGTACGCTCCCGCGGTGCGCTCCCCTCTCGCCCCCGGGGCCCGGCCGGCGGTCGCAGTGGTCATCGCGGCCGCCTGCGCGCTGGTCGCGGTCGGCTCCGCCCGTGCGGACGCGGAGGCCGACCTCGCGGCGCGCTACGCCCCGGTCGTCCGGCTCGTCGAGCAGGCGGAGGAGTGCGGCCCCGGCGAGCCGTACAAGCCGATGGACGTCGATCAGCTCTTCGGCGACGACACGGTCGCGCTCCGCGGCCCCTGGAACCGGACCGACCTCGTGAAGATCGGCCCGTCCGCGCAGGATCTCGCCGGCCTCTACGAGTACCACCTCGACTTCCCGGGGAGCGCGCTCGACCCGGGCTGCGACTACGAGCGCTGGTCGCGGCGGATCGAGCAGGGCTCCGCGCCGACCGTCTACGCGCACGTCGCGTTCGATCCCGCCGTCCCCGGCAAGCTCGCGCTCCAGTACTGGTTCTTCTACGCATTCAACGACTTCAACAACACGCACGAGGGCGACTGGGAGATGATCCAGCTCGTCTTCGACGCGGCCGACGCGTCGGAGGCGCTGCGCGCCGCAGAGCCGAGCGAGGTCGGCTACAGCTCGCACGAGGGGGCCGAGCGGGCCGACTGGGGCGACGAGAAGCTCCAGCTCGTCGGCACGCACCCGGTCGTCTTCCCCGCCGCCGGCTCGCACGCGAACAAGTTCACGGAGGCGCTCTACGTCGGCAGCTCCGCGGATGCGGGCGTCGGCTGCGACGACACGCGCGGGCCGCACGTCGAGCTCAGGCCCGACGTACGGACGATACCGAGCGACCCCGCGGCGGCGGCCGAGGCGTACCCGTGGATCACCTACGAGGGTCGCTGGGGCGAGCTCCAGTCGGCGTTCTTCAACGGGCCGACCGGGCCGAACCTGAAGACCCAGTGGACGGCGCCGATGGAATGGGCCGACGGCTGGCGTGACCGCAGTTACGCCGTGCCCACCGGCGGGCTGCTCGGCACCGGTGCGACGGACCTGTTCTGCACGGGCGTCGAGCGCGGCTCGGCCGCGCTGAACAGGCTCCTGCGGAACCCCGGTGCGACGCTGCTCGTGCTCGGCGGTCTGCTCGCGATCCTCGTGTTCGCAATCGTCAGGGCGACGTGGACGCCCGTCGCCCCGTTCCGCATCGCGCGGCGGCGCGCGTGGGGCCAGATCCTCTCCGCCTCCGCGCGGATGTACGTCCGCGACGTGCGCCTCGTGGTGGGGCTCGGGATCCTCCTCCTGCCGGTCGTGCTCGCGATCACCGTGATCCAGTGGCTGCTCCTGCAGCTGACCGACGCCTTCGGCAGCGTGACCGGCGATCTCGCCGGCCTCGTCGCCTACCTCAGCGTCGTCGTCGGCCTGGTGCTCACGCTCCTGGCGTTCGGCGTCGTGCAGGCGGCGATCGCGAGCACGCTCGTCGAGCTCGACAAGGGTCGCGACGTGCGCCCCTCCGACGCGTACCGGCTCGCGCTTCCCCGCCTGAGGCCTCTGCTCGCGACGGTCGCGATCGTCTCGGTGATCTGGGTCGCCCTGACGACGACCGGCTTCTTGCTCCCCGTCGCGATCTGGCTCGCGGTGCGCTGGTGTCTGCTCGCGCCGGTCGTCGCGCTCGAAGGGCTCTCCGGCTTCGCCGCCCTCCGCCGCAGCGGCGAGCTCGTCCGGGGCCGCTGGCTGCGCGTCGGGTCGCTCGTCGGCGTGAGCGCCGCGATCGCGCTCGCCGCGGGGCCGCTGCTCGGCGCCCTCCTGATCTTCGCCTCGAACTCCTCGCTCGCCCTCCTGAACCTCGTCGCCGGGGTCGTGTACGCGATCGCGCTGCCGTTCGTCGCGCTCGTCACCGTGTACACGTACTTCGACGCGCGGGCGCGCCACGAGCTCGAGCCGGCGGACACGCGCACGGAGCTGCCGGCCGAGATCGCGCTCGACGCCGGCTGAGCCCTGCCCCCGAAGGTCGCGAGGATAGGCTCGGCCCGTGCCGGAGGCGAGCGAGTACCTGCTCTGGAGGCAGACGCTCGGCGACGGTCACGCGACGACGATCTACGCCGTGCGGCACCCGCGACCCGCGGCCCGCCTCCGCGTCGTCCACTTCCCCACGACCGAGCGGCTCGACGTCTGGTGCGTCGCGCACGCGGTCGACGAGGCCGTGATCGGCGGCTTCTTCATGCGCGATCCGTACCGCCCGCTCGGCGATCTGTGGCTCGCGGGCGCGCAGGTTCCCCACGAGCCGATCGATCCGCGCTTCGCGGCGGCCCGCGCTTGCGTCGTCGCCGACGGAGACGACGTCCGGCTCTGCGCCCGGCGGAATGCGCCCGCCGCACCGCGAGGGGATCTGCTGCAGGCCGGGCCGCTCCTCGTCCGGGACGGTACCGCGGTGTTCGCTGCCGAGGAGGACGTGGAAGGCTTCGCGGCGGGAGCGGGGCAGTTCGACTCGGACATCACCGAGGGGCGTCATCCGCGTGCGGCGCTGGGCGTCGCGCCGGGCTTCTTCTTGGCGGTCGCGTGCGACGGGCGCCGCTCACGGGTCGACGGAGGGCTCTCGCTGCCGGAGCTGGCCGACGTGCTGGTCGATCTGGGTGCCGTGAGCGCGATCAACCTCGACGGCGGCGGCTCGACGACGCTCGTGCACCGCCGGCACCTCCTGAACCGCCCGTATTCGACTCAGGACCAGCCCGCGCCCGAGTCCCGGCCGATCGTCACCGCGCTCGTCTTCGAGTCCCGTGACGAGCTCCCCGACCCCTGAGCCTGCGCGGGACGAGGCCCCGCGCGCGCTGCTACACTCCGCCGCCGGCGGTCCCCCGATCGCCGTCTTTCCGAGCGATGACCACCTATACCGCCAAGCCGGGCGAGATCCAGCGCGACTGGTACCTCGTGGACGCCGAGGGCAAGACCCTGGGCCGTCTCGCGACCGCGATCGCGGACACGCTCCGCGGCAAGGGGAAGCCCGTGTACACGCCGCACGTGGACACCGGCGACTTCGTGATCGTGGTGAACGCCGAGAAGATCCACGTCACGGGCAAGAAGCTCGACGACAAGATGGTGCGTCGCCATTCGGGCTACCCGGGCGGCCTGAAGGAGCGCACGCTGCGCGAGCAGCTCGAGCGCCGGCCGACCGAGGTGATCCGCAAGGCGGTGAAGGGGATGCTCCCGAAGAACAGGCTCGCGGCCGCGCAGCTGCGGAAGCTGAAGGTCTACGCCGGCCCCGAGCACCCGCACGCGGCGCAGGCCCCCAAGGACCTGGTGCTCTAGGTGAGCGAGCTCGCGACGTACCGCGGCACCGGGAAGCGCAAGACGTCGGTCGCGCGCGTGATCCTTCGCCCCGGGGACGGGAGCACGTGGGTCAACGGGCGCACCATCGAGGAGTACTTCCCGCGGGCCTCGCAGCGGACTCTCGCGCTCGCGCCGCTCAAGGTGGCCGACGCGGAGGGACGCTACGACCTGCGCGTGCGCGTGCACGGCGGCGGCGTCAGCGGGCAGGCGGGCGCCGTCCGGCACGGGATCGCGCGGGCGCTCGTCGAGGCCGATCCGGAGCTCCGCGTGCCCCTCAAGCGGCAGGGCTTCCTCACGCGGGACGCCCGCAAGGTCGAGCGCAAGAAGGCCGGCCTGCACAAGGCGCGCAAGGCGCCGCAGTTCAGCAAGCGCTAGCGCTTCCCTTGCGGGAAACGCGGGTAGGACCCAGGCTACGTCTGTGGAGGTCGCGTCAATGGCCGGATTCGAAGCCGCACGTCTCGCGATTGCCGGCGCAGCAGGAAAGCGCCGCTGGTTCGGCACCGACGGCGTCCGCGGCGTCGTCGGCGAGACGCTGACGCCGGAGCTCGTCGAGCGCCTCGGCCGAGCCGTCACGCTGTGGTCCGGTCGCGGCCGCGTTCTCGTCGGGCGGGACACGCGCGGCACGGGCCCGATGCTCGAGGAGGCACTCGCGCGCGGCGTCGTCGAGGCGGGCGGCACCGCCGTGCTCGCCGGCGTGATGCCGACGCCCGCAGCGGCGCTGCTCGCCCAGGACCTCGCGCTCGTCGTCTCCGCGTCGCACAACCCGCCCGAGTACAACGGCGTCAAGGTCTTCGACCGCGAGGGCCACAAGCTCAGCGACGCGGAAGAGCTCGAGATCGAGGCCCTGATGGACACGCCCGGCCCGGGCGGCGGTGCGGTCGAGCGCGTCGAGGACGCCGCCGCAGGGTACGTCGACCATGTCGTCGAGCACTTCGGCTCCGACTTGACCGGGCTCCGGATCGCCGTCGACTGCGCGAACGGCGCCTACTCCGCGATCGCCCCCGGGGTGTTCGAGCGCCTCGGCGCGGAGGTGACGCCGATCGCGAGCGATCCGGACGGCACGAACATCAACGTCGGCTGCGGCGCGACGGATCTCTCGCTGCTCCGCTCGACCGTCCAGGCGGGCTCCTACGAGCTCGGCGTGGCCTTCGACGGCGACGGCGACCGCATGCTCGCCGTCGACGCGGCGGGGGAGCCGGTCGACGGAGACCAGATCCTCGCGATCTGCGCGCTCGCCCTCGAGCCGGAGCTCGTCGTCGTCACGACGATGACCAACCTCGGCTTCCATCGGCTGATGGACGAGCACGGCATCCGGGTGGTCACGACGGATGTCGGCGACCGGTACGTGCTGGAAGCCCTTCGCAACGAAGGCGGGATGCTGGGCGGCGAGCAGTCGGGCCACCTGATCGTGCTCGACGGGCACGTGACGGGCGACGGGCTTGCGGCTGCGCTCACGCTGTGCCGCGCGCTCGACGGGCGTCCGCTCGCGGAGGCCGCAGCGGTGATGCCGCGCTTCGCGCAGGCCACCGCCAATGTCCGCCTCGACCACCCCGCGGTGCCGGATGCGGTCTCGCGCGAGGTCGCGCGGCTGAACGAGACCCTCGAGGGGCGCGGACGGGTGCTCGTCCGGCCTTCCGGCACCGAGCCGCTCGTCCGCGTGCTCGCCGAGCTGGAGGACGTCGTGGAGGCGGAAGTGCTCTGTGGTAGCATCGCCGATCTCGTTCGGCGGGAAGCCGAGAAGGCCTGAATTCCCTGCAAAACGCCTGGACGAGACACAACTCGCCGGCGAGCGGAGGCGTGAGGAGAGGAGGCCACGATGTGCGGGATCATCGGATACGTCGGGCCCCGTGAATGCCAGCCGCTGCTCCTCCACGGCCTCCAGCGGCTGGAGTACCGCGGCTACGACTCGGCGGGGATCGCACTGCTCGAGAACCGCGGCCTGCGCTATACGCGCGCGGTCGGCAATCTCGCGAACCTCCGCGAGCGCGCGGAGGCGTTCTCGTCGCCCGCGACGACCGGTCTCGGGCACACGCGCTGGGCGACGCACGGCGGCGTGACCGAGGCGAACGCCCACCCGCTGGCCGCCGAGGAGCCCGAGAAGCTCGCAATCGTGCTCAACGGCATCGTCGAGAACTACCGCGAGCTGCGCGAACGTCTCGGCGAGGCCGGGCACGTCTTCTCGTCGGAGACCGACGCCGAGACGGTCACGCACCTCGTCGAGGAGCACTACGACGGGGATCTCGTCGAGGCCGTGCGCCTCGCGTACGGCGAGCTCGAGGGCCACTTCGCCTTCGTCGCGATCCACCGAGACCATCCGGGCCTCCTCGTCGGCGCGCGGCTCCAGTGCCCGATGGTCGTGGGGCTCGCCGACGGCGAGACGTACCTCGCCTCGAACGCGGCGGCCTTCCTCCGGGAGACGCGGGTCGTCCAGTTCCCGGACGACGGCGAGGTCTCCGTCGTCACGCCCCAGGGCGCGAGGTTCCTCCGGGCCGCGGACGGCGCGCCGGTCGAGCACGACGTGGTCGAGCTCGACTGGGACGACGAGGGCGCCGTGAAGGCCGGCTACGAGACGTTCATGCTCAAGGAGATCCACGAGCAGCCCGACGCGGTCGCGGAGACGATCGGCGACCGGCTGCGCCACGGGCGGCTCGTGCTCGAGGGGCTCGGCATGGACGACGACGAGCTCCGCCACCTGCGCCGCATCGTGATCCTCGCCGCGGGCACCGCCTACCACGCCGGCGTCGCCGCCCGCTACGCGATCGAGGAGTGGGCGCGGGTGCCCGTCGAGCACGACATCGCGTCCGAGTGGATCTACCGCAACCCGGTGCTGGACCGCGACACGCTCGTGATCGGCATCTCCCAGTCGGGCGAGACGCGCGACACGATCGAGGCGATGAAGCTCGCCCGCGAGATGGGCGCGCACACCGTCGCGATCACGAACATGATGGGCTCGCAGATCACGCGCGAGGTCGACTCGGTGCTGTACACGCGCTGCGGGATCGAGATGGCCGTGGCCGCGTCCAAGACGTTCACCGCGCAGCTCAGCCTGCTGTTCCTCGTC
>DATBET010000013.1:0-23684 GCA_036558885.1 Gaiella sp.
GACGCCGCGCTCGCGGAAGAGCGTCGTCAGCACGCGGTGCGCGATCGTCGCGCCGACCTGCGACTTGATGTCGTCGCCGATGATCGGGACGCCGGCCTCCTCGAAGCGCTTCTGCCAGTACGCCTCGCGCGCGATGAAGACGGGCATGCAGTTCACCATCGCGCAGCCGGCCTCGAGGATCTGCTCCGCATACCATTTCGCCGCTGCCTCGGAGCCGACCGGGAGGTAGTTGACGACGACGTCGGTGCCGGTCTCGCGGAGGATCTTCACGATGTCGGCCGTCTCGCCCGGCGCCTTCTCGACGACCTGGGAGAGGTACTTCCCGATCCCGTCGTGGGTCATGCCGCGCGACACGGTGACGCCCGTCTTCGGGACGTCCGCGAACTTGATCGTGTCGTTCGGGGACGCCCAGATCGCGTCGGCGAGGTCGACGCCGACCTTGCCCTTGACGACGTCGAACCCTGCGGTGAACTCGATATCCGAGATGTGGTAGCCGCCGAGGTCGACGTGCATCAGCCCGGGGACGAACTCGTCCGGCTTCGCGGCTTTGTAGTACTCGACGCCCTGGAGGAGGGAGTTGGCGCAGTTGCCGACGCCGATGACCGCGACGCGCACCTTGTCCTTCGCGCGCGCGGAGCCGTTCTGGGAGCCGTTCTGCTGCGGCATGAGGTCGTCCTTTCCGCGGCCGCCCCCGAAGGGCACCGACCGTCTGCTTCGTGAGTCGTGCGGGATCCCGAGGCCGTCCGCGAGCGTGCGGACGATCACGTCGTTCGTGTTCGTCGAGGAGCGGAAGGCCTCGGCCTGGACCGCTCGCTTGAGCTCTTCCGGCATGCGGAGGAGGACGACGGGGCTCGCGCCTGGAAGCGCGCTGCGGCGGCCGGTCGGCCTGTACGCGACGTCGAATGCGTCCGCGAGCATGCCGACCGCGACGTCGTTCAGGCTTGCCCCGCGCCTCGCCGTCTCGCGCACGAGGGCGGCCTTCAGCGCCGCAGGGGCTCGGACGAGAACGCCCTTTCTCTCGGAAGTGCTAGCAGTCAAAGTGCTAGCACTATAGCGTTCGAGCGCGCCGGACGTGCGTCAGTTGATCTTGCAGAGGCGGTCGCCCGCGAGCAGCGCCTTCTGGGCGGCGTTCGCCTCGGACTCCCGTGCCGCATCGAACGCGCCGGGCGCCGGGCCTTGCCACATGACGTCGGGGGCCACGCCCGGTCCGATCACGGTCGCCCGGTAGCGCGTTCCCTGGCCCGTGCCGCCCCCGTGCGGGTAGAAGCCGTAGCAGAACGTGCCGCCCGGATTGTGAGCGAGGAAGCTGTTCACCCGCTTCCAGCCCGCGCCGAAGTCCGAGCCGTCCGCGTCGACGAAGATGTTCCGCCCGTACGAGTCGAGCGGCACCCCGTATCGGGAGCTGCGGTAGCCGAAGACCGGCTTGCCGCGGTACGTCAGTCGGCCGAAGAGATGATGGAACCGCCTGTACGACCAGTCGGTCGAGATCTCGAGCACCGGCAGGGGGCCCGACCAGTGCGAGAGCCGGAGCTCCCAGGCGGCGCGGTCGCCCGACGCGCTCGCGCCGTAGTTCGGCAGCGCCCGCTGCCAGGCCTGCACCGCCCAGTGCGTCCCGTCGGGGGCGGTGCACGCGGCGACACGCCACGCGAGCGGCGGGCCGCTGTAGGGCTTGCAGACGTTGGCCCCGATTCCTCCGCCGAGCCCGAGTGAGAACGCAACCTGCGGCCGGCTGCGGCTCGGCTCCCGTGCGTCGACCGCGCCCCACGCGACGACGGAGTGCGGGCTGCCTTCGGAGCGGAAGGTGACGAGCGCGCGGCCGCCGGCGTCGACCTGCAAGCGAACGTCCGTCGCGTTGCGCCCGATCAGCTCGGAGCCGAGCGCAGAACCGGGCACGAGCGCCGTGGCGCACGCCCAGGCGACGATCGTGGCTCCGAAGCATGCTGCCGGGCGTCGCATCCCCTCTCCCGTTCGACGTTCGCTCCCCGTGCGGCCTCAGCCGGTCATAGCACCCGGGGGCGTTTCCTACAAGCGCCGGGCGGCGCTACGCGGTCGGCTCGGCGAGCTCGCGGAGCTGGCGCCGCACGAACAGGATCCTCTGCGCGACCGTGACCCACGCGAGCGCGGCCAGCAGGTAGATCGGCCACTGGAGCCACCCCCAGGGCGCGAGGAACAGGCCGACCGCGATCAGCACGACGCGCTCGACGCGCGAGCCGAAGCCCACGTCGCCTCGGAGGCCGAGCGCCTCCGCTCGCGCGCGGGTGTACGAGACGAGGAACGAGCCGATCACCGCGGCGAACGCGGCCATCAGCGCGATCTCGTTGGAGTCGTGCATGAACGAGAGCCCGATCGCCGCGAGGATCGCCGCCTCGCCCAGGCGGTCGAAGGTCGAGTCGAGGAAGGCGCCGAACACCGTGCCCTTGCTGGCGGCGCGGGCGAGCGCGCCGTCGAGGATGTCCGCGATCGAGCCCACCACGAACAGCACGCCACCGAGCCAGAAGAAGAGGTACTCGTTGCGGGTCTCGAAGCCGACGAGCACTGCGCCGGCGAGGCAGAGCGCGACGCCGACGAGCGTCAGCATGTCGGGGGTCAGCTTCGTCTTCGCGACGCCGCGCATCGAGCGGCGCAGGATCTCCCGAGCCGCCTGCGTGTACTCCTGTTTGACCCTGTCGAGCTGGTTGACCCGCGGCCCGCCGGGCTCTTGCCGGCTCACAGCCCGGGGACGAAGCTCCGCAGGCGTCGGCGGAAGAGGATGAGGCCCGTCACGAGCGCGAGCGCGAAGCCCGCAACGCAGTCGAGCCAGAAGTGGTTGCCCGTCCCCATCACCGCGAAGCAGACCCAGACGGGCCAGACGAGCCAGAGCGCGCGCGCGACGCGCGAGCGGCAGACGGACGCCATCACGAGACCGACGATCAGCGCGTCCATCGCGTGCAAGCTCGGCATCGCCGCGTAGGGGTTCGCCACGAACGAGATCACGTCGCTCTGCTGGTTGACCGAGCCGAGCTCCGAGAGCGTGTCGCTGAAGCCCCACTCCGGGTACATCCGCGGCGGAGCCGTCGGCATCAGCACGTAGCCGACGAGCCCGAGCAGGTTGGCGCCGATCAGCCAGTTGCGGAGATCGGCGAACCGGTCGTGGTGCCGGAAGTAGACCCACAGCAGCGAGATCCCGACCACGGCGAACTGGGACAGCCAGTACGTGTACGTCGTCGCTGCGACGAGCACGCCCGACTGCTCGACGAAGTTCTGGACCGCGGGCTCGATGAACATCTGGAGGCGGTTCTCCGTCTCGATCACGAGCGTTCCGTTCCAGAACGCCTCGCCGACGCCGCGATCTGCCATGCCCCGCGCCGCCTGGTAGGCGCCGTAGAAACCGAACCACACCGCGACCTGGAGCAGCAGGTGCGTCCAGCCACGCGGCAGCCGGCCTGCCTCCGCGTAACCTGTCACGGGCCCGAGTCTATCGACGCGGCATGACTGTCCAGGGAAGAACCGGCATGGCACGATCCCTCGGTCGAGCGACCTGGAGGCGGGGATGGACGGTGTGACGATCAGGCATGACGAGGATCTCGAACGCGCGTACGGGAAGTGGGTGCTCGTGCGGCGGTCGCTCGCGATCGGCTCTTTCGGGATCAACGCGGTCGAGCTGCCCCCCGGCGAGTCGATCCCCGAGCACGACGAGAGCGGTCGCGACCACGAGGAGGTGTTCCTCGTGCTCGACGGCGACGCCGTCATGGTCGTCGAGGGAATCGACCATCCACTGCGCCGTGGCTCGTATGCGCGCCTCGACCCGGCGCTGCGCCGCACGGTCCGCAACGACTCGGCGGAGGTCGCCCGCGTGCTGATCATCTCCGCGCCGGTCGCGAGCGGCTACGAGCCGCTCGACTGGGCCTAGGGGCGTGGGGGAACCCATGGTTCCCCCACGGACCCCCTCCTTCCGCGCGGTTTCCGGCTGATCGCGCCTGGCCTCCCGGCCGGCCAAGCCGGCCTCCGGCCGCGGACGCCTGCGACGGCGCGTGGGTACGGCATGCGGTCGGAGCGCCCGGCGAGGCCGGGGTTATCCGCCGATGTAGGACATCTCGATTCGAGGGAGCTCGGTCGTCCGCTCGGTGCGGATCTCGGAGTAGCGGTCCGTGCGGCGGGCCCAGACTCCTGCGATCGCGTCGAGCAGCTCGTCGTCCGAGGCGCCGCCGCGGAGAAGCGCCCGCAGGTCCGTGCCGCGCACGGCGAAGAGGCACGTGTAGAGCTTCCCCTCTGCGGAGATCCGGGCGCGCGTGCAGTCGCCGCAGAACGGCTGGGTGACCGAGGCGATCACGCCGAGCTCTCCCGCGCCGTCCCGATAACGGTAGCGCTGCGCGACCTCCCCGCGGTATGACGCGTCGATCGGCTCGAGCGGGAACGCCTCGTCGATCCGCTCGACGATCTCCGCGGCGGGGACCACGTCGTCGAGCCGCCAGCCGTTCGTCGCGCCGACATCCATGTACTCGATGAAGCGCAGGCTGTGCCCGGTACCGCGGAAATGTCGAGCCATCTCGACGACCCCGTCGTCGTTGACCCCCCGCTTGACCACGGCGTTCACCTTCACGGAAAGGCCGGCGGCGGCCGCCGCGTCGATCCCCTCGAGCACCCGCGCGACCGGGAAGTCGACGTCGTTCATCGCACGGAAGGTCGCGTCGTCCAGGGAGTCGAGGCTTACGTTGACGCGATCGAGCCCGGCCGCGCGGAGCGCCTCCGCCTTTCGCGCGAGCAGCGAGGCGTTCGTCGTGAGGGCAAGGTCGAGCCCGTCGATCGCGTCGAGCCGCTCGACGAGGCGCTCGAGCTCCCTGCGGAGGAGCGGCTCGCCGCCGGTCAGGCGGATCTTCTCGACGCCGAGCGCGGCGAATGCGCGGGCGACGCGTTCGAGCTCCTCGAACGTGAGGAGCTCCTTGCGGTCCATGAAGCGGTACCCCTGGCCGAAGACCGTCTTCGGCATGCAGTACGTGCAGCGGAAGTTGCAGCGGTCGGTGACCGAGATGCGAAGGTCGCGGACGGGCCGGCCGAGGGTGTCGGTTGGAGCCACACTCGAAGGGTACGGGCCCGCCGAAGCTCGGCGAGCCCGTACCGGCTGCTCACGCCGCACGCGCGTCCTGTCGCAGGCGCATCATCGAGGCGCCGGCGAGGAGGAGGACGAGCCCGAGCGTCGTCGCCGAACCGATGCCGGCGTCGACCCAGTCGAACCCGTCGCCGGTCGTCGACTGCGCGAGCGGAGGGCTGCTCGGAAGCCGGCGATCGGCGCCGAGCTGGCAAAGCAGCTCGGCGCGCGCCGCGTCGCCGTGCTCTCGCCACCGGGCGAGGACGCGTACGCCGGGTTCGCAAAGAACATCCGGGCAGCGGGTCGCCGGCTCGGCCTGATGGTCGTGGCGCTCCAGTACGACCCCGAGGTCGGTGACCTCGCGCCGTTCGCTCGCTCCGTGGCACGCACCCGTCCGGATGTCGAGGTCGTCGCGGACATCCGTTCACGTTCGTCCGCATGGTCGGCGACCCGGACAGCACGGCGGGCGTGCACCCGGTCGTCGACCGGGTCGTTCTCGCCCGCTCGGCGCGGCTCCGCCACACCGCCACCCGCTGACGCCGCCTCACGGGCAGCGGGATAGCGTTGCCCGGTGCCGCGCGCCGGAGCCCCGATCCTCGCGCTGGTCGCGGTCACCGCGATCTGGGGCTACACGTTCGTCCCCGTGCAGAAGGCGGTCGGCGCCTATCCGCTGTTCGCGTTCCTCGCCGTGCGGTTCGCGATCTCGGGCGTCGCGCTCGCGCCGTTCGCCTGGACGCCGCTTCGCTCGCTCCCGCGCTCGGGCTGGCTCGCAGGGGTGCTCGCTGGCGGGTTCCTCGCCGCCGCGTACGGCTTCCAGACCGCCGGCCTCGAGCTGACGACCGTCTCGAGCACCGGCTTCATCACGGGGCTGTACGTCGTGTTCACGCCCCTGCTCGCGCTGGCGCTCTTCCGGACGCCCGTGCCCGCGCCCGCGTGGCTCGGCGTTGCGCTGTCGCTCGTCGGGCTCGCGCTGATCAGCGGGATGCCGCAGGGGTCGGTCGCGGGCAACCTGCTCGTGCTCGCGAACGCCGTCGCGCAGTCGTTCCAGATCACCGCGATGGAGCGGTTCGCGCCGCGCTACGACGCCCGCGCGCTGACGTTCCTCCAGATGGGCGTGTCGTGCGCCGCGTTCGGCGTGATCGCGGTCGCTGCGGGCCGGCTCGAGGCGCCGGACGACGCGCAGACCTGGTACGCGCTGGTCGTCACCGGGGTCTTCGCGGGGGCGCTCGGCTACCTCGTCGCCACGTGGGTGCAGTCGCGCGAGACCGCCGCCCGTACCGCGCTGGTCTTCACGCTCGAGGCGCCGTTCGCGGCCCTGTTCGGCGTGCTCCTTCTCTCCGAGAGGCTCGGCTGGGCGGGCTGGGCCGGCTGCGCGGTGATGCTGGCCGGGATCGTGCTCTCGGAGCCCGCCGCGGCATCGGTGCTCCGCCGCCTCGTCCCCGCGCGCGCGTAGTGGACGCCGTCGCGCTCGCGTTGACGTCGGCGGCGCTGTTCGGGGCGATGCCCGTTGCCGTGCGGTTCGCCCTCGTGCCGCCGCTCGTCCCCGCGGCGGTCGGCGCGCTCTTCATGCAGGTCGCGACGTTCGCGGTGCTCTGCGTCGCGGCCGTGGTCCAGGGAGGGGGCACGGCCGAGGGCCTCGCGCCGTTCGTGCTCGCGGGCGCGATCGCGCCCGGGCTCTCGAATCTGTTCATCACCACGGCGATCCGGGAGGCGGGGTCGTCCAGGGCCTCGGTGGCGTTCGGCATGGCGCCGCTCTTTGCGGTGACGATCGCCGTGCTCGGATTCGGCGAGCGCCCCGGGGCCGCGGTCCTGGTCGGCGCCTCGCTGATCGTCGGAGGCGGGATCGCGCTGGCGCTCGAGCCGGAGCGGCCGCGTCACGTGCGCAGCATCGGGATCGTGCTCGCGCTGGTCGGCGCCGCGCTGTTCGCACTGCGCGACAACCTCGTGCGCCACCTGTCCCTCGACACCGATGTCCCGTCGATGACGGCGGGCGCCGTCATGCTGGCATCCAGCCTCGTCGTGACGGGGCTGTTCGTGGCCGCGCGGCGCAACCGAATCGCCTGGCCGCGCTCCGTGGTCGCCCGCTGGCTGCTCCCGGGCGCGTTCGTCGGGTTCTCCTACATCGCGCTCTTCGAGGCGTTCTACCGCGGCACCGTGTCGGTCGTCGCCCCGATCGTCGCGACCGAGTCGCTCTTCGGTGTGCTCTTCTCGGCACTGCTGCTCCGCCACTCCGAGCGGATCGGGGCGAGGGTGGTGCTGGGCGCTGCGCTCGTCGTCGCGGGTGGCGCCCTGATCGCGGTCGCTCGCTGAGGCGGGATCTTGCCGCGGCGAGACCAGTCGGCGGGCTCATCTCGGCAACGAGAAGATGCAGTGCACCTCGAGAACGCCTACGAGAAGCTCGGGGTGCACACGCGCACCGCGGCCGTCGCCCGCGCGATGCTGCAGGCCTGAGGGAGGTGCGCGTACAGAGCGGCGTCCGCGGCCTCGCCCTGCCTAATCTGATATCCTTCGACTCAGATTTTCGGCGCGAACATGCTCAAGTGAAAGGAGCACCACGACCATCATGGCAAAGACCATCGGCATCGATCTCGGGACGACGAACTCGTGCATGGCCGTCCTCGAGGGCGGCGAGCCGACCGTCATCCCGAACGCCGAGGGCGGCCGCACGACGCCGTCCGTCGTCGCGTTCGCGAAGGACGGCCAGCGGCTCGTCGGCGCCCCCGCGCGACGGCAGCAGGTGACCAACCCGGAGAACACGATCTTCTCGATCAAGCGCTTCATGGGGCGCAAGTGGGACGAGGTCTCGGAGGAGATGACGATCGTCCCCTACGAGGTCGCGAAGGGCGACAACGGCGATGCGCGCGTCTCCGTCGAGGGCAAGCAGTACGCACCGCCCGAGATCAGCGCGATGATCCTCCAGAAGCTGCGCGCGGACGCCGAGGCGTTCCTCGGCGAGCCCGTCACCGACGCGGTGATCACCGTCCCGGCGTACTTCAACAACGCGCAGCGCGAGGCGACGAAGGACGCCGGCAAGATCGCCGGCCTCAACGTGCTGCGGATCGTGAACGAGCCGACCGCGGCGGCGCTGGCGTACGGCCTCGACAAGGAAGGCGCCGACCAGACGATCCTCGTGTTCGACCTCGGCGGCGGGACGTTCGACGTCTCGGTGCTCGAGCTCGGCGACGGGGTCTTCGAGGTGAAGTCGACGAACGGGGACAACCACCTCGGCGGCGACAACTTCGACAAGGCGATCGTCGACTGGATGGCGTCCGAGTTCAAGAAGGACCAGGGGATCGACCTGTCGCAGGACAAGATGGCCCTCCAGCGGCTCTACGAGGCGGCGGAGAAGGCCAAGATCGAGCTGTCCTCGACGATGACGACGCAGATCAACCTGCCGTTCATCACGGCGACGCCCGAGGGCCCGAAGCACCTCGACCTCCAGCTCACGCGCGCGAAGCTCCAGGAGCTGACGCACGACCTGCTCGAGCGGACGGTCGGCCCGACGAAGCAGGCGCTTGCCGACGCGGGCCTCGACGCCTCGAAGATCGACCATGTCGTCCTCGTCGGCGGCATGACGCGCATGCCGGCGGTGCAGGAGAAGGTGAAGGAGCTGATCGGCAAGGAGCCGCACAAGGGCGTCAACCCGGACGAGGTCGTCGCGGTCGGTGCGGCGATCCAGGCGGGCGTGCTCAAGGGCGACGTCAAGGACGTGCTCCTGCTGGACGTCACCCCGCTCTCGCTCGGCATCGAGACCAAGGGCGGCGTGATGACGAAGCTGATCGAGCGGAACACGACCATCCCGACCCGCAAGGCGGAGACGTTCTCGACCGCGGAGGACAACCAGCCGTCGGTCGAGATCCACGTTCTCCAGGGCGAGTCGGAGATGGCGACGTTCAACAAGACGCTCGGCAAGTTCCAGCTCGTGGGGATCGCCCCGGCACCCCGCGGCATGCCGCAGATCGAGGTCTCGTTCGACATCGACGCGAACGGGATCATCCACGTCAACGCGAAGGACCTCGGCACCGGGAACGAGCAGCAGATCCGGATCGAGGGCGGCTCCGGGCTCTCCGAGGACGAGGTCTCGCGGATGATCCGCGAGGCCGAGTCGCACGCGGAGGAGGCGCACCGGCTGCGCGAGCTCGCGGACGCGAAGAACGTCGCGGAGCAGCTCGCGTACCAGACGGAGAAGGCGCTCGGCGAGCACCGCGACAAGCTCGACTCGGGCGACGCGGGCACGATCGAGGGCCGGATCATGGAGCTCCGGCAGGCGCTCGAGACGAACGACCTCGGCGAGATCCGCTCGAAGTCGCAGGCGCTCGAGCAGGCGGCCCAGCCGCTCGCACAGGCCGTGTACGCGCAGGCGGGCCAGCAGGCGTCGTCCGGCGCGTCGGGCCAGCCGGCGGGTGACGGTGGCGAGACCGACGAGGTCGTCGAGGACGCCGACTACGAGGTGATCGACGAGGAGGAGGCGGCGCGCTCGTGAGTGACGTCCCTCACGGCGACGGCGGCGGCGAGCTGCGCTCGCCGCCGCTGGACGACCCGTCCGCCGCCGCGGAGAGCGTCTCCGGCGCTCTCGCGGACGGCGAACGCGGCCCCGCCTCCGCCGAGGAGCTCCTCGCGCGCCTGCAGGACGCCGAGCGCGAGCGCGAGGAGGTGCTCGACAACCTGCGCCGCGTCGCGGCGGACTTCGACAACTACCGCAAGCGGGTCGCGCGCGAGCAGGCACAGCTCTACGCGCGTGCCGGCGAGCGGGTCGTCGTGAAGCTCCTGCCGGTGCTCGACGACCTCGTGCGCGCGCTCGACGCGGCCGAGCACCACGAGGAGGCGAAGGTGCTCGAGGGCGTCCGCATGACGAAGGACGCGCTCGCCGGCGTGCTCGCCGCCGAGGGCGTCGAGGAGATCCCGACCGACGGCCCCTTCGATCCGCACGTCCACGAGGCGCTTGCGGCGCAGCCCGCGGAGGGCGTGGAGCCCGGCCATGTCCTGCAGGTGATCCAGCGCGGCTACCGGCTCGGCGACGTCGTGCTGCGTCCCGCGCGCGTGATCGTGGCGGAGGGCTGAGTTGGCGCCGCGCAATCCCTACGACGTCCTCGGCGTCTCCAAGACCGCCTCGGACGACGAGATCAAGAAGGCGTACAGGAAGCTCGCCCGCGAGCTGCATCCTGACCGGAACCCGGACGACGCGGCCGCCGAGGAGCGCTTCAAGGACGTCCAGGCCGCCTACGACATCCTCTCCGACGCGGAGAAGCGCGAGGCGTACGACCGCTTCGGCGAGGCCGGGCCCGGAGGCCAGGGCTTCGGCCCGGGCGGGGTGCGCTACGAGAACGTCGACCTCGGCGACCTCTCCGACCTGCTCGGCAGCTTCGGCTCGTTCTTCGGTCGCGGGGGCGGGCGCGCCGCCCGCCCCCGCCCCGAGCGTGGCGCCGATCTCGAGTCGCGCGTGCAGATCTCGTTCGAGGACGCCCTCGAGGGCGTCCAGATCCGCGTGCCAGTCGAGATCCAGACGGCGTGCCACGTCTGCGGCGGGAGCGGGGCCGAGCCCGGCACCGCGCCGCGCACGTGCCCCGACTGCGGCGGCTCGGGCGTGATCTCGGACAGCCAGGGCCTCTTCGCGCTCTCGCACCCGTGCCCGCGCTGCCGAGGCAACGGCGTGGTGGTCGACAAGCCGTGCAAGGCCTGCCGAGGGAGCGGCCGGGAGCGGGTCACGCGCCGCTACCAGGTGAAGGTCCCGGCCGGCGCGAAGAACGGGACCCGCATCCGGCTCAAGGGGAAGGGCGAGCCGGGCCTGAACGGCGGCCCGAACGGCGACCTCTTCGTCCGGGTCGAGGTGACGCCGTCGCCGCTCTACGAGCGCCGTGGAGCCGACCTCGTGCTCGAGGTGCCGGTCACGTATCCGGAAGCCGCGCTCGGCGCGACCGTGCAGATCCCGACGCCCGGGGGCCCGGTGGCGCTGAAGGTGCCCGCCGGCTCGGAGAACGGCAAGCTGCTTCGCGTCAAGGGTCGCGGGGCGCCGAAGCTCAACGGAGGGGGCAAGGGCGACCTGCTCGCGCGCCTGCGCCTCACCGTGCCGAAGAAGCTGACGAAGGCGGAGAAGGAGGCGCTCGAGGCATTCCAGGCCGCGTCGCGCCACGACCCGAGGGAGCGGCTGTTCTCGTGAACGGGAAGACGAACGTGCCCGCGCTCCTCGTCGCCCTGCTTGCGGTGGCCGCCGGCCTCCTCGCGGTGCTCGCGAACGCGGACGCGCCCGACTGGATGCTCGCGGTGCTCGTGCTCGCACTCGCGTTCGCAACGGGCGCGGCCTGGCGAAGGGCCGGGGACCACTGATGCCCGACCGTCCCCGCTACATGATCTCCGTCGCCGCCGAGCTCGCGGGCCTGCATCCCCAGACGCTGCGGATGTACGAGGCGCGCGGCCTCGTCCGTCCGGCCCGCACGCCCGGCGGTACGCGGCTCTACTCCGAGCTCGACGTCGAGCGTCTGCGGCTCGTGCAGCGCCTCACGACGGAGCTCGGCCTCAACCTCGCAGGCGTCACGCACGTGCTGCGCCTCGAGGACGAGCTCAGGCGGATGCGCGTGCGGATGGAGCAGCTCGAGCGCGAGCTGCGCGACGAGATTCGCCTCACGCACAAGCAGTACCGGCGGGAGATCGTCGTGTACGAGCAGCCGCAACACCCCGCGACCCGAACGTGAGACGCCGAGGCAGGACGGGCAAGTAACGGACTGTTGCTTGCCAAGAGGAGACAGAGACGATGGATTTCGACAAGCTGACGATCAAGAGCGGCGAGGCCGTCGCGGGCGCCCAGGAGCTCGCGCGACGCGCCGGCAACCCCGAGCTGACGCCCGACCACCTGGCCCTCGCGCTCCTCGACCAGGAGCTGCCCCGGACGCTCGTCGAGCGCGCCGGCGCGAGCGCGGCTGCGCTGCGCGCGGAGGCGGAGGCGCGTCTCGCCCAGCAGCCCGCGGTCTCGGGGGGGAGTGGGCAGCCGCAGGCGTCCGCCGCTTTCCGGCGCGTGCTCGACGACGCGTTCGCAGAGGCGAACGCGCTCCAGGACGAGTACGTCTCCGTGGAGCATCTGCTGCTCGCGCTCGCGCTCGTCCCGCGCGACGCCCTCCTCGCGGCACTCCAGGACGTGCGGGGCGGACAGCGCGTGACCTCCCAGGACCCGGAGGGCTCGTACCAGGCGCTCGAGAAGTACGGCCGCGACCTCACCGCGCTCGCGGAGGCAGGGAAGCTCGACCCGGTGATCGGCCGCGACGAGGAGATCCGCCGCACGATCCAGGTCCTGTCGCGGCGCACGAAGAACAACCCGGTCCTGATCGGCGAGCCGGGGGTCGGGAAGACCGCGATCGCGGAGGGGCTCGCGCAGCGGATCGTCGCGGGCGACGTTCCCTCGGGCCTGGAAGGAAAGCGCGTGTGGGCGCTCGACGTCGGCTCGCTCGTCGCGGGCGCGAAGTACCGCGGCGAGTTCGAGGAACGCCTCAAGGCGGTCCTCCAGGAGATCACCGCGAGCGAGGGCGAGATCATCCTCTTCATCGACGAGCTGCACACGATCGTGGGGGCGGGCGCCGCCGAGGGCGCTGTCTCGGCGGGGAACCTGTTGAAGCCGATGCTCGCGCGCGGCGAGCTACGCGCGGTCGGCGCCACGACGCTCGACGAGTACCGCGGGCACATCGAGAAGGACCCGGCGCTGGAGCGGCGCTTCCAGCCCGTCTTCGTGGGCGAGCCGTCGGTCGGCGACACGATCGCGATCCTGCGCGGGCTGAAGGAGCGCTACGAGGCGCACCACGGCGTGCGCATCCGCGACGCGGCGCTCGTCTCCGCGGGGGTGCTCTCCGACCGGTACATCTCCGACCGGTTCCTGCCGGACAAGGCGATCGACCTGGTCGACGAGGCCGCCTCTCGCCTGCGGATGGAGATCGACTCGTCGCCCGTCGAGCTCGACGAGGCCGAGCGGCGCGTGACGCAGCTCGAGATCGAGCTCGCGGCGATGGCGAAGGAGACGCCGGCGACCCGCGAGCCCGTCGAGAAGGAGCTCGCGGAGGCAAAGGCGCGGCGGGACGAGCTCGGTGCCCGCTGGGCGGGCGAGAAGGACATGCTCGACCGCGTCAAGGAGATCACCAGGCAGATCGACGCGCTGCGCATGGAGGCGGAGCGCGAGGAGCGCCAGGGGAACCTCGCGCGTGTCGCGGAGATCCGCTACGGGCTCCTGCCGCAGCTCGAGGAGGAGCTCGCGGAACGGGCGCAGCCCGAGGCGCCGATGGTCAAGGAAGAGGTCGACGAGGACGACATCGCGGCGGTCGTCGCGCAGTGGACGGGAATCCCCACCGACCGGCTCCTCGAGGGCGAGGTCGAGAAGCTCGTCCACATGGAGGAGCGCCTCCACGAGCGCGTCGTCGGCCAGGACGCAGCGATCGAGGCGGTCTCGAACGCGCTGCGCCGCGCCCGCTCCGGCCTCCAGGACCCCAACCGCCCGATCGGCAGCTTCGTCTTCCTCGGGCCCACCGGCGTCGGTAAGACCGAGCTGGCGCGTGCGCTGGCCGAGTTCATGTTCGACGACGAGCGGGCGATCGTGCGGCTCGACATGTCGGAGTACCAGGAGCGGCACACCGTCTCGCGGCTCGTGGGCGCGCCGCCCGGCTACGTCGGCTACGAGGAGGGCGGCCAGCTGACCGAGGCGGTCAGGCGCCGCCCCTACTGCGTGATCCTGCTCGACGAGATCGAGAAGGCCCATATGGAGGTCTTCGACGTCTTGCTGCAGCTCCTGGACGACGGCCGGCTGACGGACGGGCACGGGCGCACCGTCGACTTCCGCAACACGGTCGTGATCATGACCTCGAACATCCGCTCGCAGGAGGAGATGGCAGAACGCTTCCGGCCCGAGTTCCTCAACCGGATCGACGAGCTCGTCGTGTTCGACGCGCTCACGCGCGAGCAGCTCGGCGAGATCGTCGAGCTGCAGCTCAGGCGCCTCGACGAGCGGCTCGAGGAGCGCGGCCTGCGGCTCGAGCTGACCGACGGCGCGCGCGAGCTGATCACCGAGGCGGGCTGGGACCCGGCCTATGGCGCGCGGCCCCTCAAGCGCGCCATCCAGCGCCTGCTCGAGAACCCGCTGGCGCTCGCGCTCCTCGAGGGGGAGTTCTCCGAGGGCGGCACGCTGCGCGCGTACGCGGAGCTCGGCGAGATCCGCTTCACGGCGGACGAGGCGCACGACGAGCGTGCGGAGGCGGAGGCCGTCGGGGCCGAGCAGTAGAACCGAACGGGCTGCCGGGCCGTATCACCGGTGGGGCGGCATCCGCGCCCCTGACCGAGGAGGCTCGATGAGACGGACTCTCGTTCTCGGCATGTCGTTCGCGGCGATGCTCGCGGGGGCGGCTGTTGCATTTGCCGGCGGTGGCGGCGACGACTACGGCCGCGGGACCACCACCTCCGCCCAGCAGACGTCGACCGAGACGACGACCAAGACGACGGGCGGCGCCGAGACATCCACGTACACGTATCGCGCGACGCTCGCGCCGAAGGGCGAGGTGCCGAAGCCGAAGGCGCCGGCCAAGGCCGCCGGCGCGTTCTCGGCGACCGTGAAGGACAACGGCAAGAAGGCGACCGTGAGCTGGAAGCTGAGCTACAAGGGGCTCAGCGGCGCGGCGCTGGCAGCGCACATCCACATCGGCCGGCCCGGGGTGGCCGGGCCCGTCGTGCTGCCGCTGTGCGGGCCGTGCAAGACCGGCGCGACCGGACGCGGCGCCCTCACTCACGACCAGGCCGAGATGCTGGAGGACGGTCGCGGCTACGTGAACGTCCACACCAACAAGAACAAGGCGGGGGAGATCCGCGGTCAGCTGAGGCTGACCAGCCACGCATAGGCGCCCGTGATCGGGGCGTGACGTGGTCGCGCCCCGGTCCGCGTCCCTCGGTGACGCTCTACGATCGCCCGATGCCCGGCGTCCTCCTGGTCGCGGCCACGCAGCTCGAGCTCTGCGGCCGCGACGGGCTCGAATGCGGGGTCGGCCCCGTCGAGGCGGCGGTCGCCACGGCGCGGGCACTCGCGACGGGCCCCGGGTTCGGCGCAGTCCTCCACGTCGGCCTCGCAGGGGCGATCGCGATCCCCCCGGGCGTCGTGGTCGTCGGCTCGGAGTCGCGTTACGACGACCTCGTCGCCGAGTGGCCGGTCGTCGATCGCGTCGCTCCCGACGCACGGCTCGTCGAGGCGGCCCGCACGGCGCTCCCGGGCGCGCCTCTGCTGCCGATCTCCACCTCGGCGACGGTCGGAGGCGCATGCAACACGGTGTCACAAGGGCAGCTCGTCCAAGCGATGGAGGGATTCGGCGTCCTCCGAGCGGCCGTGCTCGCAGGCGTCCCCGCCGTCGAGGTGCGCGCGATCTCGAACGAGCTGGGCGAGGAAGACCGTGGACGTTGGCACGTCCCGCGAGCGCTGGAGTCGCTCGGCGCCGCGCTGCCGGTACTCCTTGCCGCGCTGGAGAGCGCGACGGGAGGCCGCGGCTGAGCGATCGCGGAGCTACGGTTCGCGCGTGCCTGCCGCCCGCCCGCGTGAGCGCCGTCCGCTGCCACCGCCGCTTCCGCCCGTGTCGCGGACGGTGGGTCAGGTGGTGGCGCAGGCGATCGAGCTGTACCAGCGGAACTTCTGGCGGGCGCTGCTCCTCGGCGTCCCGGTCGCGCTCGTCGACCAGCCGCTCGCCGACCTCTCGCAGGTCGAGCGGGGCGCGGCGCTCGTCGCCGCCTCGCCGCTGTTCAGCCTCGCCTACAGCGGCGCCTGCGCGCTCCGCCAGGGCGAGACGCCGCCTGTCCGCGTGTGGCTCTGGGCGATCGGGCTCGGCGTGCTCACGTTCCTGCCGGCCGCGGTGTTCTTCCCGTGGTTCGCGATCGTCTCCATCCTCTGGCTCGGGCTCGCCGGGCACGCCGTTCCGGTCGTGATGGCGGAGCGGCTGAGCCCGGCTGCCGCGTTGCGCCGGACGATCGAGCTGGGTCGTGCCGACTACATCCACGCAGCGGGCTCGTTCGCGACGCTCGCGATCCTCTTCGAGCTCACACGGTGGACGCTCGGGCTCCTCCTCTCGAGCCAGGCGGACGCGACCGTGCGCGTCGCCCTCTTCCTCGCCGACCTCGTCCTCTCGCCGCTCCTCTTCCTCGGGGCGGCGATCGTGTACGTCGATCTCGCCGCTCGGGTCGGGCTGACTCGGGAAGAGCGGCGCCGTCTGCGATTGGGTGTCACCGGGCAGTAGGCTCGGGAGACCCCCGACAGAGAGGAGTGCCCGTGCCGACCTACCTGATGCTCTCGTCGCTCACCGAGAAGGGCACGCAGACGCTGAACTCGAACCCCGGCCGGCTCCGCGAGGTGAACCGCGATGTCGAGGAGCTCGGGGCGAAGGTGCTCCACCAGTGGGCAGCGCTCGGCGAATACGACTTCGTCAACGTGGTCGAGGCGCCCGACGAGCTGACGATGGCGAACCTGTCGGTCAAGCTCGGCGCGCGCGGGAGCGTGAAGTTCCAGACGCTGACGCTCGTCCCCGTCGACGAGCTGCTCGGCGCCCTCGAGTCGTAGAGGCGCAGCTGCGCCGGCCGCGGTGAACGACGTCACCGGACGGCTCGCCCGGGCCTCCAGCCGACACCCCTGGCGCACGCTCGCCCTCTGGGGAGCGACGATCGTCCTCGCCCTCGGGGCGATCGGCGCGTCGCTCGGGGACGTCCTCACGACCGACGCCGAGATGACGAACGACCCCGAGTCGTATCGAGGTTACGACTTCCTCGCCGAGCACTTCCCGGCCGGCAACGACTACGTCAACGAGCTGGTCGTGGTCCGCTCGCCGCTGCACCGGGTCGGCGACCGCGCGTTTCGGGCAAAGGTCGAGTCTCTCGTGCGCGCGATCGAGGGCACGGGCGTCGTCCAGCCCGTCCGCACCTTCTACTCGACGGGAGAGCGGCGGCTCGTCGCGCCGGACCGGCGTGCGACGATCCTCCTCGTCGGGCTCACCGGCGACGGCGACGAGGGGATCCCGCGGGTGATCGACGCGGTCGACGCAGGGGCGGGCGGCGGCTTCGAGACCGCGATCACGGGCGAGTTCACTGCCGACCGCGACTTCACGACGCTCTCGCAGGAGGACCTCGAGAAGGGAGAGCTGGAGTTCGGGCTGCCCGTCGCGCTGATCGTGCTGCTCCTCGTTTTCGGCGCGGTCGTGGCTGGGCTCCTCCCGGTGCTCGTCGCGCTCGTCTCGATCGTGATCGCGCTCGGTCTGACGGCGCTCGTCGGCCAGGCGTACGACCTCTCGATCTACGTCGTCAACATGATCTCGGGGATGGGCCTCGCCCTCGGGATCGACTACTCGCTGTTCGTCGTCTCCCGCTTCCGCGAGGAGCGGCGTCTCGGCAGCGAGCGTCTCGACGCGATCGCGACCGTCGGGTCGACGACGTGCCGGGCCGTGCTGTTCAGCGGTTCCGCATTCGTCCTCGCGATGGTGGGGATGGTCCTCGTGCCGGACACGATCCTCCGGAGCCTCGCGACCGGGGCCGTGCTCGTGGGGATCGTCACGGTGCTCGCCGCGCTGACCCTGCTGCCCGCGGTGCTCGCGCTGCTGGGCGACCGCGTCAACGCGCTGCGGGTCCCCTGGCTCGGGCGTCGCGCGGAGGAGAGCGCGGGCACCGAAGGGCGGATCTGGTCGCGCGTCGTCCGCGGGGTGACACGCTCGCCGGGCCGCGCCGCCGTCGTCTCCGTCGGCGCCCTGCTGCTCGCGGCGGCGCCGCTCCTGTCGATCCAGACGGGGCTGACGGGCGTCCGCGAGCTGCCCGACCGCTTCCACGCCAAGCAGGGGTTCACGCTGCTCGAGCAGGAGTTCGGCGTCGGCACGCCCGACTCGGTGCAGGTCGTCGTCGGGGGCGACGTCCGCTCTGCGCCGCTCCGACAGGCGATCGGCGAGCTCGCCCGGCGGGTCCAGGCGGACGGCGCGTTCCTCGCCCCGGAGGTCTCGACGAGCCCGGACGGCCGGGCGGCGAACGTCGAGGCGCTCGTCGCGGGCGACAGCCGTGACGAGCGCGCGCTGAGGGCTGTCCAGCACCTCCGCTCGACGGTCGTGCCGGCCGCCTTCGGCGGCCTCGACGCCACCGTGTACGTCACCGGCGAGACGGCGGAGGTGCTCGACTACCGCGCGCTGACCGACCGGTGGCTCCCGATCGTGTTCGTCTTCGTGCTCGGTCTCAGCTTCGTCCTGCTCACCGTGGCGTTCCGCTCGCTCGTCCTCGCGGCGGTGGCGATCGGCCTGAACCTGCTGTCGGTCGGCGCGGCCTACGGGCTGATCGTGCTCGTGTTCCTGAAGGGCGTGGGTCGCGACCTGCTCGGTTTCACCGAGGTCGACGTGATCGCGGCGTGGCTGCCCCTTTTCCTGTTCGCTGTCTTGTTCGGGCTCAGCATGGACTACACGGTGTTCCTGCTCAGCCGGATCCGCGAGCAGGTGGCGCAGGGCGACGGGACGACCGAGGCCGTCGCGCATTCGGTCGCGGCGACGGCCCGGATCATCACCGGCGCCGCGCTGATCATCATCGCCGTGTTCGTCGGCTTCGCGACCGGCGACCAGGTCGAGTTCCAACAGCTGGGCTTCGGCGTCGCCGTCTCGCTGCTGATCGACGCAACCCTCGTGCGACTCGTCCTGCTGCCCGCGGTCCTCGCCTTGCTCGGCGAGCGCACGTGGTACCTGCCTCGCTGGCTCGGGTGGCTTCCCCACCTCGAGGTCGAGGGGCGCCGAGCCTAGCTCGGCCGCGACGTCGCGAGGAAGCCGGTCTCGCGCGGGACGACCGCCAACGGGCTCGTCGGCAGGCCGGCCGGCGGCTCCGCGGCGTTGTAGCCGCCGGGGGCGACGTCGTTCGGCGTGCCCGGATGGAACAGCGCCGCGAGGAGCTGGATGTGGCTGCGTCCGATCGACAGCTCCCACTGCCCGCCGCCGTAGGCGTCGATGCCGTTCGCCTCGCAGTGGTCGTACGCGGCGAAGAGTCGCTCGAGCGAGCCGAAGCGGGACGGCTTCACGTTCACGGTGCGCGGTGGCCAGCGAAGCGCCTCGATGTCGGCGATCGAATGGATCGGCGCGTCCCATGTGACCCGGTCTGCGACGGGGTCGAGGAGGGGCAGTGTGTCGGGTGTCAGCGCCGGATCCTCGATCCACGCCTCGGGAAAGGCCTCGATCACCCGGCGGTAGAGAGCCACGTCTGGCGGGTTGTCTACGACCGTGCCGGTGTACTGGCCTTTGAGGTCGATCGAGTCGACGCAGCCGAGCTCCCGCAGCTCGGCGAAGATCTCGTCGGTCCAGTCCGGACGGGCGTCGAGCTTGAACCGGAGCGTGGGGTAGAGGGCGAGGAACGCGCGCAGCCGACTTGTGGCCGGAGGGTCTCCGAGCGGGCCAGACGCGACGAACGTCACCGGCCGGGCGTCGCGTCCGACGACCTCGCCGAGCGACCTTCCTGCCTGGCGCAACGCAAGGTCGAGGGCGGCGCTCTCGAATGCCCAGCGCCGGTAGTCGAGATAGTCGTGCCGCTCCGGCGGCTCCGGGAAGAGCGGTTGCGTGTCGAGGTGGCGCGAGAAGCTCTCGATCGTCCACTCGCCCTCGAGCGAGAGCACCGGCCCACGCGCCTGCTGCGCCTCCTGGAGCGGGCCGTCGTAGGTCACGTCCTCGCCGAGGCCCTCCTCGCCGCCGCCCGAGAGCCGGACGACGGTCGTCTTCCGGTTGAAGTCGGGGCGGGCGACGAGCTCGTGCGGCTCCAGCTCGTAGCCGTCGACGCGGAGCGGCAACCCGCGGACGTGGTCGTAGAGCGCCATCGTCAGAGGCTCGCGTGCGCGACCGCGATCTCCGCCGCGAGACCGGCGTTGGCGACGATCAGGTCGCGGTTCACCCGGCGGGTCTCGCCGTCCGAGCGGTCGTGGAGGGCGGCGAGCACGAAGGGGGTCACGTCCTGGCCGACGATACCCCGCGCCTGCGCCTCGGCGAGGATCTCCTCGGTCAGGTCCCCGACGTCGAGGCTTTCGTCCGGCGCGCGCCCGACGAGGATCCCGTTGCCGCTGAGGCGCCAGTGCGCGTCTGCGACCTCCGCCGCCTCCTGGGCGCTGTCGACCCTCGCGGAGACGGGCGGCCCGCCGTCGGCGGCGTAGAAGAGCGGCAGCGTGTCCACCCGATAGCCGAGCACGGGGACGCCGAGCGTCTCGAGCACCTCCACCGTGGCCGGGACGTCGAGGAGCGACTTGACGCCCGACGAGGCGATCAGCGCGGGGACGCGGGCGCAGACGCCGAGGTCGGCCGACACGTCCGGGGGTGCCGGAAAGCCGCGGTGGACGCCGCCGAGACCGCCTGTGCCCATGAACCGGACGCCGGCCGCGGCTGCCGCGGCGAGCGTGCCGCCGACGGTCGTCGCGCCGACCGCGCCCTGCACCGCACAGGGCGCGAGATCGCGCGGCCCCAGCTTCCGCGCGTGGGGCGTGAAGCGCTCCAGCTCCGCCGCCGTCAGCCCGATCACGACCCGGCCGTCGAGCACGCCGACCGTAGCGGGCACCGCCCCTGCGGCACGGACCGCGGCCTCGCTCGCGAGCCCGACCTCGATGCCGGCGGGAGCCGGAAAGCCGTGCGCCACGAGCGTCGTCTCGAGCGCGACGACCGCGCGCCCGTCGTCGAGCGCTGCGCGGACCTCCTCGGCGACTCGCATCAGCTCGGCCACGCGGCGGAGCGTACTCACGGTGCCGCTGCCGGCCGCCGTGCGATCACCCCCCACCTGCCCCCAACCTGCCCCCAACCTCCCCCAGGGGCACTCCCGTGTCCCTGATGTCACGCTAGCCGGAGAAGCGCGACGTGTTCGTGCCGGGTTCGTGTCGGCTCTGTAACACCGATCTGTCGGCCCTTCCCCGCCGGGAGCTCAGGGCATCGCACCCGCCCGTTGCACGCAGCGGGCGGCAGCCTGGAGGGCGAGCTCGGGGCCGCCGACGATCCACCCGGCGGCGAGCGCGTCGCCGGCCCCGGTGGTGTCCACGACCTCCGGCACCGGCAGCGCCGGCCGCTCCTCCCCGCCGAACGAGCATCCGAAAGCCCCGCGCTTGCGGATCCAGAGCGCTTCGGGCAGCGGTCCGCCGAACGCCTCTTCCTCCTCCTCGTTGGCGAACACGACGTCCGGACGGAGCGACGCGACGAGCCCCCGAAAGCGCTCGGGGCCACGGTCGCGGATCGCGCTCCACGAGGACAGATCGACGCTGACCCGGCCGCCGGCGTCGCGCGCGAGCTCGACGGCGCGTGCTGCAGCCTCCGCGACCGGGTCGGCGGTCAGGGCGTAGCCGGAGACGTGCAGGTGGTCGCACGCGAGCCAGGCCGGGTCGAGCTCGTCCGGGCCGAGCTCTGTGGCGACGCCGCGCGCGGGGAACATCGAGCGCTCGCCCCTCCCGTCGACGAGCGAGACGACCACGCCGTTCCCCTTCGACGCGACTGGTCCGACCAGCTCCACTCCGCGCCGCTCGAGCTCATCGGCGGCGAGCCGGCCTGCCTCGTCCGTCGCGCGCTTGCCGAGCCAGCCCGCGTCGGCGCCGAGCGAGGCGACCCAGGCGGCCACGTTCGCGCCCTGCCCGCCGGCCGAGAGCGAGACCTCGGCCGGCGTGTCGGCCCCGCGCGCGATCTCGCCCCGGATCCGGACGACGACGTCGAGCGCGAGGTCGCCGAGGGATACGACGCGCATCGCCTACGATCGTCGCATGGCGCGCGAGGAGGGGACGGGAGAGGCAGCCGGACGCCGTCACCGCGCGCGTTCGTTCGTGCTCGGCGGGATCGTCGGCGCGTCGGCCGTCGCCGCCGGGCTCAGGCGTGCTCAGCGACGCCGACGCCGGCCCGTGCAGGCGGGCCTCGCCGCGTTCGAGAGCGCCCCCTGCTACCGCGAATTGCTCGAGAAGGAGCGTAGAGAAGGGCCGTAGCCGCGCTCGACCCGCGCCGCGAGCACGACCGTGCGGATGTTGACGTCGGCGTCGCCGATCCCGAGCTGCTGGCCCACCAGGAGCGCGCGGGCGGAGTAATAGAGGAATGCCTTCGGCGTGACCACGGGGCGGATCGTCCGGATCACGAGGAACGGGCCGAACGCACGCTCGACGTACGGCGCGGCAGGATCGGGCTGCCTCCGCTCGATCTCGAGCCGCGGGTGGATGTTGTTGCGCTCGCTCGCGTCGAGCACCCACACGCCCCGGCCGAGCGGTGCCTCGCGGCGAAGCGTGCGTAGCGCAAGCTCGGGGTCCGCGCGCGGAACGACGGTGGAGGGGAACGACGACCGGCTGCGCTCCCAGGCGCCGAGGTAGAGCGGCTCGTAGCCGAAGAGGACGTCGTCCGGCCGGCTCGTCCGCGCGAGCCACGCCTCGGCCTCCGCACGGGCCGCCTGCCGCGCGTCCGGCTCCCAGTCGAACAGCGCCGCGGAGCGGTGCCATGCCCAGGAGACCTGCGCGACGACGAGCGCCGCGGTCGCGACGACCGCGAGCGCCGCATACCGCCGCGCAAGGGCGGTGATCGTCGTCGCGACCGCGATCGCGAACAGCGGCAGCAGGAAGATCAGGTGGCGCGACTCGGGCGCAGCCGAGCTGCCGAGGCGGGCGAGGAGGAACGCGGCGGCGGTCGCGCCGGCCGAGCACAGGACGAGCGCGCGCGCGTCGCGGCGCATGCGCACGACCCCGAAGATCGCTGCGGCCAGCGCGAGAAGCGCGACGGGCCACCACCCGGCGCTCGCGTCGCCGAGCGAGCGCCAGAAGTACCGCGCGACGGCCCACGGCCCGCCGAGCTTGGCCCCGCCGCCACCGACGCCGACGTCGAAGCGGCCTGCGAGGACGAGATCCGTAAGCCAGAACGGGATGCCGAGCACGAGCACCGCGACGCCGGCAAGCGACGCCTGACGGATCCGGTCGCGCCGCGCGACGACGACGTACGCGCCCTGCCCGCCGAGCATCAGCACGCCGTACGGATGAGCGGCGACGGTGAGGAGCGCGGTCGCGACCCAGAGCGCCCACGCGCCGCGCCCGCGCCGATCGAGCGCGCGCAGGAGCGCGAGCGTGCACGCGAGCGAGAGAAAGAGGAAGAGGCTGTACATCCGCCCGTAGACGCCGTGGAAGAGGAACAGCCAGCTCGGCGCGACGATCGCGGTCGCGACGAACCCGACACGGGCGTCGACGAGACGCCGGCCGAGGACGGCGACGAGCGGCAGGCTCGCCAGGGCGAATGCCGCCGAGAGGACGCGCAGCCCGCCGAGGCCCAGGCCGAGGTGGGCGACGCTCCAGGCGAGGAGGAAGTGCAGCGGCGCGCCGCCGCGGTCGCGTGTGACGTGCTCGACGACCCCGGGCAGCGAG
This sequence comes from Gaiella sp., assembly GCA_036558885.1. Classification (GTDB taxonomy): domain Bacteria; phylum Actinomycetota; class Thermoleophilia; order Gaiellales; family Gaiellaceae; genus Gaiella. Next base: position 23,412 of record DATBET010000013.1, read on the forward strand.
TCGCGGCCGACGAAGAGCGCGAGCGTCTCGTCCTCGTGCGGCGGCCAGGCCATCAGCTGGTGCAGCAGGAACGCGGCCGCCGCGAGCACGACTCCGGCGACCCCGAGATACGGCCAGCGCGCGGCGAGCCACGCCCGCGCGGAGACCCCCGCAACCGCAGGTGCCGTCCCCTCCGAACCCGCCTCGATCCCTTGCGTCATCGTGGTTTGGGACATCTTCGCTGGTAGATTGGCCCGCCATGCCGATCTACGAGTACCGCTGTCCGAACGGCCA
>DATBET010000014.1:0-18402 GCA_036558885.1 Gaiella sp.
TGGCCACGTCGATCTTCGTCACGGTGTCGTCGCCCGTGTTGGCGACCCAGATCGAGCGGTCCGCATAGACGATCCCGTTCGGGGCGTTGCCGACGCGGACGGTGTCGACGACGCGATTCTCCTTGGGATCGATCCGGGAGACGGTCCCCGAGAGGCTGTTCGTGACCCAGACCGAGCCGTCGCCGAACGCGATCCCGCTGGGCCCGTTTCCCACCGGAACCGTCTGACGAATCGTGTGTGTCTCGGGATCGATCCGGTCGACGGTGTCGTCGGCGGTGTTGCTCACCCAGATGGCGTCCGCGCCCCGGGCGACAGCCAACGGTGTCGTGCCCACCGGTATGTCGGCGACGACCCGGCTCGAGTCGGGATCGACGAAGCCGACCGAGCCGCTGGCGGGCGACGCGATCGGAGCCGCGGTCTCCCCGCCGCGGGCAAAGCCGAAGAGCACGCCGCCGACGGCGGCCACCGCGACCACGAGGACCGAGCCCGCCGCAAGAGACCGCCTCGAGCGCTGGCCCAGAACGAGGCGCTTCGGATGCCCGGCGTCCACCCCGACCGCAACGGCGGGCGGTCGAGGCCGGGAGATGACGGTCGCGGCGGGCCGGGAGGTCGGCGGTGCCTCGAGCAACCCGCGGTAGATGGATTCCGTCTCGGGAGAGGGGTAAGTGCCGAGCTCGTCGGCGAGCAGCCGTCGGCAGTGCTCGTACACACGGAGGGCCTCGGCCCGGTCGCCGGCGGCCACGTGTGCCTCCATCAGACGGCGGTAGCCCGTCTCGCGAAACGGCGCGAGCGCGACCGTCTGCTCGGCCCACTGCACCGCTTCCGGGGCATCACCCGAGCGCAGGCAGGCCTCGGCCAGCGCGGTCAGCGCGCGCTCCCGAAGGTCGGCGAACTCGCGCCTCTTCTCCTCGACCCACGCCCCCTCCTCGCCGGGGAGAAACGGCCGATCGAGCAACGTCGAGGCCAGTGAGGCTGCGGTCTTCGCCTGCTCCAGGTCGCCCGACGCGATCGCCCGTTCCGCCTCGTGCGCGGCGTCCGTCGCCGCGAGCACGTCGACCCAGGTTCCTTCCGGTAGGTCGAGTCGGTAGCAGCCGAAGGCGCCGGTGAGGGCGTGCGCGCCGTCGACGCCGCGGTCGGCGAGGAGCCCGCGCAGCTTGCTGACGAGCACGCTCAACGCCTTGTCCCAGGTCGCCGGCGGTGCTTCCCCCCAGAGCGCCTCCGCGAGCTCGTCCCGTGGCACCGCCCTGCCCCTCTCGGCGACCAGGTACGCGAACAGGAGCCGGGCCTGACGTCCTGGAAAGCGCGTCTCGTCGATCACCTCGTGATCGGTCTCGACTGCGACACGTCCGGCGAGAAAGACCTTCAGCTCGAATCCTCCTGTGGTTTGCCTGGATTTTGACCCGATCTAGGCACGACTTCCTAGCCTCGCCGCGAGAGTCGTGGACAAGGTGCTTCATTGCCAGTGCGGGTTCGAGGCCCGCGGCGGGGACGAGGAGGCGCTCGTCGCGGAAGTGAGCCGGCACGCCCGGGAGGCCCACGGGATGGCGCTCACGAACGACGAGGCCCTGCTGCTCGCCTTTCACGCCGAGCTGGACCAAGAAGCGCCGACGACCCTCGGCAAGGCGACAACTCCGACAGTCGAGGAGGAACGATGAAGGCGAAGTGGATCCTGCCCCTGGTCGTCGCGATGCTGGCGGTGGCTGCGTACGCGGGCAACGTGCTGGCGACTCCGAGCGCCGGTCAAGCGACGACGATCCTCGCCAAGGCGACGGTGGGCGACCTCGATCTGAGCGGCCGGGCGCTCACGACGGCCGTCGGCCGGGACGGCAAGCCGTATCCGAACGGTGTCTGGCTCGCGTGGATCAAGACCCACGGCCTCTCGGACCTGTACGTCGTGGACAACACGTTCGCTCCAAACGGCGGGACGTCCGGCTGGCACACGCATCTCGGGCCGAGCTTGATCTTCGTCAAGGCCGGGACGGTGACGAACTACTCGAGCGACGAGCCGGGCTGTGTCCCGCACGTCTATACCGCCGGTCAGAGCTTCGTCGACCCGGGGGGAGACGACGAGCACATGATCCGCAACGAGGATCCGAGCGTCACCGCGGAGACGATCGCGGTGCAGTTCCTGCCGCAGGGCGTCGACCGGAAGATCGACAAGCCGGCTCCTGCCGGCTGCCCCGCCTGAGCGGCGCCGGCGCTCGGCGGATGGGCGCGCTCCGGGGGCTCTTTCCCCGGAGCGCGCCGCCGCTCAGCCGACAACGGCGCCGCGGAGCGCGCGGGCGTACCGGCGGGCGTGGTCGGCGTACGCGGCGTCGAACAGCCGCGCCGACTCGTCGGCGCCCACGACGGCCGCGCTCGTGATCACGGGCGGCATGGCGCCCCGCTCGACGAGGCGGCGTGCGGTCTGCGCCTTGAGCTCGTTCGCGAGCGCGATCGCCGCGATGGTCGAGCCCGGCGCGACCGGGGTGTCGAGCCCGTCGATCTCGACGAGCGCGTCCGCGGGCGGCGTGCCGAGGTCGAGCACGATCTCCGCGACGTCGAGCAGGCGGCCGGCCTCGTGTCGCGCCTCGCCGGCGAGCGACTGCGCCACCGATGTGACGGCGACCACGAGCAGGCCGCGCTCACGCGCCCCGAGCGCCATCTCGATCGGCACGGCCGAGAGACCGCCCGCCGAGAACACGATCATCACGTCGTCGGGACGGAGCTCGTAGTTCGCGAGAATCGCGGCCGCAAGGCCGGGAGTCCGCTCGATGAACATCGCCTGTCGCTGGCCGTTCGAGCCGACGACCTGCGTGTGGAACGTCATCGAGAGCTCGACGAGCGGGTTGAAGCCGGGGTACGACCCGTAGCGCGGGAACATCTCCTCGACGGGAACGCGCGAGTGCCCCGTGCCGAAGAGGTGGACGAGCCCGCCGCCGGCGATCGCCTCCGCGCACGCGTCGGCGACGCGGTCGATCACGTCCGCCTGCTCGTCGACGCGGTCGAGGAGCGCCCGCGCCGCCGCGGTGAACCTTGTTGCGTCCCGCGGGCTGCGAGTAGAGTCGCTCTCCATCAACCTGTCTAGACGTTTGGCTGGGCCGACGCTACTGCGGCGTGCCCCCGGGCGTCAAGGAAGGAGCGGGAGGGACGAGTGGACGGCCACAGGGTGACGATGCTCGGGACCGGCCTGATCGGGCTGTTCTACACGCGGACGCTGCACGGCCAGCGGAACCGCGACCGCGTCGAGGTCGTGTACTCGCGCTCGCGGGAGCGTGCCGAGACCTTCGCCCGCGAGAGCGGCGTCCCGGTGGCGACGACCGACCTCGACGAGGCGATCGCGCACCCGGACACCGACACGGTCGTGATCGGCCTCCCGAACGACCTCCACCTGGTCGCGCTGGAGCTGTGCGCGTCGCACGGCAAGGCCGCGCTCTGCACGAAGCCGCTCGCCCGCACCGCGGCGGAGGCGAAGCAGATGCTCGACGTCGCCGAGCGCGCGGGCATCTTCGCCGGGTACCTCGAGGACCTCGTCTACTCGCCGAAGACGCTCAAGGCCGTCGAGGCGGTCCGTGCGGGGCAGATCGGGCAGGTCACGTGGGCGAGGTCACGCGAGACGCATCCCGGACCCCACTCCGCCTGGTTCTGGGACGCCGCGCAGGCGGGAGGCGGGGCGATCGTCGACCTCGGCTGCCACTGCATCGAGATCGTGCGCAGCTACATGGGCAAGGAGAACCGCCCGCTCGAGGTGATGGCGTGGACCGACACGCTCGTCCACCCGATCGAGGCCGAGGACAACGCGATCTGCCTGATCAGGTTCGAGTCGGGGGCGATGGGGCAGTTCGAGGTCTCGTGGACGTTCCGGGGCGGCATGGACCTGCGTGACGAGGTCGCCGGCACGGAGGGGACGATCTGGACGAACCACTTCCTGCGAACGGGCTTCGAGATGTTCTCGTCCGGAGAGGGCGCCGCGTACGTCGCGGAGAAGGCGGAGTCGGCGAGCGGCTGGCTCTTCCCGGTCGGCGACGAGGTGGCCGAGCTCGGCTACGTCGACATGTTCACGGACATGTTCGACGCCATGGACGCCGGGCGCGCCCCCCGTGAGACGTTCTACGACGGCTATGTCGTGAACGCGGTGATGGACGCCTGCTATGCCTCGGCCGCGTCGCGTCAGTGGGAGCCCGTGCGGCTCGACGACTGGCGCGGCGGCACGGCGGAGCCGATCTCCCGCACGAGGCGCAAGCACGACGGTCGCACGGTGATCAAGGAAGAGCAGATGCCCGACGGCCGCCGCAAGCTGATCCTCAAGGACGAGGCGACCGGCGCCTTCTCCGACGTCGTCGTCTAGCGGCCCTGTCCGCAGGGTGCCCCGGTGCGCGGCCGATGCCCGCGTCACGCCGGCACTGGAGCGCGCGGCGTGACGCGGGCCGATACCCACCTACGACGTCTCGACGGGCCTCGCGGTGAACGAGGGGAGGGCCACCCGTCGCGTCACGGCGTCGTCCTTACCTTCACCTACCCGAGTAGCCCGGGTAAGTCGGGGTGGGATTCGTCGTCGGGGTGCCCGACGAGCTCTTGCTCGCGGTGGCGCGGGCAACGCGCCAGGTGAACTTCTGGCCGCCGAACGCGTCCTTGAAGCCGTCGCCGGTCACCTTGCCCGGCTTGTCGAGCTTGAAGACGTAGAGCAGCTTGCCGTTGTAGGTCACCTGCCGTCCGCCATCGGGCCGCTTGACAAGGGCGAGCTTGCCCGGAAGCGAGCCTCCCTTGGGCGTGCCGGTGACGGTCAGCGGCTGCCAGAACGACAGGCAGGCGTTCGTGCAGAGCACCATGCCGTTGCGCTCCTGGTCGCTTCGGTAGAGCGGCCGGCCCTTCGAATCGACGAGAACGCTCCCTGCTGCGCCGATCCGCCTGACGGAGATGGTTGCGGCGCCTCGATTCGCGGCACCGGCGGCGTTACCACCCGTTGCGGCAACGGCGACCGCAACGCTCGTCGCCGCGGCGAGGACGATGACACCGAGGGCGAGCAATCGTTTCACGAGTTGACCTCCTTGTCTCGACTGCATTTGCTCCACACCCACGACCGACGCCTCCGAGGTGCCATTCCTTCCCGGGTGCCGTTGGCGCGCGGGGTACCGGCCATGAGCGATGGTTCAGGAGACCTCCTGTCCGGATGGCATCGCTGCCGACCCATCTCCGCCGCCCGCGTGCGTCGAGTCCCACCCGTCGCTGATGCGGGCTCCGCGGAGGCTCGACCCCGATCGCGCGGTGGCTCAGCTCCCGCGCCTCTACCGCGCCGCCCGAGCCTGGACACGTTCGCATGAGGAAGCCGAGGATCTCGTCCAGGAGACGTACCTGCGCGTGCTCGCCCGGCCTCGCCTGATCCGAGGCGAGGACGAGGTCGGCTACCTGCTGCGTGCGCTACGCAACACGCTGATCAGCCAGCGCCGCACCGAGGGCCGCCGTCCCGTCACGGCCCAGCTCGTCGAGGATGCCGCCCTGAGCACCCGCGCGAGCGACGATCCTGTTCAGGCGATCGAGCTGCACCAGGTGCACGAAGCGATCGCGGAGCTGCCGGACGAGTTCCGCGACGCGCTCGTCGCCGTCGACGTCGCGGGGCTCTCCTACCCGGAGGCCGCGAAAGCGCTCGGCGTCCCCGAGGGCACGCTCACGAGCCGGCTCTTCCGCGCGCGCGACCGGGTCGCGAGGCGGCTCAGCGAGGGCTGAGCGACCAGCTGGCCAGCTTGAGCAACTCGGCACGCGACGCCTGACCGATCAGCACGCAGGTGTGCCCGCCGCGCCTCCACGTCACAGCGAGCAGGCCGTTCGACCGCAGCGCCCGATAGTCGACCCGCCGGATGTACTTGACCTGCGCCCCGGACGGCCGGGGGAGTCCAGCGCCCGAGACGATCGCGTAGCCGAGCCGGCGTCCCGCTCTCTCGTAGAAGACGACCGTCGCTTCGCGGCCGTCGATGCGGCCGCGGCGGACGCCGATCGGTCGCCAGCCGTACTGCGCCAGGTCGGGGAATGCCAGCCCTTCGACCTCGATCGCCAGCCTTGTCCCGGCCGTCCCCGCGGCCGCCGGTGCGGGCCCGGTCGGCGCCTGCGTGGCCAGCCGGGCGGCGTCGGCGACCGTTGGGCCCCCCGGTCCTCCGCTCAGGACGACGGCCGCGACTGCGAGGGCGACTACAGCGGCGGCTCCGGCGAGGGCGAGCCTCGGAAGGAGATTCTTGCTCCCGCCCCGTCGTTCGCCGCGCTCCAGCGCCCGAGCCGCCACTGCCGTCTGCAGCGAGTCCGGCACCTCCTCCGCGGAGAGCGAGCTGGTGGCGAGCACGGCCTCGCGCTGGCGTGCGAGCAGCTCCTGCAACTCGGACGATGCCGCAACACGTGCCTCGACCTCGGCGCGCCGCCCGGCGGGAAGCGTTCCGTCGGCCAACGCGCACAGCTCGGCCATCTCCTCGACACTCAGTCGCGCTGCCACGTCGCTCACAGCTCCCTACATGACACCACAGACACGCGCTACCAGCGGCCCAGGGAGCCTCGTCCGGCCAAGCGCGCGACCAGGAAACCGCCGAGCAGTCGCACACCGACGAGCTCGGTGAGCCGGGACGCCATGAGCCCGGCCTGGTCGTAGCCGGGGGTCCGTGACCGATTCCGTGCTCCTGCTCGTGACCTGCATCTGTGACTCCTCGAAAAATCGCTGCCACCATCGAGGACGCCCAGAAGCGCCAATCCTTCCCGTCCGGCGCTTGCGGCGTGGCAGGCCGGCTCGGATCGAACACCGGCCGGACGGGTTGCACCGTCGGGAAGGATGCGCCGGCCGCCGGCGTCCGACCCTCGAGGACACACCCGACGATCGGAGGCTCTCGATGGTTCGAGGCGGAGAGCGCGAGCAGCAGCTACGCGACTTGATCGACGTCGACCTACCGGCCGACGAGCTCGAGCGCCTGGCGCGGGTCGACACGCTGCTTCGGGAAGGGTTCGGGCGTCGCAGGCGTCTGCACTCGGTGGAGGACCGCACCACGCTTACGACTGGAGGTCACACGATGAAACGATTGCTGATCGCCGTCGCCGCCGTCGCCGCCCTCGTCGTCGCGGTCGTCCTCTTGACCGCGCTCGGCGGCGGGGGCGGAGGCGGCCCCGGCTACTAGGTGGCGAGACGCTCGCCCGGCGCCTCCATGCCGGTGGTGCCGGGCGGCTCTCGGTCGTTCGGTCGGCTTGCCTCGACGGCGTCGACCAGGCGGCGCAGCTCGTCGTCGCTCCCGAGACCTGAGCCGACGCCCACGGCCACCGCGCCCGCGTCGAGGAACCGGCGCGCGTTCGCCGCGTCGACGCCTCCGGTGACGAGCAGCGGCACGTCCGGCAGCGGGGCGAGCACGTCGCGGACGTAGCGCGGACCGCCGAGGCGGGCGGGGAAGAGCTTGACCAGCGCCGCGCCAGCGCGCCAGGCGGTCTCGATCTCCGTCGGCGTCAGCGCGCCGGGGATTGCCGCGACGCCGAGCGCCGCGGCCCGGTCGAGGACGGGCAGGGACAGTGTCGGCCCGACGATCCCCTCCGCTCCGGCGGCCACGGCGGCGTCGACCTGCCCGGGCTCGCGCACCGTCCCTGCGAGCACGGTCAGCCCGCCGCGCGCGCGGGCTCGCTCGATCGCGCCGAGCGCGTCGTCGCTGTCGAGGGTGATCTCGACCACGCGTACCCGCGCGTCCGCCAGGCGGGCCACCAAGGCGTCGGCATCGCCGGCGCGGCGGAGGATCGCGACGAGGCGGGCGGCGCGGATGACGTCAACCGCCGACATCCGCCCCGTCCTCGGCGAGGCGAGCCCGAAGGGCGTCGGCGTCGAGCCGCTTCGGCTCGTCCCCGAGCGCGGCAGCTGTGCCCGCCGCCTGGCCCATCGCCATGCACGTGCCCATCGAGCGCGCCGACGCATGCGCGTCGTGCGTCGCGGAGAAGCAGCGACCGGCGACGAGCACGTTGTCGAGACCCTGCGGCTGGAGCGCGCGAAAAGGGATGCCGTACGTCGCCCCTTCGGAGAGGTACACCCAGCGCGTGTCGTCGCCCGCGTGGTGCTCCTCGATCGGCGCGCCGCACCGCGCGATCTGGTCGGGAAACCGGGTGGCCGCGAGGATCTCGTCGGCCGTCAACATGTGCTCGCCGACGATCCGGCGGCTCTCGCGCACGCCGATCGCGGGGCTCGTGGAGACGAGCGCGGCGCACTCGTAGCCCGGGACGTTCTCGCGGAGGAACCGGAAGTACTCGTGCGCCTGGCGGCGGCCCTCGCGCTCCGCCGCCGCGAGCTGGTCGGCATCCGTCGCGTCGACGTTCCGCACCCGCGTCATCAGCGCCATCATCACGCCCTCGTGCGGCGTACGGTGCACCGAGCCCTCGATGCGCGTCAGCGCGTATCGACCCGTGTCCCGGGCTTCGCGCATCCGCTCCCAGAGCTCCTGCTTCGGGACGGCCTCCGCGCGCGCGACGTCGACGTTCGCCATCCGGAAGACCGTCGAGAGGCTCTGCACGCCCTCGCCCGGCGGCTCGAACGGCGAACCGGCGAGGGCGCACACGTCGGCGTCGCCGCTCGCGTCGACGACGACCGCGGCGCGCAGCCTGCGCACCCCGCTCTTCGTGGCGACGTCGACTCCCGTGACGCGGCCCTCCTCGATCGAGACGCCGAACGCGAAGGAGTGCAGGAGCGTCCGCACCCCGGACTCCGCTGTCAGCTCGTCCCACACGCGCTTGAGCGTCTCCGGGTCGTACGTGATCCCCGTGCCCGCCCCGTAGGTGTTGGGCCGCTCGAATGCCATGCCACGCTCGGTCAGCCGCGCGACGACCTCGTCCGGGATGCCGGAGACGACCTTCTCCGGCCGTCGACCGGGCGTATAGAACGCGTAGAAGGTGTCGAGCACCGCGGTGGACGTGCCGCCGAGGAACCCGAAGCGGTCGACGAGCAGCGTCCGCGCGCCGCTCCGTGCCGCCGCGACTGCAGCCGTCGTCCCCGCCGACCCTGCTCCGACGACGAGGACGTCGTAGTGCTCGTCGCTCATATGTGCAAGAGTATGCACGAATGAGCACCGCAGAGATGGCCGAGGTCGCGCGCCTCTACTACGTCCGCGACCTGACGCAGACGCAGATCGCCGAGCGCCTGGGCGTCTCGCGCTTCAAGGTGCTGCGCCTGCTCGAGCAGGCGCGCGCGGAAGGCGTGGTGCGCTTCCAGATCGACGAGGCCACGCCCGTCGACGACGCGCTCTCGCGTGCCCTCGAGGAGCGGTACGACCTCGAGACCGCCCTCGTCGTGGGCGACGTCGCGGTCGCCGCCGCCGCGCTCCTCCCGCGGATCCTGCGACCCGCCGACGTCCTCGGCGTCGCCTGGGGTGAGACGCTCGCCGCGATCGAGCGGCGCCTCTCGCCGCCGGGGCCCGGCGTGCCCGTCGTCCAGGCGTGCGGCGCCATCGACGGGCTCGTGCCGGGGACCGGGCCGACGGAGCTCGCCGCCCGCTTCGCGGCGTGGAGCGGCGGGGCGTTCCACCCGCTCGAGGCCCCCGCCGTCGCCGACGCGGCTGCGTTGCGCCGGGCCGTGAGCCGGACGACGAAGATCTTCGGCCGGGTCTCCGTGACGCTCGTCGGGATCGGCGTCCGCGAAGACGGCGCGGGCCACATCCTCGTGCACGTCTTCGATCGCGACGGCCGCATCATCGCCGCCGAGCGCTCGATTGCCCTGTCGGTGCCGCAGCTCCGGCGCACGCGTGTCGTCGCCGTCGCGGCCGGTCGTCGCAAGCGCGACGCGGTCACGGGTGCGCTGCGCACGGGCCTCGTCGATGCGATCGTCACCGACGCGACGTGCGCGAAAGCGGCCCTGAAGTGAGCATCGCGGTGGTCACCGGGTCTCGCGGGGGGATCGGCGGCGCGACCGTGGCCGCGTTCGAGGAGGCGGGGTTCGCGGTCCACGGCGTGGACGTCGACGACGTGTTCCCCGAGCTCGATCGGCTCGACGCGCTCGTCTGCGCGCACGGGATCAGCGGCCGCCGCCTCGGCGACGGACCGGTCGACACCTGCACCGAGGAGGCATGGGACGCAGTGCTCGACGCGAACCTCCGCAGCGCGTTTCTCCACGCGAAGCGGGCGGTTCCTCTCCTGCGCGCGAACGGGGGTGGCGCCATCGTGACCGTCTCTTCGGCGCTCGGGTTGGTCGGCGGCGACCAGGATTTCGCGACTCACGCGTACGCGGCGTCGAAGGCCGGGCTGATCGGCCTGACGAGGGCGATGGCCGTGACCTACGCGCCCGAGGGGATCCGCTGCAACACGGTCGCGCCCGGGCTCGTCGCCACGCCGATGAGCGCCCGGGCACAGGCCGACCCGCGCATCAGGGCGCGGCTGCCGGAGCTCCAGCCGCTCACCGGCGACTTCGGCGCGCCGGAGGACGTCGCCCGTGCCTGCCTGTACCTCGCCACCGCCCCGTTCGTGACGGGCGCCGTGCTCACCGTCGACGGCGGCTGGACCGCGCGGTGAGGCAGCTCGGCCTCGACCTCGGCGGGACGAGGATCAAGCTCGCCGTGCTCGAGGACGGCCGCTGCGTCGCACGCGAGGCGAGGGAGACGCGCTCCGAGGACGGCCCGGACGCGGTGCTCCGGCGGATGGTCGACCTCGCGACGAGCGTCGGCGAGGCCGACTCCGTCGGGGTCGCCGTGCCGGGATTGTTCGACGGCGAGGGCCGCGCGCTCCTGTTCCCGAACCTTCATGGCGACTGGGTGGGCATCCCGGTGCTCGCCGCGCTCGAAGAGCGGCTCGGACGGCCCGTGCGGCTCGTCAACGACGGCCACGCGTTCGCGCTCGCCGAGGCGACCCTCGGCGCCGGGGTCGGCGGCTCGACCGTGATGTGCATCGTCTGCGGGACGGGGATCGGGGGCGGGCTCGCGCTCGACGGCGTGCTCCACCTCGGGCCGCGCGGCCGGGCGGGCGAGTTCGGCCACCAGACGGTGGCGGCGGACGGGCCGCGCTGCCCGTGCGGCAACCACGGATGCCTCGAGCTCTACGCGGGGGCGCGTGCCATCGCCGCCGCGGCGGGGGCTGAGTCGTTCGACGAGGCGCTCGCCCGCGCGCAGGCGGCCGAGGAGCGCGCCGTCGAGGCGCTCCGCCGGGCGGGCGAGCTGATCGGCCTCGCGCTCGCGAACGTCGTGATCTTCCTATGCCCCGACCGCGTCGTCGTGGGGGGCGGCGTGGCGGCCGCCGGCGACCTGCTCCTCGGCCCGCTGCGCGAGTCCCTCGCGGCGCGTGCGCGCGTCGCGCCGCTCGACCGGATCGCGGTCGTGCCCGCGGTGCTCGGCCCGGGGGCAGGCGCGATCGGCGCCGCGCTGTACGGGGCGACATGATCGTCCGCACCGTCCTCGGCGACATCGATCCCGCCGAGCTCGGGCCCTGCGATGCGCACGAGCACCTATTCCTCGACACGCCCGCCCAGCCGGGTGACGAGTTCCTCGACGTCGACAAGGCGGTAGCGGAGGCGCGCACGCTCGTGGACGCGGGCGCCCGCTCGCTCGTCGACTGGACACCGCTCGGGCTCGGCCGTGACCTCGACGGGCTGGCGACCGTGGCGCGCCGTACCGGGCTCCACGTCGTCGCCGCCACCGGCCTCCATCGCGATGCGCACTACACCGACGACGACCGGTTCCGCACGACGCCCGTCGACGACCTTGCCGACCGGTTCGTCGCCGAGCTCCGGGAACGCTGCGGGATCGTCAAGATCGGCGCGAGCTACCACCACCTGACGCCGTTCGAGGAGAAGGCGTTCGCGGCGTCGGCGGCCGCCCACGAGCGCACCGGCGCCCCGGTCTGCGTCCACACCCAGCACGGCACGATGGGCCTCGGGATCGTCGAGCGGCTCGCCGGGCTGGGCGTCCCACCGGCGTCGGTCGTTCTCGCGCACGTCGACCGGAACCCCGACGCCGGTGAGCACGCGGAGACCGCGGCGACGGGCGCGACACTCCAGCTCGACGGTCCCGGGCGCACGAAGTACTGGCCCGACTCGACGATCCTGAAGCTCATCGCCGACCTCGCGGACGCCGGCCACGCCGACCGCCTGCTCCTCGGCGGCGACGTGGGCCGGCGCACCATGCTGCGGGCCTACGACGGCGGTCCCGGGCTCGACTACGTCTTCGCGCGCTTCAAGCCGAGGCTGGAGCGGGAGCTCGGCACGGAGCTCGCCGCGCGCATCTTCGTCGCGAACCCGGCGCGCGCGTTCGCCTGGCAGCCCCGTGCTTGATCCAGCCGTCTAGACGGCTATACGGTTGACCCCGTGGCCTCGCGCTTCGACCTCACGGGGCGCCGCGTCGTCGTCACCGGCGCCTCGAGCGGCATCGGGGAGGCGATCGCCCGTGGATTCGCGGAGGCGGGCGCCCGGGTCGCAGGGATCTCGCTCGACGGCGGCGCGCCCGTCGACGGGATCTTCGTCGTGGGCGACACCGGCGACCCCGAGTCCGTCGAGGGGCTGGCGGCGCGGGTCGAGGCCGAGTGGGGCGGCATCGACGTCTGGGTCAACAATGCGGCCCGGCTGATGGTCAGGCCGGTCGTCGAGACCTCCGACGAGGACTGGCACGGCCTGCTGCGCGCGAACCTGCACGGATACTTCTACGGCTGCCGCGCGGCCGCGCGGCGCATGACCCCCGCGGGCAGCGGCACGATCGTCAACGTCACCTCCGTCGCGCGGACGCAGGGGATTCCCGGCCTGGGCGCCTATGTTGCCGCGAAGGGGGCGATCGCGGCGCTCACGACGACGCTGGCGCTCGAGCTCGCGCCGCGCGGGATCACGGTGAACGCCGTCGCGCCCGGCGCGACCGACACGCCGCTCAACGCACACGCATACACGCCCGAGGTGCGCGGCACCTACGAGGAGCGGATCCCGCTTGGACGCATCGCGACGGCGGACGACGTCGCAGGCACGGTCCTGTTCCTCGCGACGGACGCCGCCCGCTACGTGACCGGGCACGAGCTCGTCGTCGACGGCGGCCTGACGATCAACGGAGCGGTCGGCCATGCAGAGGACTGAGGTCCTCGTCGACGATCTCGACCATCCCGAGGGCGTCGCCTGGGACCCGAGCTCCGGCGTCCTCTGGGCCGGCGGCGAGGCGGGGCAGCTCTACCGTGTCGACCTCGAGCGGCGGACCTGGAGCGAGGAGACGCGCATGCCGGGGTTCGTCCTCGGCCTCGCCGTCGACGGCCCCGGCCGCCTGGCCGTCTGCTGCGGCGAGGCGCTCTGCGTCTACGACGGCGACTCGGTTGGAACGCTGCGCGACGGCTTCACGCAGCCCAACTACGCGGCCTTCGCGCCCGACGGGACGGTCTACTTCTCCGACTCGGGGCACTGGGCCCGCGACAACGGCCTCGTCTACCGGCTCGGCGTCGACGGCGCGCTCGACGTCTTCTCCGACGGCCTCCCGCACTTCCCGAACGGCTGCGCGGTCTCGCCCGACGGGCGTTTCCTGTGGATGGTCGAGAGCTACCGACCGACGCTCAGCCGGTTCGACCTCGCGACAGGCGAGCTGGACCAGGTGACGCAGCTGCCGGGCACGGTCCCCGACGGTGTCGCGCTCACCGTCGAGGGAGGGATCGTCGTCTCCTGCTATCGGCCCGACCGGATCGTCTACGTCGACCCGTCGGGCGCCGTCGAGACGATCGCGGAGGATCCGCAGGGAACGCTCTTCTCCGCACCTACCAACGTCGTCTTCGTCGGCCCCGACCGGGACCGCCTCGTCTCGGCGAACCTCGGCCGCTGGCACCTGACGCTCGTCGACACGGGCCTCCATGGGGTACCTCTGCACCACCCGGCGGCGTGGGCAGCGGACGCGCATGGCTGAGCCCGTCCCCCGGTACGTGACGATCGAGCAGTCGCTGCGCAGCCGCGTCGCCGAGCTCGAGCCTCACGCGCCGCTGCCCTCGGATGCGCAGCTCTGCGTGGAGTTCGATGTCTCGCGCATGACGGCGCGCGGCGCGGTGCAGCGGCTCGTCCACGAGGGCCTCGTCTACCGCGTACCCGGGCGTGGGACGTTCGTCGCCCCGGCCCGTGCGAGCCGCACCGCGAGCCGGATCCTTTCGTTCACGGACGAGATGCGACGGTCCGGGCGCGTCGCGGCATCGCGCGTGGTCGAGCAGCACGTGCGGCCGTCGACGCCGGACGAGCGCCGGCGCCTCGACGCGGCCGAGGTGCTCGTCCTGCGGCGCGTCCGCGAGGCGGACGGTGAGCCGGTCGCGCTCGAGACCGCGGTGTTCCCCGCCGCCCGCGTCGCGTCGCTGCTCGAGGCCGACCTCGGTTCGACGTCGCTGTTCGAGACGCTCGCGGACGCCGGCCACATGCCGACGGCCGGTCAGGCGACGATCACGGCGGAGGCCGCGAGCCGGGAGGATGCACGCCTGCTCGGCGTGCGGCAAGGGTCGCCGCTCCTCGTCGAGCGGCGGCTGATCTCTGACCAGGACGACGCGCCGCTCGAGCTGACCGAGAGCCGCTACGTGCCGGAGCGCTACGACATCGACGTCGACTTCGAGGTGGAGCTGCCCTGACGATGGAGGTGACCCGGTGAAGCTCGGACTGATGACTGCGGCGTTCCCCGGCCTGTCCCTGGACGAGGTCGCGGCGTGGGCGGCCGCGAACGGCTTCGAGATGCTCGAGGTCGCGTGCTGGCCCGCGAACGGAGGCGAGCAGCGCCGCTACGCCGGGGTGACGCACGTCGACGTCGAGGCACTCGACCCGGACGAGGTGCACGCCACGCTCGACCGGCACGGCCTGGAGATCTCCTCCCTCGCCTACTACCCGAACAACCTCCATCCCGACGACGGCGAGCGCGAGGCGGTCAACGCGCACCTGCGAAAGGTGATCGACGCCGCGCAAGCGCTCGGCGTGGACACGGTCGGGACGTTCGCCGGGAACGACAAGGCCCGGCCTCTGCCGGAGAACCTGGAGCGTTTCCGCGATATCTGGCCGCCGCTCGTCTCGTACGCCGGCGAGCGCGGCGTGCGGATCGCAATCGAGAACTGCCCGATGATCTTCTCCTGGGACGAGTGGCCGGGAGGCAACAACCTCGCGTGGTCGCCCGCGATCTGGGACGAGATGTTCACCGCGATCCCCGACGCGAATTTCGGCCTCAACATCGACCCCTCGCACCTCGTGTGGCTCCAGATCGACTACGAGCGCGCCGTCTACGACTTCGGCGAGCGGATCTTCCACGCGCACGCGAAGGACCTCGAGATCCGGCGCGAGGGCCTCTATCGACACGGGACCTTCTCCGGCGGGATCGGCTGGCAGGTGCCCCGCATCCCGGGGCTCGGTGAGGTCGACTGGCCGCGGTTCGTCGCCGCGCTCTACGCGGTCGGCTACGACCACGTCCTCTCGGTCGAGCACGAGGACCGCAGGTTCGAGGGGACGCAGGAGCTCGTCGAGCGGGGCTTTCTCGTCGCCCGGAACACGCTGAAGCCACTCCTGGTCTGATCAGGGCACGAGGACGTGCTTGACGCCGACGCCCGCGCGGGTGTCGGCGAACGCCTGCTCCCAGCGCTCGAGCGGCACGGCGGTCGAGAGCAGGGGCTCGAGCGCGACTGCCCCCGATTGGAGGAGCGCCAGAGCGTGCTCCCACGACGCCCCCGTCGACGCGTTGCCCGACGTGACCGTCAGCTCGCCGAAGCAGACGAGGTCGAACGGGAGCGAGACCGGCTTGCCCGCGAGCCCGATCTGGACGTAGCGCCCTCCCCGGCGGGCCGATCCGAGCGCGAACGTCATGCCGGCCTCGTGCCCCGAGCACTCGACGACGACGTCGAACGGGCCGGGCGACGCGTCGTCGGTGGTGGACGCCGCGAAGCCGAGGCTCTCTGCGAGCGCCAGGCGGTCGTCGTCGCGTGGAAGCCCGCGCACATGCACGCGGGCACCCGCCACGCCCGCCACCTGCGCGGCGAGGAGCCCAACCGGCCCTGGGCCGACGACGAGGACGTCGTCACCGCTCGCGACGAGGCCGTCCGGCAGCGACTGGCAGCAGCAGGCGAGCGGCTCCGTCATCGCCGCCGCCGTGCCGTCGAGGTTCTCGGGGACGCGATGGAGGTTCCCGGCCGGCACCTCCACGCGCGCCGCGAACCCGCCGTCCACGGCCGACCCGATCGACCGTCGCTCGGGGCACAGGTTGCGCCGGCCCGCGCTGCACCACGTGCAGGCCCCGCAGCTGGAGAAGTACGTCTCCGTGACGACGCGGGCACCCAGCCAGCCGCTGTCGACGCCGTCCCCGACCTCGCCGACGACGCCGGAGACCTCATGCCCGAGCGTGACCGGCGGCTGCGAGGGGAACTCGCCGTCCTCGATGTGGAGGTCGGTGCCGCAGATGCCCGCGGCGACGACGTCCAGCAGGACGTGACCGGGGCGCGCTGCGGGCTCCGGTCGCTCGGCGAGCGCGACGTTCCCGGGGCCCGGCGCGAGCTTCGCGACTCCCAGCACTAGTGCCTCCTCAGGTGAGGCTGCCTCGTTCCTCGCGGGCGAGGAGCAAGCCAGGCTAGGACGCAGGGAGCCCCGATACCAACAGGTATCGGGGCGACCGAGGACGACGCATGGCGCCGCTCATCGCACGTGAGGGACCTGGAGGGCATTGCCTGAGGAGGCACTTCCTATGTGGAGGAGCTCGTGCGGGCGTAGATCGCCGCGAGCCCGAGCACGATCAGCCCGTAGAGGATCTGCCTCGTCGCCTGCGAGGCGTCGAGGATCGTCAGCAGCGAGTCCAGCACCGTCAGGATCAGGGCGCCGAAGATCGTCCCGGCGTACCCGCCGGAGCCGCCGAAGATGGACGTGCCGCCGATCACGACCGCCGCGACGGAGGGGAGGAGGAACGGGGCGCCGATACCCAGGTCGGCGGCGTTGTTGAAGCCGACGAGGAGGATGCCGCCGAGGGCCGAGAGCATGCCGGACATCGCGTAGACGAAGAGCTGGACCTGCCAGACGCGCACGCCGCCGAGCCGTGCGGCGACGGGGTTGTCGCCGACCGCGTAGATCATCCGGCCGATGCCGCTGTAGCGGAGCCCGAGGATGATCACGGCCGCGACCGGGGCCCAGACGAAGAGGTCGTACGGGATGTAGGTGAGCACGCGTCCCGAGCCGAGCGTCGCGACGAAGTCGGGGACGAGCGCGGTGAACTGCCCCTGCGCCTCGACGGTCAGCAGGCCGAGCGTGATCACCGACACCCCCAACGTCATGATCAGCGGGTTGACCCGGAAGATCGAGACGCCGACCCCGTTGACGAGGCCGATCAGCAGGCCGACGGCGAGAGCGAGCGCGATCGACTCCGCCGCGCCGTGCGTGCCTACGCGCGAGACCGTGAACGCTGCCGCGGTCACCGTCGTCGCCACGGAGAGGTCGACACCGCCGGTCAGCATCACGAGAGTCTGGCCGGCCGCGATGAGCCCTAGCACCGCCGCGTAGAGGAACGTCGTCGAGAGCTGCTTCGGTGTCGCGAATGCGTGGCCGGACTGGAGCCTGTTGACGATGTCCGTCGCGACGAAGAGCCCGACGAAGACGAACGTCAGGACGATCGCCGGGTTGTCGCCGAGCAGCCGCCTGAGGTCGAGCCCCCGCGTCTCCGGGACGGGCGTCGTCGTCACGTGCCGGACTTCCCCTTCTGCCTGAACGCGAGCGCGCCGAGCATCATCACGACGACGATCAGCGTCCCCTGGATCACCTGCGCCCAGTTCTGGTCGACGCCCCTGATGATCAGCACCGTCTTGACGAGCGTCAGCACGAACGCCGCCGCGATCGGTCCGACGAGCCCGCCGACACCGCCGAGGAGCGAGACGCCGCCGAGGACGACCGCCGCGACGGAGTTCAGCGTGTAGATGTCGCCCGCGTGCGGGTCGCCGAGGCCCGACGCCATCGTCAGTGCGAGGCCGCCGAGCGCCGCGAACGTCCCGCTCAGCGCGTACGCCGCGATGCGCGTGCGCGCCACGTTCACACCCGCGAGGTAGGCCGCGTTGCGGTTCGAGCCGACCGCGTAGAGCGCGAGGCCGAGGCGCGAGCTCCGGATCGGGACCCAGATCACCGCGGCGACGACGATCAGGATCACGAGCGCCGCGGGCAGCCAGTCGGTCACGACCGTGTCGACGGTGACGAGCGTGCTCAGCCGGGCCGGGACGCCGCCGCCCGGGATCGTCATCACCGCGAGTGCCGCGCCCGCCCAGACGAAGAGCATCGAGAGCGTGACGATGATGTCGGCGACCCTCGTCACCACGATCAATGTCCCGGTCAACGCCCCGGCGAGCGCGCCACCGAGGACGATCAGGATCGCGAAGAGGATCGCCTCGCGCAGGCTCATCGTCACCATCCAGCGGGCGGCGACGACGTTGACGAGGCTCATCAGCGAGCCGATCGAGAGGTCGATGCCGCCGGAGATGATCGCGATCGCCTGGCCGCAGGCGGCG
>DATBET010000015.1:0-25609 GCA_036558885.1 Gaiella sp.
CGCGGCGGCCTACGGCGTGCTCGTGCTCGTCTTCCAGCACGGCTTCGGCAAGGGCCTGCTCGGCATGAGCTCCGCAACCGGGATCGACGCGGTCGTGCCGCTGCTCCTGTTCGTGATCCTGTTCGGCCTCTCGATGGACTACCACGTCTTCATCCTGAGCCGCATCCGGGAGACGTTCGACCGGGGTGAGAGCATGGACGACGCGGTCTCCCACGGGATCAAGTCCACGGCCGGAGTCGTCACGAGCGCCGCGATCGTCATGGTCGCCGTCTTCGCGGTCTTCGCGACGCTCTCGTGGCCCTTCTTCAAGCAGTTCGGCGTCGGGCTCGCAGCGGCGATCCTGATCGACGCGACGATCGTCCGGGCCGTGCTCCTGCCCGCCACGATGAAGCTCCTCGGCGAGTGGAACTGGTACCTCCCCTCGTGGCTCGAGTGGCTTCCCCGCCTCGAGTCGGCGACCGAGCCGGCGCCCGAGTTGCCGGCAGCCCCCTCCGTCTGAGCCGGCGATGACGCGAGAGGACGCTGCGATGACCACATCGACAGACAGAAAGGCGGGCGGGCGTGAACGCCCGCCCGCATCGTCGCCCTCGTCGTGATCAGGCTCGTGCGGGCTCACGGCTGATCGCGCCACCCGTCACCCGCATCCGCGCGCGCTCGACGGATCCCGCGGAGCCGATCTTCCACCTCCCGGGCCCGCTCCGTTCGTCGAGTCGTGACGGCTGCCGGCCGGCGGGACTCGAGGCGTGGCCGATGCGGGCTCTGTTGTCAGCTACGGAGTGCCGAGTCGTGATCGAAGGTGCGCGCGAGGGCGATCGCGCCCAGCACGCCGGCGTGCGAGCCCAGCGCCGGGCCGACGATGTAGCCCTCGAGCTCGTCGATGCGCGGGACGTAGCCGTTCAGGAGCGCGAGTACCTCCTGTCGTACGAGCGAAAGAAGGCCGGGCTGCTTCATCACGCCTCCGCCGACGACGATCCGCTCCGGAGAGAGAACGGAGATCGCGGAGACGAGTCCGAGCGCGAGGTAGCGAGCCTCCAACTCCCACAGCGGCCCGTCGTCGCCGAGCTCCTCGGGCGCTCTGCCGCGGCGCGCCTCGAGCGCGCGGCCGGAGGCCAGCCCTTCCCAGCAGTCGCCGTGGTACGGACACACGCCGTCGAACGGATCGAGCGCCCGGTCGTGCGGAACACGCATGTGGCCGAACTCCGGATGGACGAGGCCGTGGACGAGCCCGCCGTTTGCCATGACCCCGCCTCCGATGCCCGTCCCCACGGTGACGTAGCAGAACGTCTGGAGCCCGCGCGCGGCGCCCCAGAGATGCTCGCCGAGCGCCGCGGCAGCCACATCCGTGTCGAAGACGACAGGGACCGCGAGCCGGCGGCCGATCTCCTGCCCGACGTCGGTGTCCGCCCAGCCGGGCTTCGGCGTCGTCGTGATGTGCCCCCAGGTGGGCGACGAGCGATCGGGGTCGACCGGGCCGAACGAGCCGATGCCGAGCGCTCTCACCGCTTCGCCGCTCTCGAAGAACGCGACGACGCGGTCGATCGTCTCGACGGGCGTTGTGGTCGGGATCGTCGCCCGTGCACGCAGGTCTTCCGCCCCGGTGCCGATCGCGCACTCCCACTTCGAGCCCCCTGCCTCGATGCCCCCGTACAGGGTCACGCTCTGGCCCCGCAGGAACGCCGGACGACGAACTCGGCAGGGAGCACGACCACGCGGCTGCGGCGGTGCCCGTCGCCCCGGATACGCTCGAGGAGCAGCTGCGTTCCGAGGGTCCCGAACGTCTCGGCAGGCTGCACCATCACGGTGAGGAACGGATAGAGACGCGACGCGTACTCGATGTCGTCGAAGCAGACCAGTGCGATGTCGTCTGGTACCTCGAGCCCCTCCGCCCAGACGGCCTCGATCGCGCCGAGCGCGACGAGGTTGTTGACGGCGAAGACGGCCGTTGGGCGCGGCTGTGCCTTCAGGAGCTGCTGCATGCCCGCAAACCCGCCTCGGGGGTCGACAGTCGAGAGCACGACTAGCTCCGTGTCGAGCGCGATGCCTGCGTGCTCGAGCGCCTGCTCGTACCCGCGTCGTCGGTCGCGCGCGGTCGAGACGTCGTCGGACTCGACGATCATCCCGATGCGCCGGTGGCCGAGGGCGATCAGGTGCTCGACGAGCCGCTTTGCCCCAGCGGCGCTCTCGCCGAGCACGACGTCGGCGTCGACGTCGCTCACGGTTCGGTCGAGTAGGACGAAGGGCACGCCGAAGCGCGCCAGACGCCGTAGGTGGAGGCGGGAGCGGTCGCTCACCGGCGCGATCGCGATCCCCTCCACGCGGTGCGCGATCATCTCCTCGATCACGTCGCGCTCGAGCGTCAGGTCGGACCGAGTGTCGCAGAGGATGATCCTGTAGCCGGCCCGCCTTGCGACGTCCTCGGCGCCACGGACGATCAATGTGAAGAACGGGTTCGCGACGTCGGGAACGATCAGGGCGATGGTCCCTGTCTTGTGTCCGCTGAGGCCACGTGCGAGCCGGCTCGGCACATACCCGAGCTCCGCGATCGCCGCCTCGACGCGGCGTCTCGTCTCGGGACGGACGCGCCGCTCGTGGTTGATCACCCGCGAGACGGTCATCGGGGAGACGCCGCTGACGCGCGCGACGTCCTTGATCGTGACGTTCGGGGGACGTGGGCTCATGGCTTGGATGGGTACCAGTACCACAATTCGAGCGCCTGTTTGAGCGGAATCCTTGACTTTGATGCCGCTGTGGTGTTATCGGTACCACGGAGAT
This sequence comes from Gaiella sp., assembly GCA_036558885.1. GTDB lineage: Bacteria > Actinomycetota > Thermoleophilia > Gaiellales > Gaiellaceae > Gaiella. The sequence continues at coordinate 2,773 of DATBET010000015.1, forward strand.
CAGTCTCTTGAAAGGAGACGGCATGCGTCACGAGAAGGTGAGGCACGGTTCGCACGGGCGGATCGGGTTCATCGTCGCGCTTCTCGGCCTCGCGGCGGTGGCGGCCCTGGTTGCCGCAACCGCATCGGCGCGGAGCACCGCGACGATCAAGGTCGGTCTGATCACGAAGGACGTCACGAACCCGTTCTTCGTGAAGATGAAGCAGGGCGCGACGGCCGAGGCCAAGAAGCGCGGGGCCGAGCTCCTCTACGCGGCCGGCAAGAGCAGCTCTGACAACGCGGGCCAGATCGCCGCGATCGAGAACATGGTCACCTCGGGCGTCAAGGGAATCCTGATCACCGTGGCCGACGGGAAAGCAGAGAATCCCGCGATCGCGAAAGCCCGCAAGGCCGGTGTGCTCGTGATCGCGCTCGACACTCCGACTGTTCCGAAGAGCGCCACGAACGCGCTCTTCGCGACGAACAACTTCAACGCCGGCGTGCTGATCGGTCAGTACGCGCGGGCGGCAACGAAGGGCAAGACGGTCACGATCGCCATGCTCGACGAGCACGCGGGCTCATCGGTGGGCGCGCTTCGGCACAACGGATTCCTGAAGGGGTTCGGCATCAAGGGCAGCGACTCCCAGATCGCCTGCGTGGGCAACGGGGAGGGGCAGGTCGCTCCCTCGCAGACCGCGATGGAGAACTGCCTCCAGAAGAACCCGGACATCGACGTCGTCTACACGATCAACGAGCCCAGCGCAGCGGGCGCCTGGACGGCCCTGAAGAATGCCGGCAAGTCGCAGGGCGACGTGACCGTCGTCTCCGTGGACGGCGGCTGTGCAGGCGTGAGGAACGTCAAGGCCGGCGTCATCGACGCCACCTCACAGCAGTATCCGTTGAAGATGGCGTCCCTCGGGGTGGCGGCAGTGGTCGGCTACGCGAAGGGCGGGAAGAAGGCGTCCGGGTACACCGATACCGGCGTCAACCTCATCGCCGCGAAGTCCGTTCCAGGAGTCAAGTCCAAGAGCGTCGCTTACGGCCTCGCGAACTGCTGGGGCTAGGACCCTCCCGGTCGACCGACAGACCGGGGCACAGAAGCGCGCCCCGGTCTGTCTCCGCCCGTCGTAGGATCGTGTCTCGTCGGAGCGAACCGTGACGAGCCTCGACACCACGTCGACCGAACAGCGGAGCGCCGCGTCTCGGCTCGGCGGCCTGGTCGCCAATGCGCTGAGCGCGCCGGCGGTGGCGCCGCTGATCGCGCTCGTCCTGACGATGACGTTCTTCTCCGTGAAGAGCGACAACTTCCTGCAGGCGCAGAACCTCTCTCTCGTGCTGCAACAGGTCATGGTCGTCGGCGTCCTCGCGATCGGCCAGACGGTGGTGATTCTCACCGCCGGAATCGACCTGTCCGTCGGCACGGTCATGGCGTTCGGGCAGATCGTGATGACGAAGCTCGCGGTCGCGAACGGCGTGCCCGCGATTCCGGCCATCGCACTCGGCATCCTCGCGTGCGTCGCGTTCGGCGCACTGAACGGCGGGCTCGTCGCCGGCTTGAAGCTGCCGGCGTTCATCGTCACCCTCGGCACGCTCAACATCGCGTTCGCGCTCACGCACGTGTACTCGGACGACCTCACGTTCACGGGTCTTCCGAGCGAGCTCCTCTTCTTCGGCCGGACCTTCGAGCTCGCCGGCGCGGACGTGACCTACGGCGTCGTGTTCATGCTGGTCCTGTACGCCGTGACCTGGTACGTCCTGACGCAGACGGCGGCCGGCCGCCACGTCTACGTGGTGGGCGACAACCCCCAGGCGGCGCGGCTGACCGGCATCGGCATCAACCGGGTCCTGTTCAGCGTCTACGTGACGGCAGGCCTCATGAGCGGGCTCGCGGCGATGCTGCTCGTGGCGCGCACCGAGCTCGGCGACCCGAACGCGGGTCAGACGACCGAGAACCTCGACAGCATCACCGCGGTCGTGCTCGGAGGCACCAGTCTCTTCGGCGGTCGCGGGAGCATCATCGGGACGTTGATCGGGGCGGTGATCGTCGGCGTGTTCCGCAACGGCCTGACGCTGATCGGCGTCCAGGTCATCTACCAGTACCTCGTCACGGGAGTGCTCGTGATTCTCGCCGTGTCCGTCGACCAGCTCGTGCGCCGGAGGCGGCTGTGAGCGCGGCGACCCCGGTGCTCGAAGGGCGGGGGATCGTCAAGCGGTTCGGTCACGTGGTGGCGCTGGACGGCGCCGACTTCGAGCTCTATCCGGGCGAGATCGCCGCCATCATCGGCGACAACGGGGCGGGCAAGTCGACGTTGATCAAGACGCTGTCCGGTGCGCTCCATCCGGACGAGGGCGAGATCCGCCTCGATGGGAGCCCCGTGCACTTTCGCTCGCCGCGGGACGCGCGCAGGGTGGGGATCGAGACCGTCTATCAGGAGCTGGCCGTCGCGCCGGCGCTCGATATCGCCGCCAACATCTTCCTCGGTCGCGAGCGCAGGCGCGGTGGCCCGCTCGGAGCGCTGCGCATGCTCGACAAGGGCGCGATGCGCCGGCATGCGGCGGAGCATCTTGCCGAGCTGCAGATCCGCGTCGGGTCGATCGCGCAGCCGGTCGAGACGCTCTCCGGCGGTCAGCGCCAGGGCGTCGCGGTCGCGCGCGCCGCGTCGTGGGCGCAGCGTGTCGTGATCATGGACGAGCCGACCGCTGCGCTGGGAGTCAAGGAGACGCGGCAGGTGCTCGACCTGATCAAGCGCGTCCGCGAGCGCGGCCTCCCCGTGATCCTCATCAGCCACGACATGCCGCACGTCTTCGAGCTCGCCGATCGAATCCACATCGTCCGCCTCGGACGACGCGTGGCCGTGGTCACGCCCCGGACACACACGATGCCGGAGGCGGTTGCGATCATGACCGGCGCCACGCGCGGCGAGCTGGAGCAGGCGCTGACGACGGAGCAACCGTGACGGTCGACTGCGCCGGCCTCTCCGGCGCCGCCGCCGAAAGGAGTGGTCTCGCGTGACGTATTCGCCGGCGTCCGATCGGTACGGTCGGATGGTCTACAACCGCAGCGGTCGCAGCGGCCTTCGGCTCCCGGCCGTCTCTCTCGGGCTGTGGAACAACTTCGGGCACGACCATTCGCTCGACGGCCAGCGGGCGGTCGTGCGGCGCGCGTTCGATCTCGGGATCACGCATTTCGACCTCGCGAACAACTACGGGCCCCCATACGGCTCGGCGGAGGAGAACTTCGGCACGCTTCTGCGCCGGGACCTCGCGCCCTATCGCGACGAGCTGGTGATCTCGACCAAGGCCGGCTACGACATGTGGCCCGGCCCTTACGGCGAGTGGGGCTCGCGCAAGTATCTCCTCGCGAGCCTCGATCAGAGCCTGCGGAGGCTCGGCCTCGACTACGTCGACATCTTCTACTCCCACCGTGTCGACCCCGAGACGCCGCTCGACGAGACGATGGGAGCGCTCGACACCGCCGTGCGCCAGGGGAAGGCGCTCTACGTCGGAATCTCCTCGTATTCGGCGGCGAGGACGCGCGAGGCCGCGGCGATCCTCCGCGAGCTGCGCACCCCGTTCGTGATTCACCAGCCGTCGTACTCGCTCCTCAACCGGTGGATCGAGAACGAGCTGCTGGACGCGGTGGGCGAGCTCGGCATCGGGTGCATCGCCTTTTCCCCGCTCGCGCAGGGCATGTTGACGGACAAGTATCTCGGAGGGATCCCCACCGGCTCGCGCGCCGCCCGCGAAAGCAGCCTGTCGCCCGCCCTGATCACCGAGGAGACGCTGGCCAAGGTGCGCGGCCTGAACGAGATCGCGCTGCGTCGCGGACAGAGCCTCGCACAAATGGCGATCGCCTGGGTTCTGCGCGACGCGCGCGTCACGTCCGCCTTGGCCGGAGCAGCCAGCGTGGCGCACGTGGAGGCGAACGTCGCCGCCCTCGACAGGCCGGAGTTCTCGCCGGAAGAGCTGACGGAGATCGACTCCTATGCCACCGAGAGCGGGATCGACCTCTGGGCCGGGTCGAGCAGCGCCTGACCGGAACAGGAGGGACCCTGTGACTGTCAGCGCCCGCCGACCGCCGTCAGCGTGTAGCCGCCCTCGAGCATCGCCGGCGCGCGCGCGGCGAGGCGCTCGGGGCTCGGTACCTCCCAGCCGAGCGAGTCCGCGAGGCGCACGATCATGCTGAACAGCGCGCAGACGGTCGCGGCGTCGCGGAGCGCCTGCTCGGACACGCCCGCCGCCCGCGCCGCCGCCGCGTCAGCCGGCTCGAGCTCCTCGGGACGGAGCGTCAGCTTCTCCAGGAAGACCAGCGTCGCCGCGAGCTCGGGCCGCACCGGCGCGCTCCGCCAGTCGGCGACGACTGCTTCCCAGACCTCCTCACCGAGCGCGTACGACGCGACCGCGCCGTGGGAGCCCGCTCAGAACGGACACTGGTTGAGGAGCGAGGTGAACCCCGCGAACAGCTCCCGCTCCCCCGGGCTCCATTCCGACTCGCCCCGCATGGCGTGGTCTAGTGCCTCTGAGAACGGCGTGCCAAAGAGCTCGGGTCGGTAGAGCAATGTCTTCACGACGCCGAGCGGCTCGTGGCCACTGCGCTCGCGGATCACGTCGAGCACCGCAGCCTGGGCAGGCGCATGGCCCGCGTCGACGACCGAGAGCCTCACCCGATCACCCGCTCGGCCGCGTCGAGGCGCCGAAGCCCCTCGGCCATCGCCACCGAGACCGTGGCCTCGAAGATCTCGTCCTCCGAGAGGCCGGCTTCCTTCAGCTCTTCCACGTCCGCGTCGGTGACCGTGTACGCGCCGCTGCGCAGCTTGGTGAGGTACGGCGCGAGGATCCCCGCCGGTGGCTCGGCCGCGGACACGAGCGCCCGCAGCTCGTCGATCGGCTCCGCCACGGCCGCCAGTCTAGCCTCCTCGGGCTCGGGGCAGCAGACGCGTCCCGGTGGCCTTGAACGTCGCCACTGCGGTGCCGCCGCCTGCGAGGTCGAGGGCACTCGCGGACGCCGCGGTGACCTCGGCCGTGACGGGGCCGATACGCACGCGCACCCGGCTGCCGACGTGGACGACCGAGCGGATGTCGCCCGCGATCACGTTGAGCGCGGAGCCCTGCTGCGGGACACGGCCGACGGTGATCTCCCACGGGTACACGACGACGCCGACGTCTCCCGAGGCGGCGTCGGTCGAGTAGATGCGCTCCCCGCTGTCGAGCCGCACGAGCGTCAGCTCGTCGTGCCGCGTCTCCACGACGCCGTGGAGCAGGTTGGCACCGGTCAGCGAGGCGACGAACGTGTCGGCCGGGCTCGCGACGAGCTCCTCCGGGGTCGCCAGCTGACGGAGCTTCCCGTCCACGATCACGCCGACCTCGTGCGCGAGCGCCGCTGCGTCGTCGAAGTCGTGCGTCACGAGGATCGTCGGCAGCCCGAACTCGCGCAGCAGCTCCTCGAGCTCCACCCGGACGGTCGCCTTCGTGTGTGCGTCGAGCGAGGAGAGAGGCTCGTCGAGGAGCAGCACGCCCGGGCTGCGCGCGAGCGCGCGCGCGAGCGCGACGCGCTGGCGCTCGCCGCCGGACAGCTCCCCGGGGCGCACGTCCGCCAGGCGGGCGATGCGGAACCGCTCGAGGTACTCGTCGACGCGGGTCGCGCCGCCGTAGGCGACGTTCTTGCGGACGCTCAGGTGGGGGAAGAGTGCGTACTCCTGGAAGACGAGGCCGACGCTGCGTTCGTTCGGAGGGCGGGACAGCTTGCGGTCGGAGTCGAACCACACGTCGTCGCCGAGCGCGACACGCCCCGCGGTCGGTCGCGCGAGGCCGGCGACGGCGCGCAGGACCGACGACTTGCCCGCGCCCGAGGGCCCGACGAGCGCCACGGTCCGCGCGGTGCGGAGCGCTAGCTCGAGGTCGAACGAGCGTAGAGGGAGGGTGAGGTGGGCTGTGAGCTCTGCCACAGGGAGGTGAACTTCAGGGAGAGGAGGATGGCGCCGGTCACGATCACGAGCAAGGCGCTGATCGTGACGGCGACCTCGAAGTCGCGATCGAATTCGAAGTAGATGGCCAGCGGCAGCGTCTGCGTGACGCCCTGGAAGCTGCCGGCGAACATGATCGTCGCCCCGAACTCCCCGAGGCCGCGCGCGAGCGAGAGGGCTGCCCCGGCTGCGAGCCCGGCGCGGGCGAGCGGCAGCACGACGCGGAAGAACGTGCGCTCCGGCCCCGCGCCGAGCGTGCGGGACGCGGCGACGAGGTCCGGGTCGACTGCCTCGAACGAGGCGATTGCCTGCCGCATGTAGAGCGGGCTCGCGACGAAGGTGATCGCGAGCACCACCGCCGCCGTGTTGAACGCGACGTCGATCCCGAGTGCCTCGAACGTCGAGCCGAGCAAGCCGAAGCGCCCGAACGCGACGAGGAGCCCGACCCCGGCCACGGCCGGCGGCAGGACGAGCGGGAGCTCGACGAGCGTGATCACGAACGCCCGGCCATGGAAGCGGTGCCGGGCGATGAGGTAGGCCGTCGGCGTGCCGAAGAGCAGGATCGCCGCCTGCGCGATCGCGCTCGTCTTCGCGCTCACGATCAGCGCGTCGACGACGACGGGGTTCGAGAGCTGACCCAGCAGCTCGCCGAGGGACTGGTGCGTGAACAGCGCGACGATCGGCAGGAGCAGGAAGGCGAACGACAGCGCCGCGGCCGCGAAGACCGCGGCGACGGTCAGCACCCGGAAGACGGCTTCCCTAGGTCTTCTTCTTCGCACGCGCAATCTTCGCCGGCGCCTTCTCGGCGGGCTTGACGCGCGGCAGGAAGCCGTACTGGAGCATCTGCGCCTGACCCGCCTTGCTCAGCACCTTCTGGATGAACGCCTGCGCGTCCGCCTTGTTCGGGCTGCGGCTGACGACGGCCATCGAGTACGTGATCTTCGGCTGCGCCCAGGCGGGCATCTTGATCACGTTGACGCGATCGGGGACGGTCCGCGCGTCGGTCGAGTAGACGAAGCCGGCATCGGCCTGGCCGAGCGCGACCTTGGCGAGCACCTCGCGGACGTCGGTCTCCTGGCTGACGACGTTCGGCGCCACCTTGCCGGTGAGGCCCATGTTCTTGAGGATCTGGAGGGTGTAGCCGCCGACCGGGACCGCGGAGTTGGCGGTGACGAGCTTGACGCCCGGCTTGGCGAGGTCGTACACGGAGCGGATGCCGGCAGGGTTCGACTTCGGGACGACGATCACGAGCGTGTTGCGCGTGAAGTTCACCGGCTTCTCGACGAGCCCCTTCGCGAAGAGCTGCGCCGGGATCGTCGTGTTGGCCGAGGCGAACACATCCGCGGGCGCGCCGTTCGTGATCTGCGTGGCGAGCGAGTTCGACCCGGCGAAGGAGTACTTCTGCGCCCCGTCGATCTTGGGGAAGACGTCGGTGAGCGACGCGGCGGCGAACACGGTGATCTGCGCCTGGGCGCGGGCCTGCGTCTGCTGCTCGGCCGAGGCACCCGCTGCCACGAGCAGGGCGGTCAGCGCGAGCGCCGCGAGCCCTGTGAGGAAACGAACGGGTTTCGAGTTCACGGAAGGCCCCTTTACTGGTTCTGGATCATCACGGACGTGGACTTGACGACGGCGGTCGCGGGGGAGCCGGGCTCGAGCTCGAGCTCCTCGACCGCGGCGCGGGTCACGAGGGCGACGACCCGGACGGGCTCGGTGACGAGGATCTCGACCTGCGCCATCAGGCCGTCGACCTGGATCTCCGAGACGGTGCCGTGGAAGCGGTTGCGGGCGCTCAGCCCCTCGTGGCCGTCGCCGCGCAGCCGCTCGATCTCGGCGGCGGGGACGATGCGTCGGTTGCCCTTGTCGCGCTGCGTCCGGATGCGACCCGTACGGTCCCAGCGGCGAAGCGTGTCGAGGCTGATCCCGAGTGCCTGGGCGGCGTCGCTCGCGGTGTAGAACTCGCGCGGCATCGGTCAGCTCGTGTACGCGGCCAGCGCCTGGCTCGCGGCGTCGATCGGGATCGGCGCGGGGAAGGCCTGGAATCCCGCCCGCCCGAGCTCGGCCGAGAAGGCGGTGAAGTGCTGTGCCTGGCACGCCGCGATCCGCGCGAGCGGCTGGTACAGGGAGAACGCCTGCACCCCGCCGACCGCACCCAGGTACGTGCCGAGAAACAGCCCCTCGAGCCCGACCGCCGTCTTCGTCGCCGCGACCGTCGTCCCGAAGGCGCCCTCGGGATACGTGAAGTCGATGTCCTCGGCCGTCGCGGGCACCTGCCCGGCGCTCGTGAGGATCGCCGAGAGGGTCGTGTAGTGCTCGTTCTCGTTCGCGAGAGCAAGCTTCAGCTGGCGCGCCGGAAGCCCGTCGTACGGCTCGGCCGCCACGGCGTTCGCGTAGAAGTCGGCCCCGAGCAGCTCGGTGGAGATCAGCAGGCGCAGGTACGCCAGGTCTCCGTCCGAGAGCGTCTCGGCCAGCGCGGACTCCGCGAGCACACCGAGACCCGACCCCGCCGCCAGTGCGGCCACTCCGCCCTTCGCGCCCCACGAGAGGAACGCGGTCCTGCTCAGCTTGTCGATCGACACCCCCACCCTCCAAGGTTGCCCTGGCAATACCTATGCGTTGCCTCGGAAACCCTAGTCGACGGAGGAAGACCCGGGCAAGCCGAACCGCTCAGGGCTCGCAGGGATCCAGAGCGGTGGCCGCCTCGATCGGCCATCATCATGAGACGTGACTCCGGAGCTGGAGTCGTTTCTCGAGCGGCTACTCCGCGACGGCAGGCAGCACGACGCCGCCCTGAGCGACCGGCGCGAGCGCCTGCGCAACGTCGAGCCCGAGACGGCGCGACTGCTCGCCGTCCTCGTCCTGGCGACGAGCGCGAAGCGAGTGCTCGAGCTCGGGACGTCGAACGGCTACTCGACGCTGTGGCTCGCCGACGCGGTCGCGTCGACCGGGGGGCGCGTGACGACCGTCGAGAACGACGAGGGTCGGGCGGCGATGGCGGCGGAGAACTTCGCGCGCGCCGGGCTGGCCTCCGTGATCGAGCTTCGCGTCGAGGACGCGGGAACGGTGCTCACTGCTAGCCCCCATGACGCGTGGGACCTCGTTTTCCTCGACGCGGAGCGAGACCGGTACGTCGCCTACTGGCCGGAGGTGGTCCGCTGTACGGGCCGGCCGGGGCTGATCGCCGTCGACAACGTCCTCTCCCACGCGGACGAGCTCGTCGAGTTCACCGGGCTGGTCGCGCAGGACCCGAGCGTCACCTCGGCGCTCGTCCCCGTCGGCGCGGGCGTCCTTCTCGCGACCAAGAGCTGACCGGGTCCGAGGTGGGGACCTGCCGCTGCCGATGAGTTTCCCCCAGCCGCGGAGTCGTCGCGCATGAGACCTTCGAGGGAAGGGAGCGACATGCCCGAGGCAGACCAGCATGCGCTGCTGGGGACGGTGAGCGCGATAAGCCTCTTCGTGGAGGACCCCGTCGAGGCGAAGGCGTTCTACCGGGACGTGTTCGGCGTCGACGTCGTCTTCGAGGACGACACCTCCGTGTGCGTGAAGTTCGGCGAACTCTTCGTGAACCTGCTCGCCGACTCGGCAGCGCACGAGCTGGTCGCCCCCGGCGTCGTGGCCGGCCGGAATGCCGGCTCGCGGTTCCAGCTCAGCATCTGGGTCGACGACGTCGATGCAGTCTGTGCCTTCCTCGACCGCCGCGGCGTCGAGCTGCTCACCGGGCCGACCGACCGGCACTGGGGAGTGCGCACCGCCACCTTCGTCGATCCCGCCGGCCACAGCTGGGAGGTCGCCCAATCGCTCTCCAGGGAGGAGGACGCCGCGTAGCCGCGCATCGACGGGAGCGACGCACGGCCACACCGGGCCCCGCGCTGACGCGGCTGCGGGAGGCGCTCGGCACCGCCGACGTGGTTGGATTGACGTCATGACCGCCCTGGAGGAGCCGACCGAGATATTCGTCCGCCCGGACGGGCACGAGAAGGTGACCGGCACCGGCCGGTACACCGCGGACCTCACGCTGACGGGGCAGCTCCACGCCGCGTTCCGCTACGCCGATCATCCGCACGCGCGGATCACGCGGATCGACGCGACGAAGGCGCGCGCCCTGCCGGGCGTGATCGCCGTCGTCACGCACGAGGACGTGCCCGACGTGCTCTACGGCGGGGCGGTGCAGGACCGGCGCCTGTTCGCCCGCGACACCGTCCGCTTCGAGGGAGACGTCGTGGCGGCCGTCGCGGCCCTGACACCCGAGCTCGCCCGCGAGGCGGCGGCGCTCGTCGAGGTCGATCTCGAGCCACTGCCCGTCTTGACCGACTTCGAGTCGGCGCTCGCTGCCGACGCCCCCCGAGTGCACCCCGACTGGGCGTCGTACGAGGGCGACGAGGCGCTCGGCCGCCACGACAACGTGCTCGGCTTCTCGACGATCGTGAAGGGGGACGTCGAGGCCGCGCTCGCGGACGCGGACGTCGTCGTCGAGGGCCGCTACGTCACCGACCCGGTGCAGGGGGCCCCGATCGAGCCGCGCGCGATCGTCGCGCAATGGCAGGGGGACCGCGTCACCGTGTGGTCGTCCACGCAGGTCCCGTACGTCGCTCGCGCCGGCGTGGCACGCACGCTGCAGATGCCGGAGGCGAACGTCCGCGTGATCGTGCCCCTCCTCGGTGGCGGCTTCGGGGCGAAGTGCGACTTCCACTTCGAGGCCCACGTCGCCGCGCTCGCCCGCGCCGCCGGCCGTCCGGTCAAGCTGGTGTTCTCGCGCGGCGAGGAGTTCTTCGCGGTCGGTCACCGCCGGGAGGGGATGGTGATCGAGCTGGAGACCGGCGCCCGCGCGGACGGGACGCTCGTCGCGCGCCGGGCACGGCTCGTGCTGGACGGCGGCGCGTACTGCGGCGAGGGCGGGTTCTTCGCGCAGATGGCGGCGATGCACGCGCTCGGGCCGTACGTGCTCGAGAACGTCGACGTCGAGTCCTCGCTCGTCTACTCGAACAACCAGCCCTCCTCCTCGATCCGCGCCCCGACCGCGCCGCAGGTCTGCTGGGCGCTGGAGCAGCACATGGACGAGCTCGCCGAGGCGCTCGGACTCGACCCGATCGAGCTCCGGCGGCGCACCCTTGTCGACGAGGGCTGCGTGACGGCCACCGGCCAGGCGCTGGAGCACGTCGCGATGAAGGAGACCCTCGAGCGTGCCGTCTTGCGGATCGGGCCGGCCGACGATCTGCCGGAGGACGAGGCGATCGGCGTCGCCTGCGGCTGGTGGCCGAACTTCCCGGGAAAGGCGGGCGCGTACGTGAAGCTCAACGACGACGGCACCGGGACGATCGTCACGGGCGCGCAGGAGAACGGCACGGGCGCGGTGATGGCGCTGCCGCGTTACGTCGCCGAGGAGCTGGGCATGCGGCCCGAGGACTTCTCGCTCCTCTACCAGGACACGGACGCCGCGCCGTGGGACAACGGCTCCTGCGGCTCGCAGACGACCTTCAACAGCGGGCGCGCGGTGCTCGCCGCGGCGGCCGAGGTGCGCGACCAGCTGCTCGACGCGGCCGCGGAGATGCTCGAGGCGGCGCGCGACGACCTGGAGCTGGTCGCCGGATCCGTGCGGGTGAAGGGCTCGCCCGAGAAGTCCGTCACGATCGCCGAGCTCGCTGCCGAAGGGACGTTCCACGGCAAGGGGGCGGGGGAGGTCCCCGAGTCGCCGGCCGCCCCAGCGGAGGGCTGCGCCGGCCGCCTCGGGCTCGAGTCGTTCCACGCGCCCCAGCTGATCGCGCACGCGGCGCACGTCAAGGTCGACCGCCAGACCGGGGTCGTCCGCGTGCTGCGGGTCGCGGCGGCGCACGATTGCGGTCGCATCCTCAATCGCGTGGGCGCCGACGGACAGGTCTACGGCGGGGTCGTGATGGGGATCGGGCAGGCGTTGACCGAGGGCACCCAGCTCGACGAGCTGGGGCGGCAGCGGAACGCCCATCTCCTCGACTACAAGCTGGTGACCGCGGCAGACGCGCCCCGGATCGAGGTCGACTGGATCGAGACCGACACGCCGAATGCCGGGCCGAAGGGCTCGAAGGGCGTCGGCGAGCCGCCGTGCGTGCCGACGGCGGGCGCGATCGCCAACGCGATCGCAAAGGTCCTCGGCGCACGTGTCCGGCACCTGCCGATGACGCCGGAGCGGGTCTGGGAGGCGCAGCAGTGACGTCGTTCGCGACCGCGACGACGGTCGACGAGGCGCTCGCCGCACTCGCCGGCGGGGCGCGGCCGGTGGCAGGTGGCACCGACCTCGTCGTCGGAGCCCGGCAGGGGAAGGCGCCGCTCCCCGACTCGCTCGTCGCGATCCATCGCCTGGCCGAGCTGCGCGGCGTGGACGAGACGGCCGGCGGCCTCCGGCTCGGCGCGCTCGCGACCCATGCCGAGGTGATGGCGCACCCGAGCGTCCGCGTGCGCTTCACCGCCCTCGCCGACGCCGCCGCGATCGTCGGCTCGCACGCGACGCGCGCGCAGGGGACCGTCGGCGGGAACCTGATGAACGCGTCGCCCGCAATGGAGACGGGCGGCCCACTCGTGTGCCTCGACGCGAGCGTCACGTTGCGCTCGCCGGCACGCACGCGCACGCTGCCGGTCGCCGAGCTGTTGGCCGGCCCGGGGGAGACGACGGCGCAGCCCGACGAGCTGCTCGTCTCGGTCGACGTTCCTGCGCCGCCGGCGGGAACGGGCAGCGCATACGTACGGCTCGAGTACCGCCGGCAGATGGAGATCGCGGTGGTCGGCGCGACCGCGGTCGTCGCGCTGGAGGGCGACACTGTGGCGGCGGCGCGGATCGCGATCACGGCGCTCGCGCCGACGATCCGGCGCGTGCCGGCCGCCGAGAGCGCGCTCGCGGGCACGTCGGGCGGCGCCGACGCCGTCGAGGAGGCGGCTCGTGGCGCGGCGGAGGCGGCCTCGCCCATCTCCGACGTGCGGGCCTCCGAACGCTACCGGACGGCGATGGCGGAGGTGATCGCGCGGCGTGCGATCGAGGCCGCGCTCACGCGTGCGCGCGGCGGCACCGTCGGCATCCCCGCCAGCGGGAGCGCGTGGTGAAGGTCCCGGCGACGCTGTCCGTGAACGGCATCGCCTATCCCGTCGAGCTCGAGCCGGGCACGAGCCTGCTCGCCGCCGTGCGGGACGCGATCGGCCTGACCGGCTCGAAGGAGGGCTGCGACGACTCCGAATGCGGCGCTTGCATGATGCTGCTCGACGGCAGGCCCGTGAACAGCTGCTCGTACCTCGCGCTCCAGGCGGAGGGCAGCGAGGTGACGACGGTCGAGGGGCTCGCCGCGGGGCCAGAGCTTTCGGCGCTGCAAACCGCCTTCCTCGCGAACGGCGGCGTCCAGTGTGGCTTCTGCACGCCCGGGATGCTGATCTCGGCGACGGCGCTCCTCGACGCCAACCCGGCGCCGAGCGAGGACGAGGTCCGGATCGCGCTGTCCGGGAACCTCTGCCGCTGCACGGGCTACGACGGGATCGTCAAGGCCGTGCTCTCGGTCGCAGGCGCCTCATAGGCCGGCGAGCACCCCCTCCACGCGGCCTACGGCACTCGCGTCGGCGAGGCCACGGAGCGCCACCGTCGTGCGGCGGCGCAGGACGTCGTCCGAGGTCTCGGCCCACTCCTCCGCGATCGCGAACGCCGCCTGCGCGGCGATGTCCGGGCCGTCGGGATGGAGGCGCTCGCGCAGCGACGGCTCCGGCGCCGCCAGCCGCGCGACGGCCGCCGCCCGCGAGCCGTAGAGGTGGCGGAGGTGGGCCTCGACGTCGGGGTCGAGCTCGACGTCGAACGCCGGAGCGGGGCCTCGAGCGCCCGGCAGCGCGAACGGGCGCCGGTCGACCCGGCGGAGCCCGAGCGGGCCGCGGACGCGTGCCAGCGCGTCGAGCGCGATGCGCCGGTAGGTCGTCAGCTTGCCGCCCGCCACGCTGAGCATCCCCCCCGGCCCGATCGAGAACACGGTCTCGCGTCGGGCGTCCGCCGTCTCCCCGTCACCGAGCGGCAGCACGCGAAGGCCCGCGAACGAGGCGCGCACGGCGCATCGGTCGAGCAGCTCGGCGGGAAGGGCCTTCGCGGCCTCGCCCAGGATCTGGACGACGTCCGCCTCGTCGGCGGACACCGCCGACGGATCGCCGTCGTAGGGGGTGTCGGTCGTGCCGAGCAGGAGAAGCCCGTACCACGGCACCGCGAACGTCACGCGGACGTCGTCCTGGGGGATCGTCAGCGCCGCGGTCCAGCCCCGGCCGTCGGGGACGAGCACGTGCGCCCCCTTGCTCCGCCGCACCGACGTCCCCGCCCGCGGGTCCTCGAGCCGGCGGATCTCGTCGACCCAGGGGCCTGCGGCGTTGATCGTGACGCGCGCGGCGACGTCGACGACCTCGCCGTCGAGTCGCACCTCCGCGCCGGCGACGCGTCCGCCCGAGAGCCGGAGCGAGACGACCTCGGCGCGGTTGACGACAGTCGCGCCCGCCTCGGCGGCGGCGAGCACGTTCTCGAGGCAGAGCCGCGCGTCGTTCGTCCACGCGTCCGCGTAGAGCGCGCACGACCGAAGCCCGTCGCGGCGGAGCGGCGGCACCAGCTCCGCCGCACGCGCCGGCTGCACGAGCCAGTTGAGTCGCGAGCGCGCCAGGGTGGAGTAGAGCAGGATGCCGCTCTGGACGAACGCCGGCCGGAACGGCCCCTCGCGGTAGAGCGGTAGGAGGAACGGGAGCCGGTGGACGAGGTGCGGCGCGACGGAGCCCGCGAGCGTCCGGCGCTCGTGATGCGCCTCGCGGACGAGCCGCACGTCACCGAGCCGCAGATAGCGGAGGCCGCCGTGGACGAGCTTGGACGAGGCGCTCGAGGTGCCCGAGCCGAAGTCGCCCTTCTCGACGAGCGCGACCGTGAGGCCCGCCCGCGCCGCGTGCGCGGCCGTGGCCGCGCCGATCACGCCGCCGCCGATCACGAGGAGGTCGAAGGCGGTCGCCCCGAGCGCCTCGCGGGCGGCCATCCGTCGCCCGGCAGCTAGCGGGGCCACAGAGGGTTCGTCCACGCCCGTCGACCGGAGGGGTCCACGACCTCGAGCCGGGCGAACGGCGCCGTGGGGGGCAGGTCGAGCTGCGCCGCGAGAATCCAGTCTTCCGCCGATGTCTCGACGACGTCTGCGCCGTACCGGTACCCGAGCCGCCCCGCATGGACTGCGGTCCCGCTCGTCCGGCCGCACAGCAACGTGACCGAGCGGGCCGGGGAGCAGCGCACCACGACCTTGCCGTCCTGCACGGAGACCTCGCGGAGCACCGGGCCCGTGCTGCCGTAGAACCACCCCTCGCGCAGCGCCTCGAGGACGCTCTCCGCGGTCCGCTCGGCCCGGATCCACGTCCAGGCGTGGTCGGAGTCGAAGCCCGGGTGGTGGCTGTCGTCGGTCACGAGCGCGGCACAGATCGTCCCTCCCTGTAGGAGCGCGTCCCAGTGCACCGAGGACAGGCCGCGACCGACCTCGAGCTCGCAGCCCGCGTTGAAGACCTCGATCCCCGAGACCGAGGGCGGCAGCTCGATCCGGCCGGGAAGCGCTCCCGTCCAGTGCGGGTGCGCGAGGTAGGCGACGCCCCCCGCGGCGACGATCCAGTCGGCGACCGCGCCCAGGTCGCGGCGCTCGCCCTCGAGCTCGGCCGGGTCGCGCGAGATCCCGAGGCCGAGCACGTGGCCGTCGAGTCCGCCCGGCAGGAGGCAGTTGAGCTCCACGCCGGGGAGCACGACGAGCCCGTCGCTCGAGGGCGCAGTGCTCCGGCGCCAGTGGTCGGTGAGCGCGACGACGTCGTAGCCCGCCCGCCCGTAGTGGCGGGCGAGCGCGCGCGGCGCGAGCTCGCCGTCGGAGCGCGTCGTGTGGGCGTGGAGGGCGGCGCGCAGCCAGTCACCGTCCCGTTGCCAGGGCAAGTCCATCCGAAGGACCCTATTGAAGTCCCACGGAGGGGCTTCTACGATCGAGCGGCACACGGCACACGAACGGAGGAGGCTCCGTGGAAGATTTTCAGGAGCAGGAATACGAGTTCCTGCGACGGCTCGAGGAGGAGCGGATCGGGAGGCGGACGCTGCTGAAGCGCGGTCTCGCGACGGCGGTCGGGCTGACCGTGATCTCGCTGCCCGAGGCCGCGCTCGCGGCCCGCGCGACAGCGCTGGCGAACCCGCCGCTCCGGGGGACGAAGAAGAACATGGCCGACCTCGTCGCGGCGGCGAAGAAGGAGGGGCACCTGAACGTGATCGCCCTGCCGCCCGACTGGGCGAACTACGGCGAGATCATCTCGACGTTCACCAAGAAGTACGGCATCGGCATCACCAGCGACAACCCCAACGGCTCCTCGTCGGAGGAGAACCAGGCGATCGTCTCGCTCAAGGGCGACTCGCGCGCACCCGACGTGGTCGACGTCAACCCGACGTTCGCGGTCGCCGGCACCGTCTCGGGCCTGTACGCCCGGTACTACGTCTCGAACTACGCGACGGTGCCGAGGGCAATGAAGGACACCCGCGGCCTGTGGACGGGCGACTACTACGGCTCGATCACGATCGGCTACAACGCGAACGTCGTGAAGACGCCGCCGAGGTCGTTCGCGGATCTGTTGAAGCCGGCCTACAAGAACCAGGTCGCGCTGAACGGAAGCCCGCTGAAGTCGGGCTCGGCGATCGCCGGGGTCTTCGCGGCGGCCCTTGCGAACGGCGGCTCGCTCTCGGACGTCGGCCCCGGGGTCGACTGGTTCGCGAAGGCGCGGTCGGTCGGCAACTACATCCCGGTGGAGACGACCCCACAGACCGTTGCGTCGGGTCAGACGCCGATCTCGATCGACTGGGACTACAACAACTTCGCCTACGTGAAGGAGTTCCCGTCGGCGAACTGGAAGGTCGTGATCCCGACGGACGGCCAGTACGGCGGGTACTACTGCCAGGCGGTCAGCGCGACGGCCCCGCACCCGTGGGCGGCCCGCCTGTGGCAGGAGTTCCTCTTCTCCGATCAGGGCCAGATCCTCTACCTGAAGGGGTATGCGCATCCCGCCCGCTTCGCCGACCTCGTGACGCGCAAGGCGATCCCGAAGTCGGTCACCGGCTCGCTTCCCGCCAGTTGGCTCAACAGCAAGGCGGCGAAGTTCGCGAGCCTCGGCCAGCAGGCGAAGGCGAAGGTCGTCATCAACACGGAGTGGCCGGCGAAGCTCGGCTCGAACTAGTCCACTGGCAACCGAAGCGGCATCACAGGAGCTCATCCGGCCGGGCCGTGCGCCCGGCCGGAGAGTCTCGCTGGCCTGGCTCGGCGTCGTGCCCTTCTTCGCCTACGCCGCGATGTTCCTGATCCTGCCGGCTGCGACCGTCATGATCGGCGCGTTCAGGAGCCAGGACGGCGGGTACACGCTCGACAACATCACGTCGATCGTCCAGACGGGGAACCTCCGCGAGGCGTACTGGGAGAGCATCCGGATCAGCCTCACGACGGCCCTCCTCGGCGGCCTGTTCGGCCTGCTGATCGCGTACGCGGCGATCCGCAGGGGAACGCCGGGGTGGGTCCGCTCGGCGTACGGCACGTTCTCCGGCGTGGCGGCCAACTTCGGCGGCATCCCCCTCGCCTTCGCGTTCATCGCCACGCTGGGGACGATCGGGATCGTCACCCAGCTGATCCAGAACGTCTTCGGCGTCAACATCTACCAGCACGGCTTCGCGATCTGGTCGCGCCGGGGCGTCGAGCTCGTCTACCTCTACTTCCAGATCCCGCTGATGATCCTCGTGATCGCGCCGGCGATCGACGGCCTCCGATCGGAGTGGAGCGAGGCGTCGGCGAACCTCGGCGCGAGCCGGTGGCAGTACTGGCGGCACATCGGGATGCCCGTGCTGATGCCCTCGATCCTCGGCGCCGTCATCCTCCTCTTCGGCA
Source organism: Gaiella sp. (assembly GCA_036558885.1). Classification (GTDB taxonomy): domain Bacteria; phylum Actinomycetota; class Thermoleophilia; order Gaiellales; family Gaiellaceae; genus Gaiella. The sequence goes on from DATBET010000015.1 coordinate 20,611, forward strand.
ACTCGTTCGCCGCCTACGCGACCGCCTACTCGCTCACGAGCGGCACTGCGCTCCCGCTCGTCCCGATCCTGATCGGCAACGACCTCGGGGGCAACGTCTTCGCGAACCCGCACGAGGGGCAGGCCCTCGCCTTCGGGATGTTCGTCGTGCTCGCCGCGATGATGCTGTTCTACATCCCGCTCCAGCGGCGCGCGTCACGGTGGGCGAAGTGAGACGGCCGAGAATCGCCCCGTCCGCCGTCCTCTGGCTCGTGCTCGGGGCGGTGTACTTTCTCGTGCCGCTGATCGCCACACTGCTCTTCAGCCTCAAGGACGCGCAGACCGGCAAGTGCTGCAGCCTCTCGGCCTACGGCGTGATCCTCCACGACCCGCAGTTCTGGACGACGATCAAGGTCTCGTTCCGGCTCGCGCTGGAGACGATCGCCGTGGGGCTGCTGCTCTTCGTGCCGACCATCTACTGGGTGCACCTCAAGCTGCCGCGCCTCCGGCCCGTGGTCGGCTTCATGGCGCTCGTGCCGTTCGTGGTCCCGCCGATCATCCTCGTGGTCGGGCTGCTCAAGTTCTACAAGGACACGCTGCACGCGCCGTTCTGGTTCCTCGGCAAGCCCGACCTGTTCCTCGTCGGCGCGTACGTGATCCTCGCCTTCCCGTACATCTACTTCTCGCTCGACGCGGGCTTCCGCGCGATCGACGTACACACGCTGACGGAGGCGTCCCGGAACCTGGGCGCGTCGTGGCGGACGACGCTCGGGCGCGTGATCCTGCCGAACATCAGGGTCGCCGCGCTGAGCGGCGCCTTCCTGACGCTCGCGATCGTGATGGGCGAGTTCACGATCGCCAGCCTGTCGGCGTTCCACACGTTCCCGACGTACCTCCAGTACGTCAACGAGTCGCAGGCGTACCCCGCGGCCGCGGCGACGCTCCTGAGCTTCGGCATCACGTGGGCGGCCATGCTCTCGATCCTCCTCGTCGGGCGGCGGGGCGGGCAGCGCACGGTGCGCGTGGGGATCGGCAGGTAGGCAGTGGCCCACGTCGAGCTGCAGAACCTCTGGCGCTCCTTCGGCCCGGTCACGGCGCTCCAGGGCATCGACCTCGCGCTCGAGTCGGGGGAGTTCGTCTCGCTGCTCGGCCCGAGCGGCTGCGGAAAGACGACGGCCCTGCGCCTCGTGGCGGGGTTCGACCAGCCCGACGACGGCAGGATCGTGGTCGACGGCAAGGACATCACGCGGACGCCGCCCAACAAGCGCGACATGGGAATGGTCTTCCAGGCGTACAGCCTGTTCCCCAACATGACCGCGGAGCAGAACGTCGCCTATGGGCTTCGGATCCGGCGCAGGCCGAAGGCCGAGCGGAAGAAGCAGGTCGACGACCTCCTCGAGCTCGTGGGCCTCGGGCACGCCGCCAAGCGCTACCCGCACCAGCTCTCGGGCGGCATGCAGCAGCGCGTCGCGCTCGCCCGCTCGCTCGCAATCGAGCCGAAGGTGCTGCTGCTCGACGAGCCTCTCTCGGCGCTCGACGCGAAGGTGCGCGTCCAGCTGCGTGAGGAGATCCGCCGCATCCAGCTCGAGCTCGGGATCACGACGTTGTACGTGACGCACGACCAGGAGGAGGCGCTCTCGATCTCCGACCGCGTCGCGGTCATGTGGAGCGGCAAGATCGAGCAGATCGGCTCGCCGGCGGAGATGTACGGCAACCCGGCGACGCCCTTCGTCGCCGAGTTCATCGGCACGATGAACCGGCTCACGGCCACGGTCGCGGACGACGGGGAGATCGACTACGAGGGGCTGCGGCTGCCGGTCGAGGCGGCGCGGGGACTGCCGCGCGGCGAGCGCGTCCTCTGCCTGGTGCGGCCGGAGACGGTCGACGTCGCGGCCGTCACCGACGGAGAGGTGCACGACGGCGCGCTCACGGGCGAGGTCGTCTCGAAGATCTTCCTCGGCGCGGTGACCCGCGTGCGCGTCGAGGACGGGGAGCGAAACCTCGTCGCCGACCTCTCGACCGGCCGTGCGGAGCCGCTCACGGTCGGGAGCCGGGTCGCGGCGAGCTTTGCGCCCGCCAGCGCCCGTCTGCTCGCCCTCAGCGAGGAGCCGCCGGCGCTCGACCCGGACAATCCCTGAGCACCGCGCGCAGGAGCGCGGGGTCGTCCGTGAAGATCCCGCCGACCTCCATCGCCGCCAGCGCCCGCATCCGCCTCGAGTCGTTGACGGTGTAGACGGTCGTCTCGAGGCCGAGCTCGCGCGCCCGCCGCAGGCCGCGCCTGGTGACGCGCGGGTCGTGGATCCCGACCGCCCAGGCGTAGCCTGCCGCCGTGCGGAGCGACACGCCGTAGCCGACGTGCTGGACGAGCCGGAGGGTCGGGCGATGGCTGCGTGCCTCGAGCAGCGCGCGTCGTGAGAAGGACAACAGGGCGTCGTCACGCCCGAGCAGAGCCGCAGTGCGACAGATCACGTCGTGGCGGCGGTAGAGCTGGGGGCTCTTCAGCTCCGCCATCACGCCGATCCGCCCGCGGGCGAGCTCGAGCACCTGCTCGACGGTCGGGATCTCGTGCTCGCGGAGCTGGGCCAGGCTACGTCGCCTAACGGGCCCCCGCAGCGGCGTGAGCCGGTCGAGGTCGAGGTCGTGGAACACCACGAGCGCGCCGTCGGCCGTGACCTGTACGTCGAGCTCCACGAACTCCGCGCGGAGCTCGATCGCCCGCTCGAACGCGGACAACGTGTTCTCCCGGCGTTCGACGGAGGCGCCGCGGTGGGCGATCACCCACGTCATCCGACGAGCGAGCGGACGAGGTCGGCGTCGATCGCGTCGACGATCGCGTCGGCCGCGGCGAGCCTGGCGTCGGGCACGGTCCCGCGGACGGCTAGACAACGGAGGCCCGCGCCCCGCGCCGAGGCGACGCCGGCCCCGGTGTCCTCGAACGCCACCACGTCACCGGGCTGGAGGTCCTCCCCGAGCCTCGCGAGGGCGCACAGGTAGCCCTCGGGGTCTGGCTTCCCCCGGGTGACGTCGTCTGCGGCCACGACCACCGCGATCGCCTCGGCGAGCCCCGCGCCTGCGAGGACGGGCTCGATCTCCCGCCGGTAGGCGCCCGACACGACGGCGACCGGCACGTGGCGCGCGGCCTCGCGCACCGCGTCGCGGACCGGCGCCGGCACGGTCGAGCCGTCCGCGCGGCGCCGGTAGCGCTCGACGCGCTCGTCGACGAGCGAGCGGAGCTCGGCGCCCTCCACTCCGAGCCAGCCTCCGACGATCGCCTCCTCGCTCCTACCCGCCAGGTGCTCGTAGTACTCGTTTTCGCTCAACGGGCGGCCGTGCTCGGCGAAGAGCTCCTGGTAGATCGCACAGAGGAGCGGCTCGTCGTGGGAGAGCGTCCCGTTGAAGTCGAAGACGAGCGCACGGGCGGGTCCCATCCGGCCGGGAGCCTAGAGGCTTAGGCTCGCTGCGTGCCGCTGGACGCCTTTGCCCTCGCGCTCGGCTCGGCCTTCCTCCACGCCTTCTGGAACCTGATCCTCGGGCGCGAGCGGGACCCGGAGGCGGCGACGGTGGTCGCGCTCGTCGTCTCGATCGTCGTGTTCGCGCCCGTGGCCGTGCTCCGGTGGGACGCCGACTCGGGCGTGTGGCCCTACATCGTGGTCACCTCGATGCTCCAGCTCACGTACTTCGCGCTGCTCGCGACGGCCTACCGCCACGGGGAGGTGTCCGTCGTCTATCCGATCGCGCGCGGGCTCGCGCCGGTGCTCGTCCTCGTCGTCGGCGTGACGGTGCTCGGCACGGCTGCAGGTGCGGCGCAGGCAGTAGGCGTCTGCCTGGTCGGCCTCGGCGTGCTCCTCGTCCGCGGGGGCCCGATCGTTCCCGGTGACGGCCGCGGCGCGGGCGCCGCGTTCGGCGTCGCGGTCGCCTCGTGCATCGCCGCGTACACACTGGTCGACAAGTACGGCATCGAGCACGCCGACCCCGTCGTCTATCTCGAGCTGAGCATGGTTCCGGCAACCGCGGCCTACGCGGGCTTCCTGCTCGTCGCGCGGCGCGCCGGGCCGCGCGTCCGTGCCGCCGCACGGCCGCTTCCGGCGCTCGCGGGGATCCTCTCGTTCTCGGCCTACGCGCTCGTGCTCGCCGCGCTGCTGCGCGGCCCGGCCGCCGCGGTCGCCGCCGTGCGGGAGACGAGCGTGCTGATCGCCGTGTTCCTCGCCGCCCCGCTGCTCGGCGAGAAGGTCGGCCCGGTCCGCCTCGGCGGCGCGGCGCTCGTCGTCGGCGGCGTCGCCCTGATCGCGCTCGGCTAGCCGCGCGCGAAGGCGTTTCGGTAGATCTCCTCGTAGGCGGCGACGTCCACCTCGCGCGCGTTGCCGTGCGTCTGCGGGTCCTCGAACGCGATTCGGGCGAGCATCGGGATCTCGTCCTCGGAGAAGCCGAGCTCGGTCATGGAAGGGATGCCGACGTCGTCGGTCAGGCGGTAGAGCTCGTCCACCCCCGCGCGGGCCGCGTCGAGGACGTCCAGGCCGCTCGTCTCGACGCCCAGCGCCTGTGCGATGCGCGCGTACCGCTCCGGGGCAGCGGTCACGTTGTATTCGCAGACCGGACCGAGCACCCGGGCCGTGAGCGCCCCGTGCGGGCAGTCGTGCACGCCGCCGGCGGACTGGCTCATCGCGTGTGCCGCGCCGGCGCTCTCCGTCCCGTAGGCCATGCCGCCGAGCGTCGCGGCGTGCGCCATGTGCGTCCGCGCCTCGAGATTCGAGCCGTCCTCCACCGCGACCCGCAGCCAGCGGCCCACGAGCTCGATCGCGTGCAGCGCGACCGCGTCGCCGAACGGCTGGTGGTAGTCGCACGTGAAGCACTCGATCCCGTGCGAGAGCGCGTCCATCCCTGTCGCCGCGGTGACGGCGGGGGGGAGGCCGAGCATCAGCTCGGGGTCGATCAGCGCGACGTGGGGGCCGATCAGCGGCGTGCCGCCGACGTTGAACTTGATCTGCCGGTCGTGGTCGGTGATCACCGCCCAGAGCGTCACC
>DATBET010000016.1:0-15495 GCA_036558885.1 Gaiella sp.
TCGAGCTCGGCCTCGCGTACAACCCGAACGCGACGAACGTCCTCGTGATCGGGCTCGGCGGCGCCTCCGCGCCGAAGCGCGTCTGGCGGGACTTCGGCGACGTCCGGCTGACGGTCGTCGAGCTCGACCCAGCGGTCGTCGAGACGGCCTACAAGTGGTTTTCGCTGCCCCACGACGAACGGATCGACGTCCAGGTCGACGACGGACGCCGCTACCTCCAGCGCCACGACGACCGCTACGACGTGATCATGCTCGACGCGTTCTACTCGGACGGCGTCCCGTTCCACATGACGACGCTCGAGTTCGCCGAGCTTCTCCACGACCGGCTCGCACCGGGCGGAGTCGTCGCCGTGAACGTGATCGGCGCGCTCACCGGCGACCGGTCGCGCATCACCCGCTCGCTCTGGAAGACCTACGCCTCCGTGTTCCCGACCGTCGTGCTGCACCCCGTCTACGAGGGCGCGTTCGACCGAATCCCCGACGACATCCGCAACATCATCCTCGTCGCGACCGAGCGTGCCGCCCCGAGCCGCGACCAACTCGCCGCCACGTGGAGCGAGGAACGCCGGGCACGTGCGCCCGGCGCGCCCGTCCTCGCCGCAGCGATCCGCGACCGCTGGGAGCGGCAGGTCCGCACCGACGACGTCCCGCTCCTGACGGACGGCTACGCGCCGACCGACGCGCTGCTCCTCGACTGAGGTTGGCTCGCAGGGCGAATCCGCGGGAGCGGATTCCGCCGCTCGGCTCCCCGCCCTGCGGGCGGGGCAGATCCCTGAAGGCGCCCGCTGTCGCGGTCGCAACTTCCCTTCGCTGGCTCGCGAGAGGGAAGGCGCCGCTGTCGCGCTGCTCGGCCGAAGCAGGCGCGGGTTTGTTCGCAGGGCGGAATCGGCGGGAGCGGATTCCGCCGCTCGGCTCCCCGCCCTGCGGGCGGGGCAGATCCCTGAAGGCGCCCGCTGTCGCGGTCGCAACTGCCCGGTTGCGGCGCGCGCCAGCGGCTCAGCCGAAGCAGGCGCGGGCGGCGTCGTAGAGCTCGGCCGGCACCGGCTGCGGCGCCGCGACCGCCTCGGCGAGCGGGACGTCGGTCACGACGTCGCCGCGCAGAGAGACCATTCGTCCGAAGCGGCCCGCCGCGGCGAGGTCCGCCGCGTGGATCCCGAACCGTGTGGCGAGCACGCGGTCCCGCGCCGTCGGCACCCCGCCACGCTGGACGTGGCCGAGCACCGTGACGCGGGCCTCGAACCCCGTCAGCTCCTCGAGCCTCGCGGCGACGAGCGCGCCGACGCCGCCGAGCCGCTCGAATCCGAACGCGTCGAGCTGCGCCGCGAGCGCTGATCCCGTCGGCGGGTCGACGCCCTCCGCGACGACGACGACGGAGTACCGGTGGCCGCGCTGTGCGCGGCCCCGCACGACGGAGGCAACCGCGTCGAGGTCGTACGGCTCTTCGGGGACGAGGATCGCGTCCACCCCTGCGGCGATTCCCGCGTGTGTCGCGATCCAGCCCTGGGTGCGGCCCATCACCTCCACCACCATCACGCGGTCGTGAGACTCGGCCGTCGTGGTGATCCGGTCGAGCGCCTCGGTCGCGATCTGCACGGCGGTGTCGAACCCGATCGTGGTGTCGGTGCCCGCGATGTCGTTGTCGATCGACTTCGGCACGCCCACGATCGGGACTCCCTCGTCGACGAGCCGGGCAGCCGTGCGCAGCGTGCCGTCGCCGCCCACGACCACGAGCGCGGCGAGCTCCTCGCGCTCGAGCGTGGCCGCGAGCGAGGCGGCGCCGTCTCCGTGCACGTACGGGTCGCGCCGCGACGTGCCGAGAATCGTCCCGCCGCGCTGGAGCAGGCCACGGACGGCGTCGCGATCGAGCGCGCGGACCCGGCCTTCCATCAGCCCGTCCCAGCCGTCGAGGACGCCGACGACCTCCGCGCCGTGCTTCGCCTGCGCGCGCGCGACGAAGCCGCGGATCGCCGCGTTCAGACCGGGGCAGTCGCCGCCCCCCGTGAGGATCCCGATGCGGCTCACGGCGGCATCGTAGGCCGGGCCGGGAAACGCAGGCACCGAGGAGGTGTGCCATGCGCTGCGGGCGCATCGCTCGCAGCGGCAGGCAACGACACTGCGGAGCCGTTGCGACCGCGAAGCGGGCGCCTTCAGGGGTGTGCCCCGCCGCAGCCGGGGATCGAGCCGCAGGATTCGGCTCCCGCCGATCCTGCCTGGCGAGCTAGTACAAGAACATCGGCTTACCCGCGACGTGCCTCACTTTCGGCCGGTACGCCTCTCGGTCGTACAGCTCGTCGACGTCGACGCGCTTGACGCCCTCGCGCGTCGCGGAGATCGGCACGGCCGTGTACGTCCCGTTGCGCAGCGCGACCATCCTCCCGGAGGCGCCCTCGAGCGCGAGGTCGGCCGCCATCACCGCGTAGTTCGTCGCAACCATCAGGTCGAGCGAGTCCGGCGCGCCGGAGCGCATCAGGTAGCCCACCTCCTGGACGATCATTTCCTCGCCGGTGCGCTCCTTCAGCAGCGCTGCGGTGAGCTCGCCGATCCCGCCGAGCTTGCGGTGACCGTAGGCGTCTTCCTCCCCCGACAGCAGCATGTCACCGCCCGCGAGCGTGGCGCCCTCGGAGACCGTGAGCATCGCGTAGTTCGACGGGTTCGCGCGCTTGTCCTCGAGGAGCAGCCGGCCGAGGCGATCGACGTCGAAGGGGATCTCGGAGATCACCGCGCGGTCGACGCCCGCGAGGTACGCGGTGACGAGCGAGGTCTCGCCGCTGTAGCGCCCGAAGAGCTCGATCACGGCGATCCGTTCGTGCGACCCGGTCGACGTGCGCAGATTGTGGATGAACTGCACGCCGCGCGTAACCGCCGTCGAGAAGCCGATGCAGTAGTCCGTCCCGTGGACGTCGTTGTCCATGGTCTTGGGGATGGCGATCACCGGCACGCCCTCGTCGTGCATGCGCAGCGCGTACGAGAGCGTGTCGTCGCCGCCGATCGGGATCAGGATGTCGATCCCGAGCGCCTCGACCACGCGGAGCGCATGCGCCGTGAAGTCGAACGGCGCATCACCCTTGGCGTCGGCCGCGAGGTGCGGCGGCACGTCGCCGCCGCGGACCCGGCTCGGGTTCGTCCGCGACGTGTGGAGGAACGTCCCGCCGGTCCGGTCGATCGTCCGCACGGTCGCCGCCGTGAGCGGCTGGAACCACTCGGCCGCCGAGTCGGGGTCGTCGGGATCGTGCTGGAGGAGCGCCGCCCAGCCGCGCCGCAGCCCGACCACCTCGTGCCCGTCGTGGACGACGCGGTTCACGACGGCCTTGATGCAGGGGTTGAGCCCCGGCACGTCGCCCCCGCCCGTCAGGATCCCGATCCTCACGGCGACGTTCTTATCAGTCCCCACGCCGAATGGGGGCTCGAACCCACGCCTCACGCGCGGCGGAGCGTCCTCGGCGTGCCGACGAGCAAGGCGTTGCGGCCGGAGGTCGGCTTTGCCGGCCGGGAGGCCAACATCGGGTCTGCTGTGTCGCGACCGGAAGGAGCGGGCTCGTGGGTGAACCATGGGTTCCCCCACGCCGAATGCCGAAGGTGGGGCTCGAACCCACACGCCCTCGCGGGCACCGGATTTTGAGTCCGGCGCGTCTACCAGTTCCGCCACTTCGGCTTGCAGGGAACGATGGTAGAGAGCAGAGGCGAGGTCAGGGCTTTGCCGCTCGCGGGGTACCGCACGTGGCGGCCGGAGGCCGGCTTTGCCGGCCGGGCGGCCAGGCGGCGGTTTGTGTGCTCGAGCGTGAATGAGGGGGCTCGTGGGGGAACCATGGGTTCCCTCACGCTCTCCGGCGCGTCTACCAGTTCCGCCACTTCGGCTTGCAGGGAACGATGGTAGAGAGCGGAGGCGAGGTCAGTGCTTTGCGGCTCGCTGAGGCTGCAGATGACGGCCGCAGGGGTGCCCTCACATTTGTGTTACGAAGCCTCGGCGCGCCTGCGAATGCCCTAGACTCTTCGCCCAAGCTATGAAGCCCGGCCTGTGCCGGGCGCCGGTCGGTCCACCAAGGAGGAGGAAGAGCTTGAAGTTCAAGAGAAGCGGGGTGTTCCTCGCGGGGCTCGTCGTCGCCGCGTCCGCGCTCGTCGCCGCGGGCTGCGGGGGCGACAGCGGGGGCGGTGCACCCGAGGCGCTGCCGTCGTCGTCGTGCACGGCGATCGAGTACAAGGGCGACGGGGACCCCGACTACCTGGTCGCGTCGGACATGCCCCTCCAGGGGTCGTCGAGGTTCCAGACCGAGCAGATCAACGCGGCGATCCGGTACCAGCTCGAGCAGCAGGACTGGAAGGCCGGGGACTACAACATCGGCTTCCAGGCGTGCGACGACGCGACCGCGCAGGCGGGCAAGTGGGACTCGGGCAAGTGCTCGCAGAACGCGAACAACTACGCGGGGAACGACAAGGTGATCGGCGTCATCGGCACGTTCAACTCGGGCTGCGCCGCGATCATCATCCCGGTGCTGAACCAGGCGCCGGACGGCGGCATCCCGATGGTCTCGCCGGCGAACACCTGGCCGTGCCTGACGGTGAACCTCCCCGGCGGTTGTGACCCCACAGACCCCGACAAGTACTACCCGTCGGGGTCGCGCAACTACGCGCGCGTCGTTCCGCACGACGCCTATCAGGGCGCCGCGGTGGCGGAGTTCATGCAGTCGCAGGGCGTCAAGAGCGTCTACATCCTCAACGACAAGGAGGCCTACGGCCTCGGCGTCGCGACGACGACGCGGAAGGCAGCGGAGTCGCTCGGCATCAAGATCGCGGGCTTCGAGGCCTGGGATCCGAAGGCGACGAGCTACACCTCGCAGATGCAGAAGATCAAGTCGACCGGGGCGGACGCTGTCTTCCTCGGTGGCCTGATCGACGAGAACGGCGCTCAGGTGATCAAGGACAAGGTCGCCGTGCTCGGGCCGAACGACGGCGACGTGCTGTTGCTCGCTCCGGACGGGTTCACGACCCAGGCGACGATCGACGAGGCCGGCACCGCGGCGAAGGGCATGTTCATGTCGATCGCGGGTGTCCCGATCGACACGTTCAAGGGCCCGGCCCTCGACTTCATCGACGGCCTGCAGAACGGCCCGCTCCAGGGCAAGGCGATCGACCCCTATGCCATCTACGGCGGCCAGGCAGCCCAGGTGCTGCTGGACGCGATCGGGGCCTCCGACGGCTCGCGCACGGACGTGATCAAGAAGGTGTTCGAGACGAACGTGGAGAACGGGCTGCTCGGCTCGTTCAAGATCGACGAGAACGGCGACCCCGAGGACGCCTCGGGCGCCGTCGTCGGCTTCACGATCTACGTCGCGACCGACGAGCTGACGACGAAGACGACCGTGTCGCCTAAGCCGGAGACGGTGGCGGCCGCGGGCGGCCAGAGCTAGCAACCACGGCTCTGCGGGCGGGAGGGCTATTGCCCTCCCGCCCCGTTCTCACATAGAGTCGCGCGGTCGATGGGTGACACGCGCGCGAGGGTGCTTCGGACGCTCCGCAACCCGAAGCTCGTCAACGGCATCGGGCTCGGACTGGTCGCCCTCGTGGGGCTCTGGCTCGTCGTCAACTTCATCAAGGGGCCGCAGGAGTTCATCAACGTCGCGCTCGACGGACTGACCCGCGGCTCGATCTACGGCGTCGTCGCGCTCGGTTACACCCTCGTGTACGGGATCCTCCAGCTGATCAACTTCGCCCACGGCGACGTGTTCTCGCTGTCGGGCCTCGTCGCCAGCACGATGCTCCTCTCGGTGCTCGGGCTGACCGGCGACTCGAGCAACCTCGTGGTGGTCGGCGGGATCATCGTGACGCTCGCCGTCACCGTCCCCCTGTTCGCGATCGTGAACGCGACGATCGAGCGGATCGCATACCGCCCGCTCCGGAATGCGCCGCGCCTCACGCCGCTGATCACCGCGGTCGGGATGTCGTTCATCGTCTCGAACATCTCACTGGCGCTCTACGGCGTCGACTACGAGAGCGGCTCTGACCTGATCCCGCAAGGCGCCGCGTTCACCATCGGCGACGTCCGGGTCACGTGGAAGCTCGTCGTCGCGCTCGCGATCATCGTCCCCGCCCTCATCGCGCTCAGCTGGTTCGTGAGCTACACACGGCAGGGCAAGGCGATGCGCGCCGTCTCGCAGGACACCGAGGCCTCCGCGATGATGGGCATCAACGTCAACCGGACGATCTCCGTCACGTTCTTCATCGCGGGCGCGCTCGCCGCCGTGGCCGGGCTCGTGTTCCTCCTCGAGTACAACATTCGCTACGACACCGGCTTCGAGCTCGGCCTCATCGCGTTCACCGCAGCGGTGCTCGGCGGCATCGGGAACCTCGCGGGAGCCGTCGTCGGCGCGCTGGTGATCGGCTTCGTCCAGTCCTTCAACGAGGGGCTCACCTGGCACGCGCCGGGCGGTGACTGGACCCGGTCGATCGTGTTCGGCATCCTGATCGCGGTTCTCGTCTTCCGCCCGGAGGGACTCCTCGGCGAGCAGACGCCGGAGGGCGCATGAGCAGCGTCGTCGACCGTGCGAGGGCGCGGCTGGGGGACAACCCCAACGTCTGGCTCGTGCCGGCCGTCATCGCGCTCGGGCTGCTCTACCCGTTCATCGAGGACGGGCTCCAGGACCTCCCCCTGATCGGCGACTTCATGCCCACGACGGGGACGGTCGTCGTGATGATCGCGTTCACGATGATGGCCGTCGGCCTGAACATCGTCGTCGGGTACTGCGGCCTCCTCGACCTCGGCTATGTCGCCTTCTACGCCGTGGGCGCGTACACCGCCGGCTGGCTCGCGTCACAGCACTTCGAGCAGGTCACGTTCCACTTCGGCTCGTCGGTGGACAACGATCAGGTGGGCATCCACGTGACGATGTGGATCGTGCTGATCATCGCCGGCCTCTTGACGATGCTGGCAGGGATCCTGATCGGCCTGCCGACCCTGCGCCTGCGTGGCGACTACCTCGCGATCGTCACCCTCGGGTTCGGCGAGATCATCCCCCAGGTCGTCCGCAACGGCGACAGCTTCGGCGGCTTCAACCTCACGAACGGCACGTTCGGGATCGCCCCGATCGACCCCGTCGGCTTCCCGGTGCTCAGCGCGATCGGGTTCTTCCCGGACAACTTCCAGCAGTCGGAGTACCGCGAGCGCTGGTACTACATCATCGCCTTCCTGCTGCTCCTCTTCACGATCTTCTGCTCCGTGCGCCTCCGCGACTCGCGGCTCGGGCGCGCCTGGATCGCGATCCGTGAGGACGAGACCGCCGCCGCCGCGATGGGCGTCCCGCTGATGAGAACGAAAACCTGGGCGTACGCGCTCGGCGCCTTCTTCGGCGGGATCGCGGGCGCGTACTACGCGAGCTTCAAGTCGGGCGCCTTCCCCGCGGACTTCTACTTCAACATCTCGGTGTTCCTGCTGTGCATGGTGATCCTCGGTGGGATGGGGAGCATCTGGGGCGTCGTCGTCGGCGGCATGATCCTCGCCTACCTCAACTTCAGCGGGCTCTCGACGATCGGCAGCAAGATCCAGGAGGCGGGCGCGCCCGCGTGGTTCGACCCGCCCAAGTACCAGTTCGGCATCTACGGGATCATCATCGTGCTGATGATGCTCCTCCGACCCGCGGGCCTGATCCCGGAGCGGCGCCACAAGATCGAGCTCGAGGAGGGCGTACACGACACGCCGTTCTACGACGTGCAGACCGAGGGTACGCTGACGGACCGCGACCGGGGCAACGATTGATGGCGGACGACCTGCTCGTCGCGACGAAGGTCCGCAAGGAGTTCGGCGGGCTCCTGGCGTCCGACGACATCGACTTCACCATCCCGCGCGGCGCGATCGTCGCCCTGATCGGCCCGAACGGAGCCGGGAAGACGACGTTCTTCAATCAGCTGACCGGCGTCTACAAGCCCACGTCGGGGTCGATCGTGTTCGACGGCACCGAGGTCGTCAACATGCCGCCGCACGCGATCACCGCGCTCGGCATCGGGCGGACGTTCCAGAACATCCGCCTGTTCTCCCAGATGACCGCAGTCGAGAACGTGCTCGTCGGGATGCACTGCAGGCTGCGCGCGGGGATCCTCGGTGCAATCGCGCGACCGGGCCGCGTGAAGCGCGAGGAGGCCGAGTCCCGCGACCGAGCGCGCGAGCTGCTCGTCTACTGCGGCCTGCCGCGGCGCCACCACGAGCGCTCCGGCAGCCTCCCGTACGGCGACCAGCGGCGACTCGAGGTCGCACGGGCCCTCGGCACCGACCCGAAGCTGCTCCTCCTCGACGAGCCGACCGCGGGGATGAATCCCCAGGAGACCGCCGACTTCACCGCGTTCGTCCGGCGCGTCCGCGACGAGAAGGGCCTCACGGTGCTCCTCATCGAGCACGACATGAAGGTCGTGATGGGGGTCTCGGAGCGGATCACGGTGCTCGAGTACGGTGCGAAGATCGCGGAGGGCTCGCCCGCCGAGATCCAGGCCGACGAGCGCGTGATCGAGGCGTATCTCGGCAAGGGCGCCGCAGCGTGAGCTCGACCGCGCACCCCGAGCCCGCCACGCAGGCGTCGGGCGACGTGCTCTCGCTCGAGGACGTGCACGTCTACTACGGCGCGATCCACGCGCTCAAGGGCGTGTCGCTGCGGGTCGGGTCGGGCGAGATCGTCAGCCTCATCGGCGCGAACGGCGCGGGGAAGTCCACCACCCTTCGCGCGATCAACGGGCTCAACCGCCCGCGGCAGGGCTCGATCCGGTTCCAGGGGGCGGAGATCACGACGGCCGCGCCCCACGCGATCGTCAAGGGCGGGATCGCCCAGAGCCCCGAGGGACGCCGCCTGTTCCCGCGCATGACGGTGATCGAGAACCTCGAGATGGGCGCGTTCCAGCGCACCGACCGCGAGAACTTCCAGGCGGACATGGACCGCGTCTTCGAGCTGTTCCCGCGCCTCTACGAGCGGCGGACGCAGAAGGCCGGGACGATGTCGGGCGGCGAGCAGCAGATGTGCGCGATCGGGCGGGCGCTGATGGCGCGTCCCAAGCTGCTCCTGCTCGACGAGCCGTCGATGGGGCTCGCTCCGATCTTCGTCGAGAAGATCTTCGAGATCATCCGGACGATCAACTCGCAGGGCACCCCGGTGCTGCTCGTCGAGCAGAACGCGCTGATGGCACTCGACGCCGCGCACCGGGGCTACGTGATGGAGACGGGCCGGATCACGCTGGCCGGGGCTGCGACCGAGCTCAAGACCAACGAGGCCGTCCGCAAGGCCTATCTGGGCGTCGAATAGCGCTGCGCGTCAGGCGCCTCCGTCGCCGACGACGACACGGGGGTAGGGCGGGCCGACCAGGACGCCCGTCGAGCCCTCCTCGCCCGCAAGGCCGCGCGCCATCGCGAGGGCGGTCGCGGCGCTGTGGGACGGCACGAGCCCGAGCGCCCGCGCGGCGCCCGCGTCGCGGCAACCTGCGACGATCACCGATCCGGCCCGCGCCAGCACCGGCGCGCACGCCTCCCAGTCGGCGAACGGCAGGCGCGGGTGCGGCGCCGCGCCTCCGCGGTAGGCGGCGAGCGCCCTACGGTCGCGGGCCGCTGCGGCCTCGGTCGCGCGCAGCCGCGTCTGCGAGACGTCGCGGAGCGCGGTGAAGAGCGTCCGGTAGGGCGCCTGCGGCCCGTGCCCCATCACGCGACCGAACGGGTGGAGGAGCACGACGGTGCCACCCTCCCCGAGCGGCGAGCGATCGCGCCAGAGGCGCAGCGCGTGCCCGAGGCCGAGCGCCGCCGCCGTGATCGGATTCAGCGGCTCGCGCGGCAGGCCGAGCCCGAGGTGGGGGAGCGGGACGACGATCGTGTCGAGCGGCCGTGCAAGCTGGGCCGAGAGCACGACCGACCCGCGCAGGAGGGCCTCCGCGTGCGCGACCGACGGGCTGCCGGCGAGCACGGCGACGGCGCGCAGCTCGTGGGAAAGTCGCCCGACGAGCCAGCGCCGCGGGCCGGCGGGGGTGGCGTTCACGAGGCGGCGGAGCGGCGAGCGCGCGAGCGCGTCGCGCGCCCCCGCGTCCCACGGGTACCCGTGATACGGCCCCGTGAGCCGCGGCCGGTCGAGGACGAGCGAGAGGCCGACGAGGGGCAGGCGACGCCGGAGCTCCGTCTCGAGCGCGCCTGCGAGCCGCCAGCCGGGCGCGCCGGACGGCTCGAGCAGCGAGGTAGCGGTCGCGGCCCGGATCGTCGACGGCCCGCACGCGTCGAGGAGCGCCGTGGCGCCGCCGCTGAGCACCGTCTCGCCGGCACCGACGGTGACCACGAGGTCCGTCTCGACCAGCGCGGGATGCACCCGGTGGACGCGGCCTCCGAGCGCGACCCGCACGAGCTCCTCGCTCTCGCAGTCGTGCACGACCACGCGGCCGCGGAAGCTCCTCGCGCGGTCAGGCCGCATCAGCCCCTCGAGCTCACGGCGCCCGGCGCGGCGTCCAAGACCGCCCGCCAGCAGCACCGTCTGCCGGTCGCGCGGGATCCCGGCGGCCGCGAGCTCGTCGAGCACGGCGGCGAGCGCGTCGCGACGGGGGTCGTCGGCCGCCGAGGGCAGCGGCAGCGCGGGCGGCTGGACGACCACGGTGGCGCGCCCGCCCCGCGGCGCGACCGCCTGTAGAGGGGGCCCGGCGAGCGGGTAGCGCAGCGCCTCGCCGACGGCGGCGCCGACGTCCGCGATCGCGTCGAGCGGCGGCGGAGGCGTGAGCACCACCGTGTCGTCGGGGAGCGTGACGAGCGGCAGCCGCGAGCCGGACGCGAGCGGGACGCGCACGGCGGCCATCCTAGGGACGCGCCGGGGTCTCGCCGGCTCAGGCGATCGCGCGGAAGAGGCGATAGAACGTCGGCCTGAAGCCGAGGCGCGGCCAGGTGCGCGACGAGAGGAGGTTCGTCATCCGCCAGTCGGTCACGACCGACGGGTAGCCCTCGCTCCCGGCCCAGGCGAGGACGGCCTCGCCGAGCGCGCGCCCGGCGCCGAGCCCACGGTGCTCCGGCAGCACCGCGGCGAAGCCGAGAAAGCCCGCGCCGCGCGGCAGCGTCAGGCTTCGGTGTATCGCGGAGAGCTCGATCGCGCAGCCGACCGCGGAGCCGAGCACCACGCCCTCCCGTTCCGCGACGAACGTCGTGTACTGCGGGTCGCCGAAGTCGTCGTCCCATTCCGCCCGGGTCTCCTCGAGCGTCGGCAAGGTCATGCGCGAGAAGACGGGCGAGAGAAGCTGATGCTCCCCGAGCGAGAGCTCGAGCCGGGCGAGGACGTCGATGTCCTCCCGCCGTGGCGACCGCAGGACGATCCCCTCGGGCGGCGTCGGCGCCTCGGCGAGCGGCTCGCCGATCGCGTGGACGTGCTGGTGGCCGAACCCGAGGCGGAACCACGCGTCGACGAGCTCGGGGTCCGTCGCGGGGACGACGGCGTAGTGCGACGTCCGGCCCTCCTCGACCCACCGCGCGGCCGCGGCGGCGTAGAGGTCGCGGATGAGCTCCCGAGTCGAGGCGGCGTGGCCTGCCGACTCGATCCACACGTTCGGCCCCCACTGCTCGTCCAGCGGGACGCCGAGCACGTAGCCGGCGACCGTGTCGTCGCGCAGCGCGACGACCCCGGACGCCCCATCACGGCCGAAAAGGCCGGCGATCTCCTCGCGCGCCGCCGCCGGGTCCTCGTAGCGGGGGTCGAGCGCCGGCTCCACGCGGCGCCCGGCCGTGTGCCGGGCGGCGAGGAGCACGGCGGCGTCGTCGAAGTGCTCCTCGGCGAGCGGCGCGAACGACGTCGACCCCGTGGCCACGGCCATCCGTCCATCCTAGGCGCGGGCGAGGCTCGGTTACGCTCGCAGTATCAGTCCCAAGACCCTCACCGGCGAGGAGCTCCAGCTCGACGACGGCCCCGTGCGCGGCGCGCAGCTCTTCCTCGTCGACGGCAACAACCTCGCCTACCGGGCCTACTTTGCGCTGCCCGAGGAGCTGCAGACGACCGACGGTCAGCCGACGAACGCGCTGCTCGGGTTCACGAACATGCTCTTCAAGCTGCTCTCCGACTACCAGCCGCACGGCGTCGCCGTGGCGTGGGACACGCGGCCGACGCACAGGACCGAGATCGCGGAGACGTACAAGGAGGGCAGGCGCCCGATGCCGGACCTGCTGCAGGAGCAGTTCCCGCACTTCCGACCGATCGTCGAGGCGTTCGGGTACCGCAACCTCGAGTTCGAGGGGTGGGAGGCCGACGACGTGATCGCGACGCTCGCGACCCGTGCGGACGAGGCGGGGATCCGCACGTGCGTCGTCTCGACCGACCGTGACGCCTTCCAGCTCTGCAGCGAGAACGTCTCGCTGATGATGACGCCGCGGGGCGTCGCCGACGTCCACGTCTACACGCCCGAGCGCGTCGAGCTGCGCTACGGCGTCCGCCCCGACCAGGTCCCGGACTTCATCGGCCTCAAGGGCGACACCTCGGACAACATCCCGGGCATTCCGGGGATCGGGGACAAGACCGCCGGCCAGCTGATCGCGCAGTACGGATCGCTCGAGGAGGTGATCGCCCATGCTGACGAGCTGTCGCCCGCCCGCGGCCGGGCGGTGCGCGAGCACGCAGACCAGGCGCGCGACTCGAAGGTCCTCGCCACGATGCGCCGCGACCTGCCCCTCGACGTCGACCCGGGCGCGCTCGTCTCCGCGCCGCCCGATCGCTCGGAGCTGAAGGAGATCTTCCGCCGCTTCGAGTTCCGGGGCCTCCTCAGCCGCGTGGACACGCTCGACGAGGCGTTGCCGGCGGCCGCCGCGACGGCGGAGACGGAGTCGGTCGCGTGGCGTGAGGCGGCGGTCGAGGAGCTTCTGTTGGGTCGACACGAGGGGCCTTTCGGCATCGCCTGGAGGGACGGGCGCATCGGCGTGGCGGCCGGCGGCGAGGTGGTCGTCTCCGAGGTCGGGCTGGAGGAGCTGCGCCGGGTGCTCGACCCCGCGCAGGTCGCCGCGCACGACGCGAAGGCCCTCCGCCTCGGCAGCCCGCCTGCCGACGACACGCTGATCGCCGCGTACCTCGTCGACCCCGGGCGTGCGGGGTACGAGCTCGACGATCTCGCCCGCGAGCACGGCCTCGAGCTCGTCGCCGACCCGGCCACCGAGGAGGAGACGGCGGCGCTGGTGTGCCAGGCGGAGGCGGCGCGCCGCCTCGCCCCGCAGCTGCGCGCCCGCCTGCGCGAGTGGGGCTCGGAGACGCTGTACGACGAGGTCGAGCTGCCGCTCACGGTCGTGCTCGCGGACATGGAGGAGGCGGGCATCAGGATCGACGCCTACCGGATGGGCGAGATCACCGCGCGGCTGGTCGAGCGCGTCGAGGAGCTCGAGGCCCAGGCGCTCGAGCTCGCGGGCGAGCAATTCCAGCTCGGCTCGACCCAGCAGCTCGCACGGATCCTCTTCGAGAAGCTCGGGCTCACCGCGGGACGGAAGGGGAAGACGGGCTACTCGACGGACACGCGCGTGCTGCGCGCGATCCGCGACGACCACGCGATCGTGCCGATCGTCGAGGAGTGGCGGGAGCTGACGAAGCTCCTCAACACGTATCTCCTGCCGCTGCCCACGCTGATCGACCCGGCCGACGGGAGGCTCCACACGACGTTCAACCAGGCGGTCGCGGCGACGGGCCGTCTCTCGACGACGAGCCCGAACCTCCAGTCGATCCCGGTCCGCACCGAGCTGGGCGGACGGATCCGCTCCGCGTTCGTCCCCGCCGACGGGACGCGCCTCCTCTCGGCCGACTACAGCCAGGTGGAGCTGCGCATCCTCGCGCACGTCTCCGGCGAGCCGGTGCTGCGGGACGCGTTCGCACGGGGGGAGGACATCCACGCGGCGACCGCCTCGCAGGTGTTCGGCATCCCGCAGGCAGAGCTCGCGCGCGGCCAGCGGGACACCGCGAAGATGGTCAACTTCGGGATCGTCTACGGCATCTCGTCGTTCGGGCTCTCGGAGAACCTCGCGATCCCGCGCGAGGAGGCCCAGGAGCTGATCGACACGTACCTCGCGCGGCTGCCACGCGTCCAGGAGCTGATCAAGCGGACGATCGCCCAGGCCGCCGCCGACGGCTACGTGACGACCCTGCTCGGCCGCCGGCGACCCATCCCGGAGCTTCGTGCGTCGAACCGGCAGACGCGCTCGCTGGGCGAGCGGCTCGCGGTGAACACCGTCATGCAGGGCACCGCCGCGGACGTGATCAAGGTGGCGATGGTGCGGATCCACGAGCGGCTCCGCCGCGAAGGGCGGGCGGCGCGCCTCGTCCTCCAGGTGCACGACGAGCTGCTCCTCGAGGTGCCGGAGGTGGAGACGAGCGCGGTGCGCGACCTCGTGCGCGAGGAGATGGTCGGGGCGTACCCGCTCGACCCGGCCCTCGCCGTCGAGGCCGGGATCGGGGACACGTGGGCCGACGCGAAGGATTGAGCAAAGCCGTTTAGGATGCCCCCGTTCAGGTGCACCCACCGTCAGACGTCGAACAGGGGAGAGACCGAATGAGACGAACGACCGCCGTCGTGGCGGCTTTCTTGCTCGCGCTCGTCGTGGGCGCGACGCAGGCCACCGCACGGGACACGCAGAGCAACACCGGCACGGTGGGCCAGGCAGCCGCGGCCGCCAAGCCCCCGAAGCCGCCCAAGCTGCCGAAGCCGCCGAAACCGCCCAAGCCTCCGAAGCCTCCGAAGCCGCCGAAGCCCCCGAACCCGGGGTCCACGAGCGTTCAGCTGCTTGCGATCAACGACCTGCACGGTCACTTGCAGCCGAGCACGCCCGGCACGATCCAGGTCGGCTGCTGCAACCCGGTGCTCACGTCCGGCGTGCAGACCGGCTGGGCGCCGAAGACGGTGCCCGCCGGGGGCATCGCGTATCTCGCGACGTGGATCAAGCAGCTGCGTACGCAGAACACCAACACGCTCACCGTCGGCGCCGGCGACATGATCGGGGCGAGCCCGCTCGTCTCGGCGCTGTTCCACGACGAGCCGACCATCGAGTCGCTCAACTCGCTCGGCATGGACGTGACCGGGGTCGGCAACCACGAGTTCGACGAGGGCGTCGAGGAGCTTCTGCGCATGCAGAACGGCGGCTGCGGCCCGGCCGACAGCTGCGCGGCTCACCCGTTCGAGGGCTCCGACTTCCAGTACCTCGCCGCGAACGTCTTCTACACCGGGACGGACGAGACGATCCTTCCGCCATACGAGATCAAGACCGTGGACGGGAAGAAGATCGCGTTCATCGGGCTGACGCTCGAGGGCACCCCGACGATCGTCACGCCGTCCGCCGTCGCCGGGCTGGAGTTCAAGCCGGAGGTCGAGACGGTCAACGCGCTCGTCCAGACGCTTGCGTCGAAGGAAAAGGTGAAGGCGTTCGTCGTGCTCATCCACCAGGGCGGGTCGCAGACGATTCCCGCCCCCGTGTTCCCGGGCCCGGCCGACCAGCCCGACGCCTACATGGACGTCAACAAGTGCGTCAACTTCAACGGCCCGGAGATCACG
>DATBET010000017.1:0-2157 GCA_036558885.1 Gaiella sp.
GTGCGCGGCTCGAAGCGGTGGATCGACATCGGGCCGCTCCAGTTCCAGCCGTCCGAGTTCGGGAAGCTGCTCTTCGTGCTCGCGATCGCGGGATTCCTCGCGGAGCGCCATCGCCACCTCGGGCAGCTGCGGACGGTGCTGACCGCGATCGCGCTCGGCGTCGTCCCGATGCTCCTCGTGTTCATGCAGCCGGACCTCGGCACCGCGCTCGTGTACACGGCGGCCCTCGCGGCCGTCCTGTTCGTCGCCGGCACGCGCTGGCTCCACCTCGCGCTACTCGCCGTGCTCGCGGTGACGCTCGTCGCCGGAGTCGTCTGGATCCTGCCGTCGGCCGGCGTCGAGGTGCTCAAGCCCTACCAGACGGCCCGCCTGACGGGGTTCACAAACCCCGACGCGGACCCTGCGGGGCTCACGTACAACCTGAACCAGTCGATCACGGCCGTCGGCGCCGGCGGGCTCGACGGGCGCGGCGTCAGCGAGGCGAGCCAGACGCGCTTCGACTACCTGCCGGAGCACGCGACCGACTTCGTGTTCGCGTCGTTCGCCGAGCAGCGTGGCTTCTTCGGCGCGGCCGTGCTCCTCCTGCTGTATCTCCTCGTCGTGTGGCGAGGGCTCCGCGTCGTGACGGTCGCGGGCGACCTGTACGGCGCGATGGTTGCAGGCGGGATCGTGTTCGCGTTCCTGTTCCAGGTGTTCGTCAACGTCGGGATGACGATGGGGATCGCACCCGTCACCGGCATCCCGCTCCCGTTCGTCACCGTCGGCGGCTCGTCGATGGTCGCGAACCTCGTCGCGATCGGCGTGCTGGAGGCGATCCACGCGCGCGGCCGGGCGGACGCGTTCCGATGAAGCCGCTCGGCATCGGCGCGCGCGACGTCGTGGGGCTCCTGCGGCATCAGCGCCATGCGCGCGAGGAGCGTGGGCCCCTGCTCGTGACGGGCGTCCTCGCCGAGCAGCTCGCGCGGGAGCTGCGCGCGGGCGGCGAGCCCGGGCGCGTGCGCGTCTCCGGTGAGCCGTCCGAGGCCGCCGCGGTCGTCCGCGTCGTCGCCGGGCCGGCGACCGCCGAGGACGAGCACGTGTTGCGTGCCGCCACGCGCGCCGTCGTCCCGGTCATCGCAGTGCAGACCGCCGACACCCCGGTGAGGCTGCCATACGTCCTCGCCGAGGACGTCGTGCAGTGCACGCCGGGCAGCGGCTTCCCGGTCGAGGAGATCGCGGACCGCCTCGCCGCTGCCCTCGGGAACGAGGGAGCGTCGCTCGCCGCCGCGCTGCCTGTGCTCCGCGACGCCGTCACGCGCCGCAGCGCCACCGACGGTGCGCTCGCGGCGGCGGCCCTTGCCGCCCTTCGCGCGGGCAGCGGCCCCCGCCTTCCGGTCCTCGCGCTCGCGCAGGCTCGGATGCTCTCGGAGGTCGCCGTCGCCTCCGGCGCGGAGGAGGCCCGCGACGGACGAGAGGCGGCGCGCGACCTCGCCCTGCCGCTCGCGGCCGCCGTCGCGACCGGGCTCGCAAGCCGGGAGCTCGTCCGCCGTCTGCCGCTTCGCACGCGTGTCTCCGACGCGGCGGTCGCGGCCGGCGCAACGCTCGCGCTCGGCGCCGCCTTCCGCCGCCTCGCCCGGCCCTAGCGCACCCCGGCTCCGTCCGCCCCTGGTCCTAGGATCGCGGGCGACACGGTCACGATCGCGGGGAGGTCGAGGTGCCCGAGACGGAGCTCGCAGAGGAACTGCTTCAGATCGAGGAGGCGGACGCCTGGTTCGAGTATCTCGAGTCGACCAGGGGCCAGAGCGAGACCCGCTACCTGGAGCTCGAGCCCTGGGCGTGGGCTCGTCTCTCGCAACGCCTGCGTGCGGTTCGCGCGCGCCGGGCGCGGCTGCGGCCCGCCGCCGCCTGACCCGTTCGGCGAACGGAATCCCGGGCCGGGCCCGCTGATAGCCTTGCCGCAGGCACATGGCCGCCGATTTCGACACCCGACGCTGCGCGAGGCCCGCCGCCCCTGCGGTCGTGCGCCCGCGCGCTCTGACACGAGAGGACACGATTCTTGCCCTGGTTCCGGTTTCGACGACGCAAAGAGGAACAGCAGGCGGCGGACGCCGCCATCGCAACGCTCGAGGCCCCGGCTCCCGCTGAGGAGCCGGCCGGCCCGGAGGACGACGACAGCAC
>DATBET010000018.1:0-19023 GCA_036558885.1 Gaiella sp.
GGAGTACCTTCGAGGCGCGGGGGAGAGTGCGACGAAAGGAGCTGCGAATGGGCGAGGCTCGCCACGTAGCCGAGGAGTTCGTCGAGGCGTTCAATGCGCACGACGAGGCACGGATCCGCGGCATCACGCGCGACGACGCCGTCTTCGAGGCGCCCGGTGAGGTGAAGCTCACGACCGGCGACGCGATGACCGAGTACGCGATGGGCTGGATCCACGCGTTCCCCGATGCGCGGATCGACGTGCGCAACACGATCGTGGGCGACGGCTGGGCCGTGCAGGAGTTCACCTTCGAGGGGACGCACGAGGACACCCTCAGCGGACCCGGGGGCGAGATCCCGGCCACGCACCGGCATCTCAGCGGTCGCGGCACTCAGATCATGAGAGTGGACGGTGGCAAGATCGCCGACGTGCGCCTCTACTTCGACCAGGTCGACGTGATGACGCAGCTGGGCGTGATGCCAGCGGCAGCAAGCGCCACTGCCTGAGGTAGGTGATGACGAGGGCGGCGTGGGGCCGCCCTCGTCGTCCGCCGGACGGGGGGAGCCGCAACAGCGCTTCAGCGGACCGTGGAGTTGCCGCCGCGACAGCGGACGCTTCAGGGACGTGCCCCGCCGTAGGCGGGGATCAAGCGGCGGGATTTCGCTCCCGCGGAATCGCGCTCGCGAGCAGGACGAGTGCAGGGGAGAGGATTCGAACCTCTGAAGGCTGAGCCAGCGGGTTTACAGCCCGCCCCCTTTGGCCACTCGGGAACCCCTGCGGGGAACGCGGATTGTAGCCGCGTGCCGCGCCTACACTCGCGGAGTGAAGGTCGACGTCCTCGTCGTCGGAGCCGGCCCGGCCGGCTCGTCCACGGCGATCCACCTCGCGCGCGGCGGGGCTTGCGTGCTGCTCGCCGACAAGGCGCGCTTCCCGCGCGACAAGCCTTGTGGAGGCGGCCTCACGGGCCGCGCGCTGAAGCGGATCCCCGTCGACCCGTCGCCCGTGGTCGAGCGTGACGTCGACCGGTTCCAGCTCCGGCTCCGCTACGGCGCCAGCTTCACCCGCAGACACTCGGAGCCGCTGATCCGGATGACGCAGCGCCGCCGCCTCGACGCGTTCCTCGCCGAGCGGGCGGCCGCCGCCGGGGCAGAGTTCCGGGACGGCGCGAAGGTCGAGCTCACCGAGCTCGGCGACGGCGGCGTCACGGCGCGGGTCGGCACCGATGTCGTCCACGCGGACACGGTGATCGGCGCCGACGGAGCGAACGGGGTCGTTGCGCGCGCCGCCGACGTCGGCGCGGAGATCGTCCGCGGCGTCGCACTCGAGGGAAACGTCGCGCTCGACCGTCTGCGCGGCGACTTCGAGCGCACGGCGGTGGTCGAGCTCGTGGTCGTCCCCGGCGGCTACGGCTGGGTCTTCCCGAAGGGCGACCACGCGAACCTCGGCGTCGGCGGATGGGGAAGCGAGGGGCCGCGGCTCCGCGACCACCTCGACCGTCTCGCACGCGAGCACGGCCTATCCCTCGACGACCTCACCGAGCTGAAGGGGCACCGGCTCCCGATGCGGCGGCTCGGAACGCCGGCCGCCAAGGGACGCGTGCTCCTCGTCGGCGACGCCGCGGGGCTCGTCGACCCGCTCTCGGGCGACGGGATGTACGAGGCGTTCGTCTCCGCTCGTCTCGCCGCCGACGCCGTGCTGACGGGCGACCTCGAGGGCTACACGGCTGCGCTCGCCGCCGTCCTCGACCGACACGCCGCGGCGTCGTGGACCACGAAGCGCGCGTTCGACCGCTACCCGCGGACGGTTTTCGCGGCGACGCGCGCGCCGGGCGTCTTCACGGTCGTGGCTCGCCTGCTCTGCGGCGACGTGGCGCACCCGGCGGAGGCACGCGGCTTCGCGCGCGGGCCGCTCAAGCTCATCGCGCGACTCGGCGGCTGACTCACTCCTCGGCGAGCGCCTCGGCGAGCAGGGAGGTCGCGAATGCCTGCCAGGCGAGGTCGTCGTCCGAGAGGAGCAGACCGAGGGACTCGCGCGCGCCCCTGAGGCCGGCCACCTCGTCGCTCAGCGACTCCAGCCCCGCCCGGAGTTGCGCACGGCGCTCCGGTGCGTCGAGGTCCTTCGCGAGCGCGGTCGCGGCCCGGCCGAACGGGTCGAGCGGGCGGTGGGGGTCGCCACCGGCTGCGAGGAGGAGCTCGGCTCGTCGCACCGCGGCGTTGAGGTCGTCGTCGTCGATCGCGATGCCGCGGCCGGCGAAGTAGCAGAGCATCGTCCACTGCTCGCTCGGCGCCGCGCGCTCGAGCGAACGAACCCAGTCGCGGATCGTCTCCCGCGCCACGCGGCCAGCCTAATCGGCGCTTCTCGCGTCGAGGCCGTTCAAGAGGGCGTCCAGCCGCGCCGATACGAAGAGCGATGGGTCGCAGGCGTCTCACCCTGGTCTGCGGCGCGCTGCTCGCGGCCGCGCTGGCAAGCCCGTCGTTCGCGGCCGACCCCGTGGATCCGCTGGCAAGCGCGGCGCCCCCCGCGCCGATCGCGCCGCCCGTGCCCCAGGTCGCTTCGGCGACGACCAGCTGGGCAGCCCCGCAGATCGCGACGGTCGTCGTGGCCGGGCTGATGGGCCCGGACGTCGCGTCGTTCCGACCCGACGACCCGCTGACGCGCGGCGAGCTGCACGACGCGATCGTCGCGCTCGGCAAGCCGCACCGGCCGCCGGACGACCCGACCCGCGTCGTCACGATGCGCGAGCTCGACGCGCAGCTCGTCGCGGCAGCGGGTCTCCTGCCGGCCGCGCGTCAGATCCGGCTCGCAGCCCAGGCGGCCGACCTCGAGCCTACCGACATGCTCGGCACCGAGACGGTCGCCCGCCTCCTCGGGCTGCGAATCAACCACCCGGTCGGCCAGGAGAGCCTCGAGCGCTCGCCGAAGCAGCCGGCCCCGCGCGCCGAGGCTGCGTACTCGCTCGCGAAGCTGCGTCTGCTCGACCCGACACGGATCGACGCCGTGCGCCAGGTCGTCGCGACATTCGCCGTGCCCGCGCTGACGGACTGGCAGCGAGTCGTGCTGTCGCGCGCGCTTCGCTTCGTCGGCTATCCGTACGTGTTCGCCGGGACGTCCGAGAAGCCGCAGACGATCTGGAGCGCCGGCGCGCCCGGCAACCAGCTCTCGGTGCCCGGCGGCTTCGACTGCTCCGGGCTCGTCTGGCGTGTCTTCAAGACCCAGTCATACGTCGGCGCGCCCTCCCTCGCCGACGTGCTCAAGGGCCGCACCACCTACGCCATGAGCGGCGAGGTGCCGAAAGTGGAGCGGATCCCGCCGGGGCTTCTGCAGCCCGCGGACGTCCTCTTCTTCGGAGGCCGCGGGCCGCGGTCGAAGCCCTCGGAGATCGGCCACTCGGGGATCTACGTCGCTGGCGGCTGGTTCGTCCACTCGTCGAGCGGGGGCGTCACGCTCCAGCCGCTCCAGGGCTGGTACGCGGACGAGCTCGCCTGGGCCCGCCGCCCACTGGCCGAGGCGGGCCTCGAGACGTAGGCGCCGTTTGCTGGAGCGCGACACGGGGGATACGCTCCCGTCGTGCGCTGGAGCAAGGTCCAGGGCCAGGGAGACATGGAGGACCGCCGCGGACAGGGCGGCGGTGTCGGCGGCGGCAGCGGTCTCCCGATCCCGATGGGAAAGGCGGGTGGAGGTCTCGGCGCGATCCTCCTGATCGTGCTCGCGCTGCTCTTCGGACCGGGCGTCCTCGGGGGTGGAGGGGGCTCGGGCGTGCTCGCGCCGAGCGGTCTCGACGAAGAGGCGCCGGTCGCCGCCCCTGGCACCCAGCCCGACACGGGGACGGCGGGCACGAAGGACGAGGCGTTCGAGTTTGCGAAGTTCGTGAGCAAGGACACGCAGGACATGTGGACACAGATCTTCCAGCAGTCGGGCAAGACGTACACCCGGGCGCCGGTCGTCATCTTCACGTCCGGGACGAGCACCGGGGGCTGCGGCCCCGCGTCCGCCGAGACGGGCCCCTTCTACTGCCCCGGCGACCACAAGGTCTACCTCGACCTGTCGTTCTTCCAGGAGCTGTCCCGCCGTTTCGGCGCACCGGGCGACTTCGCCGCGGCGTACGTGATCGCCCACGAGATCGGCCACCACATCCAGAGCGAGCTCGGGATCGAGAACGCGATCCGGCAGAAGCAGCAGGAGGATCCCGGCCGGGCGAACGTCTACTCCGTCCAGCTCGAGCTCCAGGCCGACTGCTTCGCGGGCGTGTGGGGGCGGTCGACCTACAACCGCGGGCTGCTCGACCCCGGGGACATCGAGGAGGGCCTCCAGGCCGCGGCCGCGGTCGGCGACGACCGGCTCGGCGCCCGGAGCCGCGAGCAGTGGACGCACGGCTCGTCCGACCTTCGCGTGCAGTGGTTCCGGACCGGGTACGACTCGGGCAACCCGGGCGACTGCGACACGAGCGGCGTCGACTTCTAGCGACAGCGCCGGGACGCATCGACACGGACCACCGCGATACCCTCGGAGGACCACTTTCGAGGAGGCCGAGCGATGACGGAGCTTGCCGAGGCGCCCACTGCCGGGCGCGACGAGACGATCACGAGGATCCCGCACTGGATCGACGGGGCGCGCGTCGAAGGGACGTCCGGCCGCAGCGGGCCCGTGTACAACCCCGCGCTCGGCGCGCAGACGGGCGCGGTCGACCTTGCCTCCGTCGAGGAGGTCGACGCCGCGGTGCGGAGCGCCGCGGCGGCGCTGCCCGCCTGGCGCGCGACCTCGATCGCGAAGCGCGCCGAGCTGTTCTTCGCGATTCGCGAGACCTTCCACACCCATCGCGAGGACCTCGCGAAGCTGCTCACCGCGGAGCATGGGAAGGTGCTCTCCGACGCGCTGGGCGAGGTCGCGCGCGGGCTCGAGGTGATCGAGTACGCGTGCGGGATCCCGACGCTTCTCAAGGGCGAGTTCTCCGAGCAGGCCTCGACCGGCGTCGACGTCTACTCGATCCGACAGCCCGTCGGCGTCGTCGCGGGCATCACGCCCTTCAACTTCCCCGCGATGGTCCCGATGTGGATGTGGGCGCCCGCGATCGCCTGCGGCAACTGCTTCCTGCTCAAGCCCTCGGAGAAGGACCCGTCTGCCTCGCTGCTCACGGCCGAGTTGCTCAAGGAGGCCGGCCTGCCCGACGGCGTCTTCAACGTCGTGCAGGGTGACAAGGTCGCGGTCGACGCGATCCTCGAGCACCCGGAGATCGGCGCGGCCCCCTTCGTCGGCTCGACGCCGATCGCGCGCTACATCTACGAGACGGGTACGAGGCACGGGAAGCGCGTGCAGGCGCTCGGCGGGGCGAAGAACCACATGATCGTGCTGCCGGACGCCGACATCGAGATGGCGGCGGACGCCGCGGTCTCCGCGGGCTACGGGTCGGCGGGCGAGCGCTGCATGGCCGTCTCCGTGCTCGTCGCGGTCGGCGACGCCGCCGATCCCCTCGTCGAGGCGATCAAGCGGCGCCTGCCGAACGTGAAGGTCGGGAACGGCCTCGAGGCGGCTTCGGAGATGGGGCCGCTCGTCACCCGCGAGCACCGCGACAAGGTCGCGTCGTACATCGACTCGGGCGCAGGCCAGGGGGCGACGGTCGTCGCCGACGGCCGCGAGACTGCGCCGGACGGAGACGGCTTCTTCCTCGGCGTCTCGCTGCTCGACAACGTCACGACGGAGATGGACGCCTACAAGGACGAGATCTTCGGGCCGGTCCTCTCGGTCGTGCGGGCGACGACGTACGACGAGGCGGTCTCGCTCGTGAACGACAATCCCTACGGGAACGGCGTCGCGCTGTTCACGCGCGACGGCGGCGCCGCGCGACAGTTCCAGTTCGACGTGAAGGCCGGGATGGTCGGGATCAACGTGCCGATCCCGGTGCCCGTCGCCTACTACTCCTTCGGCGGCTGGAAGGCCTCCCTCTTCGGCGACTCGCACGCCTACGGCCCCGAGTCGATCCACTTCTACACGCGCGGGAAGGTGGTCACCTCGCGCTGGCCGAATCCTGCGACGAGCAAGGTCGACCTTGGGTTCCCGCAGACGCGCTGAAGTGAAAACGGGACCCCACTTGCCCTTTCGCGTCGAATCAGTGCAGAATCAGCGACGACGATCGGGGCGGAACTGCGGCGCCGCCCCGATCGCTCCTCTTCGGGCACGTTCCTGAGGCGCTCCGACTCCGGGAATACGACCGTCCGGTCTGCCGTTACTTGTCCTAGCAAGTATTGCTGGTACAAGTAGAGGAGGCTTGAAATTGAGCATCACCGCTGACGGCGCGGCCGTCGTGACCGGGACGTGGCACAGCGACCCGACGCACTCGACGATCGGGTTCCGCGTCCTGTACATGGGCATCGCGCCGTTCGAAGGCGCCTTTCGCACGTTCGACGCGACGCTCGACGCAGAGGGGCTGCGCGGCACCGCGCAGGCGACCAGCATCGACGTCGACAACGAGCAGCTCGCGGCGCATCTCGCCTCGCCGGACTTCTTCGACGTGGCGAACCACCCCGAGCTCGGCTTCGAGGGCGGGCCGCTCACGGAGGGCCCCGACGGCACCGTCCAGCTCGACGGCGCCCTCGTCGTGAAGGGCAACCGTGCGCCCGTCGTCCTCACCGGCACGCTCACCGAGCCGGTCGGCGACCCCTACGGCAACACGAAGCGGGGCCTCACGCTGCGGGGGACCGTCGATCGGACACAGCTCGGCCTGACCTGGAACGCACCGCTGCCCGACGGCGGGTCGATGCTCGCCGACGAGGTCGAGCTCGACGCGTCGCTGCTCTTCGTCGCGGCGGAGGCGGCGTAGCGATGCGGATCCTCGGCCTCTCCGGCAGCCTCCGCGCCGGCTCGCTCAACACGCAGCTCCTCCGCCTCATCGCGGAGGAGCTGCCCGAGGGCGTCGAGCTCGAGCTGTACGACGAGCTCGCGTCGATCCCGCCGTTCGACCAGGATTTCGTCGAGCTCGCACCCGGGGAGGTGGAGCGCCTCAAGGAGGCGATCGCGGAGTCGGACGCGATCCTCGTCGCGACGCCGGAGTTCAACGGGTCGATCCCCGGCCAGCTGAAGAACGCGTTCGACTGGGTCTCGCGGCCTCTCGCCGACAATCCCGCGCGGGGGAAGCCGGTTGCAGTGATCGGCGCGAGCACGAGCTCGTTCGGCGGCATCTGGGCGCAGCGCGAGCTCAAGAAGGTGCTCGGCATCCTCGGCGCCCGCGTGCTGGACGTCGAGCTGCCCGTCGCGAAGGCCGACCAGCGCCTCGCAGGGCCGGATGCGGGGCTCCGGGCAGAGCTCGCGGGCGTGGCGGACACCCTCGTCGGTGCCGTCGAGACGTCGGGCGCGGTGTCGTCCGCCGTCGCCGCGTGACCGCGTAGCCGCGCGCCACGCGTGCGACCCCGCCTGTGCGAGACTCGCGACCATATGCGCGTGACGATGCTTCTCGCCGACTTCGCGCAGGTCAGCGACGGGAAGCTGACGGTCGTCGGCGGCGGCTGGTCGCTCACCGGCCCGGAGGCAGTGCCGTTCGGGATCGCGATCCTGATCCGCGTCCCCTGGGACCAGGCGAACCAACGGCACGTGATGCGGCTCGAGCTGCTCGACGCCGACGGGCAGCCCGTCGAGATGGAGACCGACGATGGAGAGCAGCAGGTGGTCTTCTTCGACGACGTGCCGTTCGAGGTCGGCCGTCCCGCGGGGCTGAAGCCGGGGACCCCCCTCGACTTCCCCGTTGCGATCAACTCGGGGCCGCTGCCCCTCGAGCCCGGTCGCTACGAGTGGCGGCTCACGATCGACGGCGAGGCCGACGACGACTGGCGGCTGCCGTTCTCGGTGCGCCTCGAGGAAGACGAGGTGTGAGCGCGGCGCGGTGACGGCAGGTAGGCCCAAGTTACAGTCTGTAACTTGGGCCTCACGCTCCCGCGCCGAATTGTCACGGCGGTCATCGTCGTCGCAGGTGTCCTCGGCTGGCTCGTCGGTCATGTCGTGCCGACGGGGGCGGCGTCGCCGCGGCCGCTCGAGACACTGGTCGGCGCACGGCTCGTCGTCGGCATGGAAGGCACGTCTCCCTCGCCGGCGCTCCTCGACCGGATCCGCCGCGGCCGCGTCGGCGGCGTGATCCTGATGGGCGCGAACGTACGCAGCGCGCCGGAGGTGCGGGCGCTCACCGGTCGGCTACGCGCGGCAGCGGGCGAGGGTGGCCGGCGGCTGCTGATCATGACCGACCAGGAGGGCGGCCTCGTACGCCGCTTCCGGTGGGCGCCACCCGCTGCCTCGGCCGAGCAGCTCGGGCTGCGCACCGAAGGGACGATCCGCCGCACGGGTCGCGCCACCGCCGCCGCGCTCGAGCGTCTCGGGGTGGACGTCGACCTCGCCCCGGTGGCCGACGTGCCCGCGGTGCCAGCCTCGTTCGTCGCCGCGATGGATCGCGGCTTCTCCACCAAACCGACAGGCGCCGCGAAGGACGTGACGGCGTTCGCGGCCGGGCTGCTCGACGGGGGCGTCGCGCCCACGCTCAAGCACTTCCCGGGACTCGGGCTCGCGACCACGTCGACCGACGACGCGGCCGTCCGGATCGACGTGCCGGAGGAGTCACTCGCACCGGGGCTCGTCCCGTACCGTCGGGCGATCGCGGCAGGCGTCGTGCCGCTGGTAATGGTCTCGAACGCCGCCTATACCGCCTACGACGGCCAGGTCGCCGCGTGGTCGCCTCGTGTGCTTGCGACCCTGGGCGGCCTGGGCTTCACCGGCGCCACGATGACCGACGCGCTCGAGCCGCTCGCGAGGACGCACCGTACGACGCTGGGGCAGGCGGCGCTGCGGGCCGCACGCGCCGGAGTCGACCTGCTCCTGTGCGTCGGTTCCGAGCGCTCGACCGAGGCGGTGTACGACGAGCTCCTCGCCGCGGCGCGCGCGGGACGGCTCTCTCGCACCGCGCTGGAGGAGAGCGCGGCCCGGATCGACGAGCTCGCCGCGACCTACGCGGGCTAGATTCCCGCGATGCGCGCGCGCGGGATCGGGGCGGCCGTGCTCTACGGACGCAGCGCGGCGAGGATCGCGCGCCGTCGGCGCCGTCTCGGCAGCGAGGAGCGCCTCGTCTTCGTCGTCGGCTCGCCCCGCTCGGGCACGACCGTCACCGCGAGCCTGATCGGCTCGTTGCCCGGGTTCGTCGACCTGGACGAGGTGCAGCCCTGGAAGGCGTCGATCCCGAGGCTCGTCGACCGCCCGGTCGACGAGGGGTCGCGTCGACTGCGCACGATCCTCGAGCGCGTCCGCCGGCTCGGGCTCGCGAGCGGGCTGCGCGGCGTCGAGCAGACGCCCGAGACGAGCTTCGTGCTGGCCGCCGCGCTGCAGGCCTATCCCCAGGCGGTCGCGATCCACGTGATCCGCGACGGCCGCGACGTAGCGACGTCGCTCCTCGAGCGCGGCTGGCTCAGCGCCGGCCGCACGGGCGCCGACGACGCACGACTCGCGTACGGTTCGCAGGCGCGGTTCTGGGTCGAGCCCGAGCGGCGCGAGGAGTTCGGGCTCGCCTCCAACGCGACTCGGGCCGCCTGGGCGTGGCGCCGCTACACGACCGCCGCGCAGGCCGTGCCCGAGCGGACGGTCGAGGTGCGCTACGAGCAGCTCGTCTCCGCACCCTCCGAGGCCGCCCTGGCGGTCGCCGAAGCGCTCGGTGTCGCGCCCGACCTGCTCGCGGAGCGGTTCTCCGGCGTGCACGACCGCTCGGCGGGACGCTGGCGCCGAGACCTCACCGCGGAGCAGCTCACGGACGTCGAGCGCGAAGCCGGCGCGACGCTCGCCTCGCTCGGCTACGCGCCCTCCTAGGTCTGTGCGACCGCGGCCCGGGGCACGACGCCGATCCGTTTGAGCTCGGCGAGCACGAGCGCGACGGACTCGTCGGGCGTCAGCGCGACGGTGTCGGCGACGACCTCGGCGTCGTCGGGGTCCTCGTACGGGTCGTCCACGCCGGTGAAGTGTGTGATCTCGCCCGCGAGCGCCTTCGCGTAGAGGCCTTTCACGTCACGTCGCGCGCACTCCTCGAGCGGCGCCTTGACCCACACCTCGACGAACGGCCCCTGCTCCTCGATCAGCGCGCGCACGCGCTTGCGCGTTCCGTCGTACGGCGAGATCGCCGCGACGACGACCGCTGCGCCGTGGCGCGTGAGGCGCGAGGCGACCCAGCCGATGCGCTCGATGTTCGTGTCGCGGTCCTCGTGCGAGAAGCCGAGGCCCTTCGAGAGGTGCGTCCGCACGACGTCGCCGTCGAGCACCTCGACGTGCGCGCCGCGCCGCTCGAGCTCGGCCGCGAGGGCGTGCCCGATCGTCGTCTTGCCGGCCCCCGAGAGGCCTGTCAGCCAGACGGTGAACCCGGTGTCGCGCTCCCTCGCCACGGGCGGATTGGTACCAGAGGCCGCAGCCCGGTCGACGGAGGACTGTGCGGCATCGTCGTGGAACTCGCTCCCATGGTCGAGAGCGACGCAAAGTCGTCCGGGGTATTCGACCGCTTCGCCGAGCGGGCGTCCGACTTCGTCAGCGAAGCAGCCTTCTTCCTCGCCTGCGTGCTGCTGGTCGTCGTGTGGGTGCCGAGCTACTTCGTGTTCGGGAATGTCGACACGTGGCAGCTCGTGATCAACACGGCGACGACGATCGTCACGTTCCTGCTCGTCGCGCTTCTCCAGAACTCCCAGCGGCGCAACGAGCTTGCGATCAACGAGAAGCTCGATGCGCTCGCAGACGGGCTCGCCGACCTGATGGAAGGGATCGCGCCGGACAACGCCAAGCTCCAGGCCGACATGCGCGAGCTGCGGGCCACGGTCGGAATCGAGCGGGCGACCTGACCCGCGTCGCTAAGCGGCCGCGGACGGATGGAGGAGCGGCAGCGCCGAAGGACCACAGTCATGCAGGTGCTCCACGAGCGACGGCGGGGTGATGAGCGTCGCGGTGGCGTGTCGCGTGCGCGGGACTCGGGCGGTGTAGCCGCCGGGCGTCCAGAGCAGCAGCTCCGAGCCGACCACGACGTGCGGGCTGCTGCCATGGAGGACGAACGTGCCGTCGGGAAGCGCGGCGAGCGGAGCCTCGTGGAGCCGTCGTTCGCCCGTGCGCGGCTCCAGCCGCTCGGCGTGGAGGCGCAGGTCGACCGCGTCGGCCCTGCGCTCCTGCGGATGGCGTCCCGTCCAGCGCTCGAGAAAGCGCACGTAGTCCTCGCGGCGGCATTCGGCGCAGGGGCGGTGGCCCGCCGCGAGCGCCGTTGCCTCGTCGAGGAAGAAGAGCTCGGTGAACCGCCCCGGCCGCATCAGCGGCGAGCGGCGGCGCCCGCGGAACTCGAGACGGCAGGCGATCCACCGCTTCACCTGATAGCGGCGCCGGATGCGTCCCTCCGCGTCGTGGAGGCAACCGCGGTTGCCGTAGACGAGGCCGCGCGCGGGGTCGGCCACGAGCTCGCCGAGCGGGGTGACGCGGTTTCGGAGAGCCACGCGCTCGACGCTACCGGCCGCGACGCACGTGGCGCCCGGGACGAGGAGGTGCGGCCCCTCCCGCCCCGGTCGGGCCGGCTCTCAGGCCGTTGCGCCTGACTTGGCGCTCACTCCCAGCGCTGTGGCGAGAAGCAGGGTCCCGACGCGTGCCTCCAGGAGCTCGAGCCGGTCGGCGAGATTCGCGGCGACGAAGTCCGCGGCAGCCGCATTCGCGGCTTGGGCGCTCTCCTCCGAGTCCCAGGCGCTGAACGACAGGAGCTCACCGTCGCTCTCGACGATCGAGTACGACTTGAACCCCGGCGTGGACTGGAAGATCGGGAGCATCTCTTCTTCCGCCTCGCGGGCGATCTCGTTGATGTCGCCCGTGTACCGGTACCTCGCCATGCGGCCGTGCACGTGCACCTCCCGTCTGGCCGCCCGGTCCCGCGGATCGTCCACGGTGCGCGGCGGCTCTCGACCACACTGGCACATTTCGTGCTGGAAGTCACGATCGGTGCCGCGTAACAGCGCGGCAACACCCGGCCGAATACCGTCAGGACATCGACTGGACGCTCTTCCACGCGGTCAACGCCGAGGTCGCGACCCACGACTGGCTCGAGGATCCCGTCACGGCGCTCGCCCGTGCGCTCGTCCCGCTCTACGTGCTCGCCACCGTCGGGCTCTGGCTCCTCGCGCGACCGTACGGAAGCACTCGCTGGAAGCTCGCCTGCGTGTCTGCGCTCGTCTCCGCCGGCCTCGCGCTGGGCGTGAACCAGGTGATCTCGCACCTCTGGGAGCGCGCTCGGCCGTTCACGGAGCACCCTGCGCTGACGCACGTGCTGTCGGCGAGGACGGCCGACCCGTCGTTCCCGAGCGACCACGCATCCGCCGCGTTCGCGATCGCCTTCGCGGTGCTCGCGTTCTCCCGCCGCGGGGGAGGGCTGTTCCTCCTGGCTGCGACGGTCGTCGGCCTCTCGCGAATCGCGCTCGGAGTCCACTACCCCAGCGACGTGCTCGCCGGCGCGTTCGTCGGCTACCTCGCGGCGACGCTCGTCACGACGCTCGGCAGGCCGTGGGTCATGCGCATCGTCGTCGTGCTGAGCCGGTTCACGGACCCGTTGCTCCGCCCGCTCTGGCGCTGGTGGCGGCGGCTCCTGCCGGCGTCGCGCTTGTAGCTCGTCTGCGACTAGCCTCGTCCCCGTGCCCGGCCGTCGGACGACGTCGTTGACGTGGGAGCGAGTGCTCGCGCGGCGGATGCACCGGCACCACCTCGTGGAGCGCGCGCCGGCGTCGGACGCGCTGCGGGTCGTGGCCGAGATCTGCGGCCTCCACGCGCAGGTCATGTCGTCGGCGGAACTGAGCCTCTGGGCCCGGGTCGAGGGGCTCGAGCGGGGCGCCGTCCAGGAGGCGCTCTGGGAGCGGCGGACGCTCGTGAAGCTCTGGGCCATGCGCGGGACGCTCCATCTTCTGCCGACGGCAGAGCTCGGCACCTGGCTCTCGGCATTCGGCATGTACCGGCACTACGGGAACCGGACGCCGGAGATCGAGGCAATCGCCGACGCGGTCGCCGCGGTGCTCCCGGGGCGCCTGCTGACGCGCGAGGAGCTCGCGGCGGAGGTCGAGACGCGGACGGGGTCTCCGCTGCTCGGGGAGTGGGTGAGGGAGAGCTGGGGGACGTCGCTCAAGGCGATCTCCTTCCGCGGGCTGCTCTGCTTCGCGCCGACCGAGAACGGCCGGGTGCGGTTCACCGCGCCCGACACGTGGGTGCCGGGCGCGACGGAGCGCGTCGCTCCGGAGACGGCGCTCCAGGAGGTCACGCGGCGCTTCCTCCTCGCCTACGGCCCTGCGACCGCGGCGCACTTCGGGCTCTGGTGGGGAGGGACCGCGCCGACGCGCGCCCGCGATCTGCTCGAGGCGCTCGGCGACGAGGCGTGCGAGGTGGAGCTCGACGGCGAGCGCGTATGGCTGCGCGCAGACGACGCCGCGCCCGGATCGGCGCAGCCGCCGCGGTGCGCGCGGCTTCTCCCTGCATTCGACCCCTGGGTGGTCGGAGCGTCGCGGACGGCCGCCGCGGTCGTCGATCCCCGCCATCGCGCTCGTATCTACCGCCCGCAAGGGTGGATGTCGCCGGTGGTGCTGGTTGAAGGGCGAATCGTCGGTGTCTGGAAGCACGCCGTCAAGGCGCGGCACGTCGCCGTCGAGCTCGAGCCGTTCGCCCGGCTCCCCGCATGGGCCCGTGGGGAGCTCGCGGCAGAGGCGGAACGGCTTGCGGCGTTCTTCGAGCGCGACCTCAGGCTCTCCGTCTCGGCCTAGACAGCGCCTCGGGCGTCCGGGCCGTCGTTCATCCTCCGCCGAGGTCGCTGGCAACGATGTCCTCCACGACGAAAGGCCGGGAATGAACACGCGAAACAGCTGGCTCACCTACGCCGCGGTGATGATGTTCATCGCCGCAGGGCTGTACGTCCTCTGGGCCGTCAATCTCTGGGCCGACAGCGCCTGGGTCGCGGACGTCTCGAATGGGCTCCTCGGCGACCAGGGCTGGCTCTGGGGCGTCTTCGACGCCGCCCTCGCGGTCGTGTTCGTGGTCGCGGGCAAGAGCCTCCTGGACGGTCGTCCGTTCGGGAGGTGGATCGCGCTGATCGCCGCCTCGATCGGGATCCTCCGTTGGTTCTACTGGATGGCGTTCGCGCCGTTCCTCTCGTTGACGGTCATCGCGATGCTCTTCCTGGTCGTGTACGGCGTGCTCGTCACGTGGGGCGAGCGCAGCGCCTAGAGATCGTCGTCGCGGAGCGGACTGGCCGTATCGCCCGCCAATCCTGGCCGTGCGTCTAGCCCGTACGGCCCGCGCCGTCGGCACCATCCCGGCCTGCGGCGCTGGGGAGGGGGCGGCTGGTGGGCGACGCTGCGGCACGTTCCCACCAGCCGCGCCGCAGGTAGCGAGTCGGCGGGATGGCCAGCGCCGCGTCAGCCGCTTGCGAGGGCGCTGTTCAGCGCCGACGCGGTCTCGGGCCCGACGACGCCGTCGGCGGAGAGGCCGTTTGCCTGCTGGAACGCGGTGACGGCAGCCTCCGTGCGCGGGCCGAAGGTTCCGTCGGCCGGACCCGGGTCGAAGCCCGCCGTCGTCAGGGCCCGCTGGAGCTCCTCGACCACCGCGGGATCGTTGACCACGGCGGGATCGCCTTCCTCGAGCCCGAGCTTCGTCCCCTCGGGGAGCGTGAAGCTCGAACCGGCGCTTTCCGAGGGCGTGGTCGTCGAGGGGGTGGTCGTCGAGGGGGTGGTCGTCGAGGGCGTGGTCGTCGAGGGGGTCGTCGTCGTGGACGGGGTGGTGGCCGACGGCGTGGTCGTCTCCTGTGCGGGCGTCGTGACGACGGGTTCCGTGACGGACGTCGCCGACGAGTCGTCCCCGCCGCGCAGGAGGATCAGCGGGATCACGACCGCGAGCCCGAGTGCCGCTGCGGCCACGAGCAGGGCGACGAGGCGTCGCCGATGGATGACCGCGTGGTGGGCCTCCTCGGCGGCAGGCTCGCCCGGCGGCACCCGAGGGGCGGTGGGATCGTGCCAATCCTCGCCGCCGGGCCCCGGGGGTGGCCGATCGTCGCGCGTCTCGGGTCGGGTCTCGGTGCGGACCGTCGCCGGGTCGTTCCAGTCGTCGTCGGAGATGTCGCCGAGCCAGTCGTCGACCGGCTGCTCTCGCGGTCGCGCCCCGACCGCGCCGCTCGAGCCCTGGGCACCGGTGCTCCGTGCCTCGCTCACACGGGCAATGCTAGGCGCCTCCCCGGCGAGCATGTCGTGACAGGCGTCCGGAGCGGGCGCCGGCCCCCGGCCTGAACGTCAGCCGTGCGCCTTGGCCTTGCAGGAGATGATCGAGCAGGTGGGTCGGCCGCCGCTCGTCGCCCTGATCCAGTGACCCGGCACGAAAGTCCCGTCGGTGCGGACGTAGGCGCGCACGTACTGGTTCCTGGTGGAGCCGGACGCGGTCGCCTCGGCAAACCCCTCGGCGCTCGAATCGGGAACCTGGCTGCTCTTCCCGGTCTGGCGCCAGTACACGACGGAGAGGGCGAGTGAGAACTGCGAGTCGACCTGCTGGTAGTTGCGGACGCGAACGGAGGTCTTCTCGGGCGGCGGCGCGTCGGTGGTCTCGTTGTCGAAGCACCGTCCGGGGACCTTGTGGGCGGGGACCGTGAACGCCGGGATCGTGATGGCCGGGATCGTGATCGCCGGAATGCTGATCGCGGGGATTGCGGGCACCGTCCAGCAATGGTCGCCCACGCAGCCGCCGGAGACCGTCGGGACCGTGATCTCCTTCGCCGGGATCTCCTTGGCCGGAATCGTGACCGCGGGGATCTCGACGGGGGGCACCTCGACGCCGGGCCAGCAGACGCGCTCAGCATTTGCCACCGCCGGCCAGATCGTCACCGCCGTGAGAGCGGCGGCGGTCGCCAGCAGACGTCGCGGAATCCGGCTCACACCCATATCTATGGCTCGGGCCTCCCGTTTTCATGCATCGATCGGCACGAGCGGACAGGGCGGGCGCCTGCTTCCGGTCGCCCCTGCTCAGCCGCGAGGCGCGAAGGGCCGCAACTCGTCCGCTCCCGCCTGCACGATCCCGACGGAGGACTCCGGGACCTCGTTCCAGACGCCGGGCAGGTCACCGAGGGGCTCCGAGACGACCACGCGGGTCTCGTCGGAGAGCCACCCGAGCTCGGCGTCCGGGTAGAGCTCCCTGAGCGCGTCCGTGCGGGTCGAGAAGTAGAGGGATCGCGAGTCGCCCTCGCTCGAGTAGCGGAAGGCCCAGATCGTCTCGCCGTCGGTCGTCGCGATCGTCATCTGGAGAGGCAGTTCGATGCCGCGGGCACGGCCCGTCCGCTCGACGAGCCCGACCATCTGCTCGACGGCGTCGACCGGGTCCTCCTCGAGCCCGAGAGTGAGCGCGAGGTAGAACATCGTCTCCGAGTCGGTCGTGCCCTCGATGGACGCGAAGAGGGACTCGTCCACCGCCAGCACGAGGTCGCGTCTGAGCCGCGGAAACTCGCGGATCAGCCCGTTGTGCATCCAGAGCCAGCGCCGGTGGCGGAACGGGTGGGTGTTCGTCTCCTGCACCGCCGTCCCGGTCGACGCCCGGATGTGTGCGAAGAAGAGCGGCGAGGTGACGCCGGCGGCGAGCTGGCGCAGGTTGCGGTCGTTCCAGGCCGGATGCGTGCTCCGGTAGACGTGCGGCACTCTCTCGTCGTCGTACCAGCCGACGCCGAAGCCGTCGCCGTTCGTCGTCGTCGCGCCGAGCTTCGCATGGAGGCTCTGGTCGATCAGCGATCGGTCACGCTTGACGAGGAGCTCCTCCGGCCTGATCGGGCTACCCGAGTACGCGAGCCAGCGGCACATGGGAGCTCAGCTTCCGGCGGCGGCTTCGGCTTCGGGCGGCCCGGCCGGCAGAGGGCCCCGCGCCCGTTTCCACACGACGTCGAGCACGACCGCCAGGACGGCGATCACGACGATCGCGGTGAACGTCTGCGGCGCGTTCCGGAACGTGTCGACGGCGAAGAAGGCAAGCACCACGAGCGTGGCCGCGACCCCGACGACGATCATCGCGGCGCTCGCGCCCGTCGCCGAGCGGAGGCGGTACCCGGCGACCCCGACGAGCACGAAGATCATCAGCGAGCACGCGCTGCCCACGGATGCGATCGCCGAGAGGTTCACGGTGTTCGCGACGACGAGCACGACCGCGGCGCTGATCAAGACGCCGCTCTTGGCGCCGAGCCGCGATCCGCGCCCGAAGAACGAGGGGAACTGGCCGACGTCGGACAGCATCCCGGTGAGCCCCGCCGACGCGTACAGGGTGGCGACGACGGACCCGGCCATGCCGACCATCGCGGCGACGGCGATCATCGTGAACCCGGCGTCGCCGAGCGCAGGCCTCCCCGCTTCCGCGATCGCGGTGGGGCCGTAGCGCACGACCTCGCCCACGGTCAACGTGCCGAACACGCTGATCGCGACGAGCACGTACACGATCGTGGTGACGCCGAGCGCGCGGTTCATCGCCTTCGGCAGGTCTCTGGCCGGATCGCGCATGTCTCCCGCGGCGAACGTGATCACGCTGAACCCCAGGTACGCGAAGAAGGTCAGCGCGACGCTCGCGACGATGTCCGACACGGGCGGATAGTCGCTGAAGGAGAGCTTGTCGAGGTCGATGCTCGGGAGGGTGACGGCAACGAACACGGCGAGGATCCCGACCATGACGAACACGATCAGCGATTGCGCTCTCGCGACCAGCTGCGGCCCAACGACGACCACGGCCGCCATCGCGACGACGATCGCCGACGTGAAGACGTTGTCCCACCAGTCCGCGCCGCCGTCGCTCACGAACAGCGAGACCGCGTAGTCGCCGAACGAGACGGCGCACATCGAGCAGACGATCAGGACCGCGGACATGTAGCCGAGCCAGGCGGCGATCCCGAGCAGACGCCCGTTTCCGAATCCCTGGAGGAGATACTCGAAGAGGCCGCCCGACGAGGGGTAGCGCACCCCGAGCTTGACGACGTTGTAGCCGATCAGCACCGAGACCACGCCGGCGAGCAGGAACGAGATCCACGCCGCGGCGCCCGCGACAGCTCCGGCTTCCCCAAGGAGGGCGAAGATGCCGGCGCCGACCATTGCGCCGACACCGAGCAGGGCGGCGCCGCGGACGGTCATCTAGGGCGTCGTCGGCGTCGTGGTGGTGGGCGGCGCCGGCGTGTGGCCGCCGAAGAACAGCCAGACGATCGCGACTCCGACGAGCGCCGTCACGATCCAGACGATCTGCAGCGGGAGCTGGAACGAGTGGTCGAAGACGCGCCTGCCGAGGCTCGTGGTGCCCGTCGTGTCGGCCTCGGCGGCGGCGATCTGCGTGCCGTTCGCAGGGAGGAAGAGCACGCCGACGACCGCGGTCCAGAACGCGATCATGTACCCGGCGCCGATCCCGAGTGCGAGCCCGAGCGGGACGATGGTTCGCGTCGCCGCCGACTGGCTCGTCGTCAGCGCCGCGACAAGGAAGATCGCGAGCGCGATCGTGAAGGGCCAGTTCTCGGCCATGCTGCCGAGGGCGCTCGTGATCGCGTCCTCGTTGTTGGCGATGAAGGTGTCCGCCATCCAGGCGATGCCGAACAGCGCGATCATCGCAACCATCCCCGACCGGAAGATCGGCATTCCGGGGACCTCGGTCGCCCTGACGTGGCAGAGAATCACGATGAGCGCGGCCGCCGTCAGCATGAACATCTGGATGAGTGGCGTCACCGAGATCGGCTCCACGCCGCCGCCCTCGGCGGCCACCGTGGGGCGGATGTCCTCGAACAGCCCGAACACGACGATCGCGACGACGCCGAGGAGAAAGATCGCGACGCTCCGCTTCGCGTACGGCTTGAGCTCGATCGCGGTGACCTCGGCGGGCGGCGCCACCTCTCCCGCCGCCAGGCGCCGCTGATACTCGGGGTCGTCCTCGAGCTCCTTGCCGTGCCTGCTCATCATCAGCGACATCACGAGGATCCCGACGATGCTGGCGGGGATCGTGATGAGGAGGACGTCGACGAGGTTGTAGTCGTAGACCTCGACCAGTGGC
>DATBET010000019.1:0-1735 GCA_036558885.1 Gaiella sp.
GTGGAGAACCGCCGCGAGCCCCGCGGAGGCGCAGGAGGTCGCGGCGGAGATCGGCTACCCGGTGCTCGTCCGGCCGCACTACGTGCTCGGCGGGGCCGGGATGCGCGTCGCCCGCGGGCCCGAGGACCTCGCCGAGCTGCCAGGCCCGTCGCTCGTCGACCGTTATCTCGAGAACGCGATCGAGCTCGACGTCGACGCGCTCTGCGACGGCGAGGACGCCTGGGTGGCCGCGATCCTCGAGCACGTCGAGCCGGCCGGTGTCCATTCGGGCGATTCCGCCTGTGTGATTCCCGGTCCTTCGGTCACGGCCGCGCTCGAAGCCGGGATCCGGGAGCTCGCGTCGACGCTCGCAGCCGCGCTCAGTTCCCGCGGCCTGCTCAACCTCCAGCTCGCGATCCATGACGGTGCGCTGCACGTGCTCGAGGCGAACCCGCGCGCGTCCCGGACCGTCCCCTTCGTCGCGAAGGCGACGGGGCTCCCGCTCGTCGAGCACGCCTGCCGCCTCCTGCTCGGCGAGCCGCTCGCCGCCCTGGGC
This sequence comes from Gaiella sp., assembly GCA_036558885.1. Lineage (GTDB taxonomy): Bacteria > Actinomycetota > Thermoleophilia > Gaiellales > Gaiellaceae > Gaiella. Next base: position 536 of record DATBET010000019.1, read on the forward strand.
CTTCCCCAGCGCGCCGAACCAACCCGGGCCTGGGCGAAGGAGGCCGTCTTCCCGTCGGAGCGGCTCCCGGGTGCGGCCGACCGTGGGCCCGAGATGCGCTCGACCGGCGAGGTGATGGCGGGCGGGGCGACCGTCGGAGAGGCGTACGCGCGGGCGGTGCGCGCGGCAGGACGGTCGCGTAGCTCGCGCGGCCCGGTCGGGCCCCCCCTCCAGGCCAGTGTTCGGTGAAGCCCATTGCCGCCGTCCGGTCGGTGCTTTACTCTCTAAAGCGAATGGGATCGTGCGGGCGCATCGGTACAGACGGTGCCGGTATCAAGGCGTTTACGGTCGCGCGCCCGCGTCCGAGCTAGCCGGCTCCCCAGGCACCCCGCCCAGCCGGACTAGCCCTAACAGAAGCGGCGGGGAGCGATGAGGCGCAGGCCGACCCAGCCGGTCGGGCTCTACGACCCGGCCTACGAGCACGACTCGTGCGGCGTCGCGTTCGTCGCGCGGCTCGACGGCGTCGCCACGCACGAGACGGTGACACGGGCGCTGACGGCAGTCGCGAACCTCGCGCACCGCGGCGCTTCGGGGGCGGACGCCGACACCGGGGACGGCGCGGGAATCCTCGTCCGGATCCCGGACGCCTTCTTCCGCGCGCTGCTCGGCGACGACCTGCCCGGGCCGGGCGCGTACGGGGTCGGCACCTGTTTCCTGCCGCGGGACCGGGAGCGCCGCACCGAGCTCGAGCGGATCGTCGAGAGCGCCGTGAGCGGCGAGGGCCAGCGGCTCGTGTGCTGGCGCGACGTGCCCGTCGACCTGGCCTGCACGGGAACGGACGCGCGCGAGGCCGCACCCGTGATCCGCCAGCTCGTCGTCGGAGCATCGGCCGAGCTCGCGGCAGACCCGGGCGCCTTCGAGCGGAAGCTCTACGTGATCCGCCGCGTCGCCGAGCTCGCCGCGGGTCCCGAGCTCGTCGTGCCGAGCCTGTCCGCGCGGACACTCGTCTACAAGGGGATGCTGACCGCGACTCAGCTGCCGGGCTTCTACCCGGACCTGAACGACGAGCGGTTCGAGAGCGCGCTCGCGCTCGTCCACTCGCGCTACTCGACGAACACGTTCCCGAGCTGGGAGCTCGCGCACCCGTACCGCCTGATCGCGCACAACGGCGAGATCAACACACTGCAGGGAAACGTGAACTGGATGCGGGCGCGCGAGTCT
>DATBET010000020.1:0-28458 GCA_036558885.1 Gaiella sp.
GGCGGGGGGGAGGCCGAGCATCAGCTCGGGGTCGATCAGCGCGACGTGGGGGCCGATCAGCGGCGTGCCGCCGACGTTGAACTTGATCTGCCGGTCGTGGTCGGTGATCACCGCCCAGAGCGTCACCTCGCTGCCGGTCCCTGCCGTCGTCGGGATCGCGACGAGCCGCGGGATCCGTTGCTCGAGCGGGTCTCGGCCCCACTCGTAGCGTGCGATCGAGCCGCCGTGGGCCACGACGACGCCGATCGCCTTGGCGGCGTCGATCGACGAGCCCCCGCCGACGGCGACGAGGCCGTCGCAGCCGTTCTCCCGATAGACGTCGGCCGCTCGGTCGACGAGCGCGACGTCCGGGTTCGGGCGCACCTCGTCGAACACGACCACGTCGTCGAGGAACGGGAGCACGCGCTCTGCGAGGCCGGCGGCGACGACCCCGGGATCGGTGACCAGCATCGGACGGGAGAGCACGAGCGCCGTGCGCTCGTCGGCGAGGCTCGCTACCGCGCCCGGGCCGTGCACGAGCCGGGTCGGGACGCTGACGGCGCGGACGGTGTCGACCTCGACGGGCATTCGCTCTCCTTGGATCTGTGTGGGCTTCGGGCCGCGCGACGCTGCCAGGGCAGGGCACGCTAGCCGCTGGAGGCGGGGCGCGGCTCGTTCGTCGGCGTCACTCGCTCGCGTCGGGGAAGGAGGCCTTCCGGCGCTCGATCCACTCGCGCAGCTCCTCGTCCACTGCCTCGTCGATCGGCGGCGCCTCGTACTCGGCGAGCGTCCGCTTCCAGAGCGCGTTCGCCCTCGCCGACGCGTCCTTCGCACCCTCGCTCTCCCACTGCTCGTAGCTCGAGTTGTCCGCGATGGGCGAGCGGAAGAACGCCGTCTCGAAGTTCGCGAGTGTATGCGGGTGGCCGAGGAAGTGCGTGCCGGGCTCGTTCGTCAGGAACGCGTCCATCGCCTGGCCGTTGTCGGAGAGATCGACCCCGCGCGCGAAGGCGTGCCACATGCCGAGCTGGTCGGCGTCGAGCACGAACTTCTCGTAGCCCATCGAGAGCCCGCCCTCGAGCCAGCCGGCCGCGTGGAGCACGAAGTTCACGCCCGCGAGCATCGTCGGCTGCATGGTGTTCGCGGACTCGTAGGCGGCCTGCGCGTCCGCGATCTTCGAGGCGGTCAGTGCGCCGCCCGAGCGGAACGGGACGCCGAGGCGCCGCGCCAGGGCGGCCATCACGTAGAGCACGAGCGCCGGCTCGGGCGTCCCGAACGTCGGCGCGCCGGACTGCATCGACATCGACGACGCGAACGAGCCGAGCACGACGGGCGCGCCCGGACGGACGAGCTGGACGTACGCCATCCCCGCGAGGGACTCTGCGAGCGTCTGCGCGCAGGTCGCCGCGACGGTGGACGGGCTCATCGCGCCGGCGAGGATGAAGGGCGTCATCATGACCGCCTGGTTCGCCTCCGCGTAAGCCCTGGCGGCGCCGAGCATCGTCGCGTCCCAGACGAGCGGGGAGTTCGCGTTGATGAGGCTGAACACGACGGTGTGCTCGTCGACGAAGTCGCGGCCGAACACGATCCGCGCCATGTCGACCGTGTCGCGCGCGCGCTCCGGCTTCGTGACCGAGCCCATGAACGGCTTGTCCGAGTAGCGGAGGTGCGCGTGGACCATGTCGAAGTGCCGCTTGTTCACGGGGACGTCGACGGGCTCGCAGACCGTGCCGCCCGAATGGTGGAGCCACGGCGACGCGTAGGCCAGCTTCACGAAGTTGCGGAAGTCCTCGATCGTCCCGTAGCGGCGGCCGCCGTCGAGGTCGCGCACGAACGGGGAGCCGTACGCCGGGGCGAAGATCGTCCCCGTGCCCCCGAAGACGACGTCGTTTGCCCGGTTGCGCGCCGCCTGCGTGAATTGCGCGGGCGCGGTCGCCTGCACGAGCGAGCGGCAGAGCCCGCGCGGGAATCGAACACGCTCCTCGCGGACGTCCGCCCCCGCGCCCGCGAACAGCTCGAGCGCATCCGGCGCGCCGTGGAACTCGACCCCGACCTCCTCGAGGATCCGCTCGGCATTCGCCTCGAGCGTCGCGAGACCCTCCTCGGCCAGCACCTCGACGGGCTCGAGCGTGCGTGTCAGGAACGGCACGCGCTCGACGTGCGCCTGGAGACGCGCCGCCTGCCGCGCGGCACGCCCCCCGCTCCGCCTGCTCCGCGTCTCGCTCATGAGGGCCTCCTCTCGGCGGTCGAGCGGCGACGGCGCGTGCGGCCGCCGGCTCCCGTCGCCGCGCGTCTCGGGGGAAGAGCCACCGCCGCGCCGAGTCGCGCATACGGGTCGACGTCGTGCGGGATCGCCATGGCGTGGACGAAGTGCTCCTGGAAGCGAGGCTCCACGGCGGTCTCGACCTTCTCGACCGACCGCACGACGCGCTCTATCTCGTCGCGGGCGCCCCGGTCGACCAGCGCGATCCGCGCGCCCGTCCCGGCGGCGTTGCCCGCCGAGGTGACCCCGCTCGGGTCGCAGTCGGGAACCAGGCCGAGCACGAGCGCATGGACGGGATCGATATGCGCGCCGAACGCCCCGGCGAGCCGCACGCGGTCGACGCGATCGATGCCGTAGTGGTCCATCAGCAGACGGCAGCCCGCGTGGAGCGCCGCCTTTGCGAGCTGGATCTGCCGGACGTCGTTCTGCGTGATCGTCAGCTCCGGCTCGTCGTCCCAGAGCACGTACGAGAACGTCCGGCCGTCCGGCACGACCCGCGGCGTCCGTGCCGCGAGCGCGCCGTCGATCTGCCCGTCCGTCGTGAGGATCTCCGCGAGCAGGAGCTCCGCGACGACCTCGACGATCCCCGAGCCGCACACCCCGGTGACCTGGGTGTCGGCGAAGCTCGGGTCGTCCGACCAGAAGTCGCAGCCGACCACCTTGACGCGGGGCTCGAAGGTCTTCGGATCGATCCGGACGCGCTCGATCGCGCCGGGAGCCGCGCGCTGCCCGCAGCTGATCTGGGCGCCCTCGAAGGCGGGCCCCGTCGGGCTCGACGCGGCGAGCAGGCGCTCGCGGTTCCCGAGCACGATCTCCGCGTTCGTGCCGACGTCGACCAGCAGGGTGACGTCCTCGGCGAGGTGCGGCACCTCGGCGAGGATCATCGCCGCCGTGTCCGCTCCGACGTGGCCGGCGATGCACGGGAGCACGTACGCGCGCGCGCCGCCGTTGACGGGCAGGCCGAGCTCTGCCGCGCGCAGACGGATGGCGTTGTCGACGGCGAGCGCGAAGGGCGCGCCGCCGAGCTCCGTCGGGTCGATCCCGAGCAGCAGGTGGTGCATGACGGGGTTCCCGACGAACGTCACCTCGAGCACGTCGGTCCGCTCGATCCCCGCGTCGCGACAGAGCTCGGCCGTCAGCTTCGCGAGGCAGCCGCGCACCGCGCGGGTCAGCTCCCTCGTCGAGCCGGGGTTCAGCATCACGTACGAGACGCGGCTCATCAGGTCCTCGCCGAAGCGGATCTGCGGGTTCATCGCGCCCGCTGACGCGACGACGTCTCCCGTGCGGAGGTCGCAGAGATGCCCTGCGACGGTCGTCGAGCCTACGTCGAACGCGATGCCGTAGGCGGCGTCGTGGAACCCGGGCCAGATCGCCGTGACGACCGACCCGTCGTGCACCGCGACCGTTGCCTGCCAGGCAGGCTCCGACCGCAGGGCGGCCTGGAGGCTTTGGAGGACGGCCTGGTCGATCGACAGGCCCGTCAGGCCCCATTCCCGCTCGAGCGCATCGAGGAGCCGGGCGAGGTCGCTCCGCGACGACGCCAGCCGGGGCTCCTCGACCTCGACGAGGAAGAGCCGCACGACGGGGTCGACGGCGACCGCCCGGGCATCCGCTTCCTTCCGGACCACCTGGCGGTACACCTGGCTCTCGGGCGGCACGTCGAGCACGACGTCCTCGGAGACGAGTGCGGTGCAGCCGAGCCGACGGCCCGGGGCGAGGCCGTGGTCGGCCGCGTACGCCTGCTCGCTCGCCGTCGAGGGCGTCAGTGCCGTGCTCGTGCACGAGATCCCGTGCTTCGCATGCTCGCCCTCCGCGACCGTCACCTGGCAGCGGCCGCAGATCCCGCGGCCGCCGCAGACCGAGTCGAGGTCGACGCCGAGCCGCCGCGCCGCATCGAGCACCGACGTGCCGCGCGCGACGCGCCCGCGCCGGCCGGACGGCGTGAAGACGACGAGCGCGTCGCCGCTCATGCGCCCGCTGCGCTCCGTCTCGCGGCACGACCGCCGCGCCGGCCGGCGGGCGCGGCTCCGTCGCCGTCGCCGTGCCGCGCGATCCAGGCGGCGCAGTGCGGGTCGTTGCCCATCAGCACGTCGGCGGCCTTGATCCCCTGCAGCATCTCCCCGTGCAGGGGGCTCGTGATCGCGGACGTGAGCCCGGACGCGATCGCCATCGGCAGGAACGCGGCGTTGAGCCCGGTGCGGTTCGGCAGCCCGAAGCTCACGTTCGAGGCGCCGCACGTCGTGTTCACGCGCAGCTCGTCGCGGAGGCGCCGCAGGAGGGCGAAGACCTGGCGGCCGGCCGTGCCCATCGCGCCGATCGGCATCACGAGCGGGTCGACTACGACGTCATCGCGCGCTATCCCGTGGTCCTCGGCGCGCGAGACGATCCGTTGCGCGACCTCGAACCGGACGTCCGGGTCCTCGCTGATACCCGTTTCGTCGTTCGTGATCGCGACGACGGCGGCGCCGTGCTTCGCCACGAGCGGCAGCACGCGCTCCATCTGCTCGTCCTCGCCCGTGACCGAGTTGACGAGCGCCTTCCCCTGGTAGACGCCGAGCCCGGCCTCGAGCGCGGCGACGATCGAGGAGTCGATCGAGAGCGGGACGTCGGTGATGGTCTGCACGAGCTCCACCGTGTGGGCCAGGATCGCCGGCTCGTCCGCGAGCGGGATCCCGGCGTTCACGTCGAGCATCTGCGCGCCCGCCTCGACCTGCGCGAGCGCGTCGGCCACGACGGTGTCGAAGTTCCCCGCCGCCATCTCCGCGGCGAGCGCCTTCCGGCCGGTCGGGTTTATGCGCTCGCCGATCACGACGAACGGCCGGTCGAAGCCGATGACGACCTCTTTCGTCGGTGTTGCCAGGACCGTCTCAGTCATGGCGAACCGCGGGCCGCGAAGCGGCCCCTTCAGGGGTTTTCGCGATCGGGAATCTGCTCCTGCGGATTCCCGATCTGCGGACAGGCACAGGGTTTGTGCAGTCGCCGATCACGACGAACGGCCGGTCGAGACCGATCACGACCTCCCTGGTCGCGGACGACAGGAGGGTGTCCGTCATCCGGTCTCCTTCCCGTTCCCTCGCACGAGCCGCTCGAGCACCTCGTCCGGGAACTCCGAGTCGAGCCGCTCGACCTCCCGCGCGACCTCTGCGTCGAGGTCGTCGCCGCACGGCTGCGGCATGCGCCGCCACTCTTCCATGTACGAGTCGCTTCCGATCAGCCCGGCTCGCATCGCCGCCGCGTCGATCGCCTCCTGGAAGCGTGGGGGCAGCTCGCGTGCGGCACGCGTCCGGCCTTCCCTCGCCGTCACCTGCGCCGGGATGTCCCGCCACCAGATGACGGTCAGCTCAGGCATCCGCCGGCTCCTGCGCAAACCGGGTCAGGGAGGAAACGAGCTCGCCATAGCCGGTGCGCCGGCGCTCGTAGGCGAGGCCGAGAAACGCCGCCGCCGCCTCGGCCCGCCGGTCGAGGTCGTCGTCGTCGGTCTGGGCGAGGTAAACGAGCCTGCGGTAGTTGCCGAACACGAGCGGCTTGAGCTCGGGGTGGCTGTCGAGCTTGAGCGCACGCACGACCAGCGCGTCGAAGTGCCGGGCGAGGAAATCCGTCAGGTAGAACGTCGCCGGCTCCTCCTCGTGCATCGCGTCCCACGCGGCGTTCCCCGCGAGGAACCCGTAGCAGTGGGCACCGGGTAGCCGCTCGACACCGTGGCGCTCGAGGACGGGGTCGAGAGCGCCACCGGTCCCGCAGTCGGCGTAGGCGACGAAGACGCGGTCGTAGCGGCCTGCGAGCTCCGTCAGCTTCGCGTCGACCGCGGCCGGGATCCGCTCGGGCCGCGAGTGGAGCTTCGCCGGCAGGCAGCGGACGTCGACGTGCGTCCAGCCGTTCAGCTCGATCACCGCGAGCACCTCGCGGGCGATCGCCCCGCACGCGAGGACGAGGACGCGCGAACGCGGCAAGTTGCAGTCTGTAACCTGCGCCGGAACCGCCGCGGGGAAGGCGACCTCCTCCTCGAGCAGGGACTGCGAGCTCACGACGCCGCGACCGACGAGCGCCTCGCGAGCACGAGCGCCTGCGCGGTCTCGGCGGCGACTGCCGCGTCCCGGCAGTACGCGTCCGCGCCGATCGCCTTGCCGAACTCCTCGTTCAGCGGCGCGCCGCCGACGAGGACGATCACGTCGTCGCGCCTCCCCTGCTCGGTGAGCGTGTCGATCACCACCTTCATGTAAGGCATCGTCGTCGTGAGGAGCGCGGACATGCCGAGGATCTCCGGGCGGTGCTCGTCGAGCGCGGCCAGATAGCTCTCGACGGGGTTGTTGATCCCGAGGTCGATCACCTCGAAACCGGCGCCCTCGAGCATCATCGCCACGAGGTTCTTGCCGATGTCGTGGATGTCGCCCTTGACAGTGCCGATCACGACCTTGCCCATCCGCTCGGCGCTCGATTCGGAGAGCAGCGGTCGGAGCACCTCCATCCCCGCCTTCATCGCGTTCGCCGCGAGCAGCACCTCGGGGACGAAGAGGATTCCGTCGCGGAAGTCGATGCCGACGATCCGCATCCCCTCGACGAGCGCCTCGGCGAGCGCCTTCTCGGCCGACCAGCCGCGCTCCAGCAGGATCTCCGTGCCCTCGGCGATCTCGGGCGCGAGCCCGTCGTAGAGGTCGTCGTGCATCTGCTTGACGAGGTCCTCGTCCGACAGGGAGCGGAGATCGATTTCCTGGTCGCTCACGCGGCGCCTCGCTTTCGGTCGACGTATCCGAGCACGGCGGAGAGGTCGCGCGCCTCACTGAAGAGGAGCCGGCCGAGCCGGCCGAGCAGGCCGCGTGGGAGCCGGACGGTCGGCCCGGAGATGCTGAGCGCGGCGATCACCGTGCCCGACGCGTCGCGGACGGGGGCGGCGACCGCCCAGAGGCCGGGCTCGAGCTCCTCCACCGCCTCGGCGTAGCCGTGCGCCCGAATGCGCTCCAGCCCGAGCTCGTCGGGCCCGGCGCTCGTGCGCGGGGCGAGTCGCTCGAGCGGGCCGGTCGGCACGGGCAGTGCGCCGAAGGCGTAGAAGACCTTCCCGAGCGCCGAGCCGTGCGCCGGGACGCGTCGCCCGACCCAGTTCGTCGAGCCGAGCATGTGGCGGCTGTCGCGCTGGTCGAGCAACTCGACGGCGCCGAGCGACGGCACGCCGACGTTGATCGTCTCGCCGCTCGCGTGCGCGAGCCGGTCGAGCGACTCCGCGGCGAGGTCGACGAGCTCCGCGTCGCCCGTCTCGCGGCGCGCGTAGCGCTGGAGCACCGCGCCCGGCACGAGACTGCCGCCGCCGCCGTCGCGCTGGAGGAGGCCCTGCCGCTCGAGCGCGCCGACGAGGCGCGACGCCGTGCTCTTCGGGAGGCCGAGCCGGGTGGAGAGGGCGCCCACCGTGGGAGGGTCGTCTGTCTCGAGGACGTGCACGAGCACCTGTGCGGCGCGGTCGATCGATTGAGTGCCCTGGCTCATATCGTGGAACTGCCGTCCCACTATGTGAGTCTAGACGCGGCGTACGACCCCGTCAATCGGCGGCGAGCGCCTCGGCGAGCAGCACCGATACGTCCGCAACGCGCAGCTCGGCGCCGATCTGCTTCACGCCGTCGTCGAGCATCATCGTGCAGAAGGGGCAGGCGACCGCGAGCGTCTCGGCGCCGGTCGCCGCCGCCTCGCGCGCGCGCTCCTCGTTGACGGCCGAGCCGCGCTCCTCCATCCACATGTGCGCGCCGCCGGCACCGCAGCAGAACGTCCGCTTGCCGCTGCGCGCCATCTCGAGCGGCCGTCCGATGCGGGCGACGAGCTCGCGCGGCGCCGCGAGGACGTCGTTGTGACGCGCGAGGTAGCACGAGTCGTGGTACGTCACCGCCTCCGTACCTGCCGCCGGCGCGAGGCGTCCGTCCCGCACGAGCTCGGCGAGCAGCTCCGAGTGGTGGACGACCTCGTAGCGGCCGCCGAAGTCCGGATACTCGCTGCCGAGCGTGTTGAAGCAGTGCGGGCAGCTCGTGACGACGCGCGTGACGCCCGCGTCGTCCAGCGTCGCCACGTTCTGCCGGGCCTGCGACTGGAACGTGTACTCGTCGCCCATCCGCCGCGCCGGGTCGCCGGTGCACGACTCTCGCGGGCCGAGGATCGCGACGTCGAGCCCGGCGTGCGCCAGCAGCGTCGCGGTCGCGCGAGCCGACGCGCGGGCGCGCTCGTCGAACGAGGCGGCGCAGCCGACCCAGTAGAGGAGCTCGGGCGCGGGGTCGCCGGGCTCGAGCACGCGGACGTCGAGGCCGTCTGCCCACGCTGCCCGCTCCGCCTGCGCCTTGCCCCACGGGTTGGACGCCCGGTCGACGTCGCGCAGCATCGAGCCGGCCTCGGCCGGGAAGCGGGAGTCGACCATCACGAGATGACGTCGCAGATCGACGACGTGGTCGACGTGCTCGATCGACACGGGGCACTCGTGTACGCAGGCGCCGCACGTGACGCAGTCCCAGACGACGTCGTCGGTCACGGCCCCCGGGACGAGCGGCGTCGCGTCCGCTCCGTCGAGCACGGCCGGGCCCTCCGCGAACAGGCGGTCGCGGAGACCCATGATCAGGAGCTTCGGTGACAGCGCCTTGCCGGTCGCCCACGCCGGACAGACGTCCTGGCAGCGGCCGCACTCCGTGCAGGACATCGTGTCGAGCATCTGCTTCCAGGTCATGTCCGCGAGCGTGCCCGCGCCTAGCCGCAGGGCAGCCTCGTCCTCCACCTCGAAGTCCAGCGGCTCGAGGCGGCCTCTGGCCCGCGTGCGTCCGAACCACACGTTGATCCCGGCGGTCGCGATGTGGAGGTGCTTCGAGCGCGGCAGGTAGACGAGGAAGCCGAGGATCGTGAGCACGTGGAGCCAGACGAAGATCCGCTCGCGTGCCTCGAGCCACTCCCCGGGCTCCATCAGGTTGGAGATCGCGTTCGAGACCGGCGACCAGGTCGCCGGCCACTCGTTGAGCCCGAGTGCGATTCGCGACGCGTGCCAGAGCAGGAGCGTCACGACGATCAGCGCGATCAGGCCGAGGATGAGGTCCGCCTCGCCGAGGTGGCTTCCCTCGAAGCGCGCCGGGCGCTGCACCTTGCGGATCGCGAAGGCGGAGGCCACCCCGACGAGGACGAGCACGCAGAAGACGTCGACGAGCAGGAAGAACGATCCCTGCCGGCCGAGCCACGGAAGCGTCCAGTCGCGGTCGACGGCGGCGAGGAACGCCATCACGATCGTCGGGAACAGAACGAGGAAGCCCCAGAAGATCAGCGCGTGCACGACGCCTGGGACGAGCCGCTGGAGGAGCTTTCGCTGGCCGAGGACGATCGTCGCCTCGTCCCGAACGCGGTGGGCGACGTGGCCCGAGCGGTCGACCGGCTGCCCCAGCCCGACGATCCGGTACAGGAGGCGAGCGCGCCGGAGGAAGAAGGCGCCTGCGACCGCGACCACCGCGGCAAGCCCGATTCCGGAGACGAAAGTGCTCATCGCACGCTCAGGGCCGGGCTGCGCGGATCGCCGCCGAGATCGCGGGCAGTACCTCGTGCATGTCGCCGATCACAGCGTAGTCGGCGGTCGCGAGGATCGGCGCGTCGCGGTCCGAGTTGATCGCGAGGATGCGCTTCGCGGCCTTGCAGCCGGCCATGTGCTGCGTCGCGCCGGAGATGCCGCACGCGACGTAGAGCTCCGGTGCGATCTTCGTCCCTGTCTGCCCGACCTGGTCGGTGTGCGGCCGCCACCCCGCCATCGTCACCGCGCGGGAGCAGCCGACCGTCCCTCCGAGCAGCGCGGCGAGCTCCTCCACCACGGCGAACCCTTCTGTCGAGCCTGCGCCCCGGCCGCCCGAGACGACCACCTTCGCATCGGCGAGCGAGACTCCGCCTCCCGCGGCACCGACACGCTCGACGACCCGCAGCGCGAGCGCCTCGCCGGAGAGCGACGGCGTGAACGGCTCCACGGCCGGCGCACCGTCCGCGCCCAACTCGATCGCGACCGTGTGGGGCTGCACGGTGAGCAGCAGGACCGGTGCCTCGACCCGCGCCTCCTCGAGCAGGCTGCCGCCCCAGCGGACGCGGGTCACCTCGCTCTCGCGCACATCCACGCAGTTCGCGGCGAGCGGCAGGTCGAGCAGCGCGGCGACGTGGGCGACCACCTCGTTCCCCCGCTCGCTCCCCGGCCCGACGACGGCGGTGGCGTCGAGGCGCTCCCCCAGCTCGGCGATCGCCTCTGCGACAGCCCGCGGCGCGTGCGACGCGTACACCTCGTGGACGGCGACGTGGACGGTCCCCACGGGCGGCGGGGGCTCGAGCGCTTGCAACACACTGTTGCTTGCGACCACGCCGTGCGCGTGCCCGTCGCCCGCGAGGGAGCGAGCGAGCGTCGCCGCCTGGAGCGACGGCTCGTCGAGCGTGCCGGCGGCGTGCTCGAGGTACACGAGGACCGTCACGTCAGGACCCCGATCTCGCGCAGCAGCTCGACGACGCGCGGTGCGGCGGCCGCGCCCTCGCCGAGGATCTCCGCCTCCTTGCCGTCGCCCTCGGGGACGACGAGCCGCTGCATCGCGAGGCGGGGTGCGGGTCGTGCCGGCGTCCGTGCGTCGACCGGCTTCTTCTGCGCCCTCAGGCGTCCAGGGACGGACGGGTAGCGCGGCAGGTTGAGGCCCTCCTTCACGGTGACGACCGCGGGCAGCGGCAGCTCGTACACGTCGCGCCCGCCGGCCGCCTCCTGCTCGCAGCGGACCGTGCCGCTCTCGACCGCGAGGCTCTTGAGCCCCGTGGCGACCGGACGCCCGAGCGCGTGCGCGACGCGGATGCCGACCTGGAAGTTCCCCGAATCCGCGGACTCGTTGCCGAAGACGACGAGGTCGAGCGGGCCGTTGGCCGTTTCCTCCTCGTGGATCGCGTCGACGATCGCCGCCGCGGTCGCCTGTGGATCCCACTCCTCGCCGTCCGTGACGAGATGGAGGGCGCGGTCGACGCCGATCGCCAGGGCGTCGCGAAGCTGCTCCTCCGCCTCCTCGGGGCCCAGGGTGAGAACGACCGACTCGCCCCCCTGCGCCTCGACCAGCTGCACGGCCTCCTCGACGCCGCACTCCTCGTGCGGGCTGATCGTGAATCCGAGGTGACGGGTCTCGATCGCCCGTGCGTCGTCGGTCAGCACGATGCGCCCGCCCGTGATCGGCACGCGCTTGACACAGACGAGGATCCTCACGACCGGATTCGCGTGTTGTCGGGATCGAAGATCGGGCGCGAGCCGACGACGTCCACCGTGACCGGGAAGCGCTCGGTCATGTACTCGACGGCCAGGTCGGTCGAGCCCTCGACGGCGTGCTCGGGCGGCAGGTAGGTCATCAGGACGTATCTGTCGAGCGACGGCGCGGCGCCCGCGCTGGTCACGTACGACCTGCGGCCCTTGGTATCGGTGAGCGGCGTCCCGTCGCGGAGGGTGATGGGCTCGCGGCCGAGCGGGTAGCGCTTGACCCCGCTCGCGGACGTGTGGTCGTCGATCGTCAGCGTGCAGAGGATCGCGGCCGGCTCCTCCTCGCGGTGACGGAGGTGTGCCTCCTTGCCGACGAAGTCCTGCTCCTTGACCGAGGGCCTCGACATGCCTGCCTCGACGACGGTGTACTCGCTTTCGAGCTCGGCCGCGAAGGCCCGGTAGCACTTCTCGAGGCGGCCCGTCGTCCCGTAGACGCCGATCCCGCACGCAGTGAGGCCGCGCGGCCGACCGGCCCCCCAGACGACGTCCCAGAGGCGCCCGCCCTGCTCGAGCGGGACGTACAGCTCCCAGCCGAGGTCGCCGACGTAGGAGATCCTCGAGGCGAGCACGAGCTGCGAGCCGACCTCGATCGTACGGCACGTGCCGAAGGGGAAGCCCTCGTGCGAGACGTCGTCGGAGGTGACGCTCGCGAGAATGTCGCGCGCGCGCGGCCCCCAGAGCCCGATCGTCGTCCACGCCGTGGTGACGTCGACGAGCGTCGCCGAGCCGTCCTCGGGCAGCTGGTCCGAGAAGAGCTTGCGGTCGGCCATCCCGTGCGCGCCGCCGGTGACGATGCGGAACTCCTCGTCGTCCAGCCGCATGATCGTCAGGTCCGAGCGGAACCCGCCGCCGGGGGAGAGGACCGGGGTGTAGACGACCCGGCCGACGGCGACGTCCATCTGCGCGAGCACGCTTCGCTGGAGCGCGTCGAGCGCGCCCGGCCCCTGCACGTCGAAGATCGCGAAGGCGGAGAGGTCGAACAGCCCGGCGTGCTCCCGCATCGCGAGGTGCTCGGCGTTGACGATCGGCGACCACCAGCGCGCGTCCCACTCGGCCTCGCGAGACTCGACGGCGTAGCGCGCGACGAGCGGCGCGTTCGCCTCGTACCAGTGCGGGCGCTCCCAGCCGGCGGCCTCGTAGAAGACGGCGCCGAGCTCGCGCTCGCGGTCGTGCATCGGCGAGATGCGGATGTCGCGGTCGGAGCCCCACTGCTCCGCGGGATGGATGATCCCGTACGTCTTCGGGAAGGCCTCCGTCGTGCGGGCCTTCACGTGCGCGCGCGTCTTCTGGTGCTCGTGGAAGCGCGCGACGTCGGACGCATGGAGATCGATGTGCGACTCGCCCTGCACCATCCACTCGGCGACCGACGTCCCGACGCCGGGTCCCTCCTTGACCCACACCGCCGCCGCCGACCAGAGTCCCTTGACCTCAGGGGTCTCGCCGAGGATCGGCATCCCGTCGGGCGTCAGCGAGATGAGGCCGTTGATCGCGTACCGCACCCCCACGGACTCGTCGCCGACGATCTCCGGCATCAGGTCGAGCGCGTCCACCATCTGCGGGTCGAAGTCGGCTTGCGTGAACGGGAACTCCGTGGGCGAGAGCGCAGCCGCCTCGAGCGAGGGGATCTCCTCCGGGTCGTGGACGATCGAGCGGTGCGCGTACGAACCGATCTCGAGGCTCGTCCCGTCCTGGCGCTCGTACATGAAGACGTCCATGTCGCGGACGATCGGGAACTCGATGGCCCGCGAGCTCCGCTCGAAACGGGGCACGGGGCCCACGTCGATCATCTGGTGCACCATCGGCACGAGCGGGACGTGCGCGCCCGCCATCCGGGCGAGGAGCGGGCTCCAGACGCCGCAGGCGATCACGACCGTCTCGGCCTCGATCGTGCCCCGCGACGTCTCGACGCGGCGGACCCTCCCCGCCTCGACGCCGAGGCCGAGCACCTCGGTGCCCGCGAGCACGGTCAGCCCGCCGGCTTCGACGGCCCGCTCGCGCATGATCGTCCCCGCGCGCAGCGAGTCGACGACGCCGACCCCGGGCGTCCAGAAGCCGCCGAGCAGGATCGTCTCGTCGATGTACGGCACGAGCTCCTTGATCTCCGCGGGCGTGACGAGCGAGACCGGCTCGATGCCCCATGCCTTCGCGGACGCCATCCGGCGCCGGAGCTCCTCCATGCGCTCCTCGGTGCGGGCCACCTCGATCCCGCCGCACTCGGTGAACACCTCCATCTCCCGGTACTGGCGCACGCTTTCGAGCGTGAGCGCTGTCATCTCCTTCGAGTGGTCGACGAGGAAGATGAAGTTCGACGCATGCCCCGTCGAGCCGCCGGGGTTGGGGAGCGGCCCCTTGTCGAGCAGGACGACGTCACTCCACCCGAGCCGCGTCAGGTGGTACGCGAGGCTGTTGCCGACGATCCCGCAGCCGATCACGACGGCGCGCGCAGAGGACGGGGCTTCACTCACAGAGAACGGTCTCCTCGTCTGATATATCAGTCGGCGGAGGAAGATACACGAGCGCTCAGAGCACGGCGCGCATCGCCCGCTCGAAGCCCGCCACGTGGAAGCGCATTGCCTCCTCGGCGCGGTCTGCGTCGGCATCGCGGATCGCCGCGAGGATCGCGTGGTGCTGGTGGATCGCGTGGCCGAGCCGCTCGACGCGGTCGAGCGCGAGGAACCAGATCCGCAACGTGAGCACGTAGTACTCCTCGAGCGTCGCCTCGAGGAAGGGGTTGTGCGTGCAGCGGTACACGTGCCGGTGGATCCGCTGGTCGAGGTCGATCAGCCCCCGCTCGTCGAGCCCGTCGGCGGTCTGCGAGAGCTCGTCCAGCAGCGCCTCCGTCCCGGCGCGGTCTTCCTCGTTGCGGCGCTCCGCCGCGAGCCGTGCGGCCTTGCTCTCGAGCACGAGCCGAACCTCGGAGAGGCCCGCGATGTCGCCGACCTCGACGCCCGAGACGAAGATCCCCCGCCGCGGGAACACCTCGACGAGCTGCTCGCGCGCGAGGTCGCGGAGGGCCTCGCGGACGGGCGTCCGCCCGACGCCGAGCCGCTCCTGCAGGGCGCGCTCGCTCACGACGGAGCCCGGCGCGAGCTCGAGCGTCACGATCAGCTCGCGGATCGCGTAGTACGCGCGGTCGGCGAGGGACTGCTCGTCTCCGAGGCGCGGCCTGTTGATGTGCAGGGTCGGCGTGCTCATCACCGGGAGAGGCCCGCGTCCTGCCCGCACCAGCGGCACGGGCAGGACGACGAGCGCTAGCTCACTTGCCGAGCCAGGCCTTCACCTTGGCGGGGTTGGCGTCGACCCACTGCTCGGCCGCCTTCTCCGGGTCCATGTGCTTGCCGGCGATCAGGTTCGCCACGTAGTTCTGGTCGTTGGCCGACCACTTCCAGCGCTTGATCACGCCGACGGCAGGCGAGCCGCTCTTGGCGAACTTCGACGTCATCAGCTTGTCGATGATCGTCAGCCCGTACGCGCACTTGTAGATGCCCCAGTTGCTCCCGAGCTTCGGGTTGTACGAGTCGACGCACGTCTTGCTGCGCGCCGGCAGCTTGATCTCCGAGAGCTGGTACGCCGTGTTGAGGTACTGCGGCGTGTACCAGTAGAAGATGATCGGCTTCTTCTGCTTGTACGCCTGCGTCCAGCGCGCCACCTGCGCCGGCTCCGCGCCGACGGAGACGAACTTGAAGTCGAGGCCGAGCTCCTTGATCAGCTGCGCGTCCTTCTGGACGTAGGACGGGTCGCCGCCGAGGAACATCCCCTGCGAGCCGGACTCCGGGCTCTTGAAGATGCCCTCCTTGCCCTTGAGCCCGCGCCACGTCTTGAACTGCGGGTACTGCTTCATGAGGTACGTCGGGATGAACCAGCCGATGTGGCCGATCACGCCGTTCGAGCCGAGGTTCATGATCGTGCCGCTCTTGACGTACTTCTGGTTGACCTTGAGGAGGATGTTGTTCCAGTCCTCCGGCACCACGTCGACCTTCCCGTCGGCCATCGCCTGGAAGAGCGGCGTGCTCTCCGGCAGCTTCTCGATGTTGACGGTGCACCCGAGGTTCTCCTCGAGGACGTACTTGAGGACGTAGACGTTGGCCGTCGCACCGGCCCACGCGTTCTCGTCCATCGTCACCGAGCCGCAGCTCTTGGCGGCGTCCCGCCCGAACGCGCTCGCGGAGACCCCCAGCGCGCCCACGACGACCAGTGCCAGCGCGGCGAGCACCAGGCGCACCGGCCGTGCTCTCCTGTTCGACATCCGACCTCCTCCGTTCTTCGTTGGAATCCAGGGCCGCGCCGCCCGCTTGCGGCGCGCCTTCTCTGACGTCACGGCTCCTCCCCGAGTTGGGCGCGGCGCACGCCGCGGGTGACCCGGTCGAGCGCGATCCCGAGCGCGAGGATCGCGACCGAGGCGAGCACGCCGAGCCCGAAGTCGGAGCGGGCGAGGCCCTGCGCGACCTCGTAGCCGAGCCCCGGCGAGCCGACGAGCCCGCCGATCACCACGACTGCGAGCACCATGATGATCCCCTGGTTGACGCCCAGCATGATTGCGTCCTGGGCGAGCGGGATCTTGACCTTGCGCAGGATCTGGCGACGCGTCGCCCCGAACGCGGCCGCCGCCTCGACCGTGTTGGCCTCGACGTTGCGGACGCCGTTCTCGACGAGCCGCGCGACGACGGGGAACGCATAGAGCACCCCCGCGATCACCCCGGGGACGACCGAGACCGGCATCAGGTAGATGAGCGGGATCAGGTACACGAGCTGCGGCAGCGTCTGGAGCACGTCGTTCACGGGGCGCAGGATCTTCGAGAACGTTCGGCTCTCGGCGGCGAGCACTCCGAGACCGAAGCCGATCGCCACCGTCAGCACGGTCGCGACGAGCACCTGTGAGGCGGTGTCCATCGCCGACGCCCACTCTCCGATCACCCCGATCACGCCGAGCATCAGGAACGTCGTGACGGCCGGGCGGCGCCCGCTGACGACGAGCGCGATCAGCGTGATCCCCACCAACGTCACGGGCCACGGCGTCTCGACGAGGAAGTTGCGGAAGGGGACAAGGCCGTACTGGACGATGTGGTCGCCGATCCAGCTGGTCACCTGGAAGAGGAACGTGTCCGGGTTCTGGACGTAGTCGAGCACCGACTGGATCCGTGCGAGCAGCCAGTCGCGGGCGGTCCTTCGCGAATAGTCGGCGCCCACCCCGGCGATTCGCGCGCCCGCGATCACGGCCGCCACCACGAGTGCGGTCGCGACGGACGCGCGGCGCAGCCGGCGGCGAAGATCGTCCGTGAGGTGGCGCCGCGCGGGGTTCGTCCGCTCGGCGACTGCCTCCGTCACCCGGTCGAGCGCCATCGCCATCACGACGATCACGAGGCCCGCGAGCAGCGCCAGCGCCGGATAGGAGTTGAGGCCGCTCGTGACGACGTCGCCGAGGCCCTTGCCGCCGATCAGGCCCGCGATTACGACCATCGACAGGGCGAACAGGATCGTCTGGTTGACCGACAGCAGCAGCATCCGCCGGGCGAGCGGCAGGCGCACCTTCGTCAGGCTCTGGACTGGCGTCGACCCCATCGCGAGCGCCGCCTCGACCGTGTTCGCGGGCACGCCGCGGATGCCGAGCGCCGTGATCCTGATCGCCGGCGGGATCGCGTAGATCATTGTCGTGATCACCGCCGCGCCCGGGCCGACCGAGAACAGGATCACGATCGGCATCAGATAGGCGAAGGCGGGGATGATCTGCATCGCGTCGAGGACCGGCGTCACCGCGCGCGCGAACCGGTCGGAGAGGCCGGCCAGCACCCCGAGCGGGATCCCGACCAGGAGCGAGAGGCCGACCGCGGCGAGCATCAGCGCGAGCGTCTGCATGCTCTCGACCCAGAGGCCGCTCAGAGCGAACGTCGCGAAGGCGGCGAGCGCCCACGCGGCGGCGCGCACCCCGCCGAAGCGGAGCGAGACGAGCACCCCCGCGACGGTGACTCCGACCCACGTCATCCAGCCGAGGAGGCTCGAGAACCAGTTGACGAGGCTGTCGAGGAAGTCGGCGAAGCCGTTGAACGCGCGGATGACGACGCTCGGATTCTCCGCGTTGCGGCTGTCGACCAGCCAGGTCTGGAAGTCGTTGAGGTGCGTCGGCAGCGTGTTCCACGTGAGCGAGGCGGGCCATGGGTACTGCGCCTTGGCCGCGAAGTAGCAGACGAGCATCACGCCGACGATTGCCCCGCTGAGCGTCACCCGGCTCCGCCACCAGGGGCGGTGCTCGACGAGCAGCGACGGGACCGCCGCGGTCGTTGTGGTGTCGGCGACGACGGACATCGCTCAGCTCTCGCCCGCGATCGCCCGGAGGACGGCGTCGCGGTCGACGACTCCTACGACCTCGTCGCCGTCCACGGCAAGCACCGGCCGCTCGCTGTCCGCCAGCGCGGGCACGACGTCACGGACGACCGAGCGCACGTCGAGGCGCGGGCCGTCGAGCAGGTCGCCGGGCTCGGGGTCTCGCATGATCCAGCGGAGCGTGAGGACGTGGCTCCTCGGGACGTCGCGGACGAAGTTCTCGACGTACTCGTCGGCGGGTGCCCCGACGACCTCCTCCGGCGTGCCCAGCTGGACGATCGCTCCGTCGCGCATGATCGCGATCCGGTCGCCGAGTCGCAGCGCCTCCGACAGGTCGTGCGTGATGAAGACCATCGTCTGCCCGGTCTCGACCTGGAGCCGGCAGACCTCGTCCTGCATGTCCCTGCGGATCAGCGGATCGAGCGCGCTGAACGGCTCGTCGTACAGCATCACCTCGGGATTCGTCGCGAACGCGCGGGCCACGCCGACCCGCTGCTGCATCCCGCCCGAGAGCTGGTCGGGGAACTGGTCCGCAGCTTCCGAGAGGCCGACGAGCTCGAGCAGCTCGCGCGCACGCGCGAGGCGCTGCTCCTTCGGCACCCCACGGATCTCGAGCCCGAACGCGACGTTGTCGACCACTCGCCTGTGCGCCAGCAGGCCGAAGTGCTGGAAGACCATCGAGACCGAGTGGCGACGGAGGTCGCGCAGCTCGGCGGGGCTCGCCGCGGTGACGTCGCGGTCGGCGATTCGGATCTTCCCCGCCGTCGGCTCGATCAGGCGGATCAGCGTGCGCACGAGCGTCGACTTGCCCGAGCCCGAGAGGCCCATGACCACGAACACCTCGCCGGGCCACACCTCGAACGAGACGTCGCGAACGGCCGCCACGCAGCCCGTGCGCTCGCGGAGCTCGGCCCGGTCGAGCTCCGCGTCCGCGGTGCCGAGCACGCGGTCCGCCTTCGGCCCGAAGATCTTCCAGATCCCCGCCGCCGCGATGAGGGGCTCACCGGCTCGCCCGTTGCCGGTCACTCACGCTGATATATCAACCTGCGGCGGTCGTGTCCACCGTGCCGCGGCGAGCGGAGCCTGCCGCGTCGCTCAGCTCACCGCCTGCTTCACGAGCGCGCCGATCCTCGCCTCGTCGGCGGCGCTCAGCTCCTTCAGCGCGAAGGAGGTCGGCCACATGTGCCCCTCGTCGAGGTTCGCCTTGTCGCTGAACCCGATCGTCGCGTACCTCGACTTGAACTTGTGCGCACTCTGGAAGAAGCAGACGACCTGGCCGTCCCTGGCGTAGGCGGGCATCCCGTACCACGTCCTCGGGGAGAGCTCCGGCGCGGCGGCCGTGACGATCGCATGGAGCCGCTCGGCCATGGCGCGATCCGAGTCGGGCATCTCGGCGATCTTCGCGAGCACGTCGCTCTCGCCATCCGTCTTGCCGCCGCGGGCCGCCTTCAGCTCCTTTGCGCGCTCCCGCATCGCGGCTTTCTCGTCGTCCGTGAACGTCTCGGACGTCTTGCCGGCTCTCTTGGCGGACTTCTGCGTGGTCTTTCCGGCGCTCATCGCTCCCTCCTCTGCGGCTCTCTCCGTCGACCCCTCGAGGCTACGTGCTGATGAGGCTTCGAAGCCGCGCAACGCTCGACCGGGCAGCGACGGGAGGTCTGGTCCCGACGGTGCTCTGAACATCCGCCTCCTAGGCACGCTGCGCGGTCTCGCCGAGCAGCAGCGTCCGTGCGCTCTCCTGGAGCGTTCGCCTGACCTGCCTGTCGCCGAGCCCCGCGAGGCGGAGCTCGCGAAAGGTCTCGTAGCTCGTCAGGACCATGAGCAGGTCGGCGGCGCGCCTCTCGCCGACCCCGGCGCGGAGGCGATCGCTCGTGTGAAGGTGACGTGCGAGGCGCCGCAGCTCGCCCCGGCGGTCGGTGCGCTGCCGCTCGACGAGATCGCGCGCTGCCGGATCGATTGCCTCGACGCCGTAGAGGGGGCCGAGGACCGGGTCCTCCGTCGACCAGAACCGGATGGACAGCGCGATCGTCTCGACCAGCGCGGCCTCCGGGTCGGGAAGCTCGACCGCACGTCTCAGCTTCTGCAAGGCCGGATTCGCGGCGAGGCTGTCGCAGATGCCGTCGACGAGATCGAGTCGCGAGCGAAAATGCTGGTAGAGCGTCGCACGCGAGACGCCGGCACGCTCGGCGACCTGCTCTACGGCGGATTCGTGGAACGACCCCTCGGAGAGCAGTTCCCGCACCGCTGCCAGGATCCGCTCGCGGGTCTGCTCCGAGCGGCTCGTCCGCTGGCGGGCCCGATACGCACGTGCGGCAGGCATGGACACGAAGTCTAGACATTGAGTTCGAACCGTGTTAGGTTCTAGACACGATGTCTAGTCTCAATGTCTGCCGAGGAGGCGAGAAAATGCCGAAGACGTCGAAGAAGACAGCGGCGAACGTCACGAGGGTCGGGCCGATGGAGCAGCACTCCGAGCGGCTCGGCGACTTTCTGGTCTCGTTCGCGATGTTCCACGAGGGAGGCGACGCGACGCCGCTCTTCAAGGGTCTCCCGGGCGACCGCTGCCAGGCGTCCCACTGGGGCTACATCTTCAAGGGCAGGGTGACGTTCAGGTACGCCGACCGCGAGGAGGTCTACGAGGCCGGCGACGCGTACTACGCGCCACCCGGGCACATGCCGGTGGTGGAGGCCGGCACCGAGGCCGTCGAATTCAGCACGGCGGCCGAGTACCACGAGACGCTCGAGGTGCTGGAGCGGAACCTTGCAGCTCTGGAGGCCCGCTGATGTCCACGGACGCGCCTGTACGGGAGAGCGAGGCCTCCTCGGCGGCGGAAGTTCTTCGTGCGAGCGCGGCGGAACAGGCAGCGCTCGTGCGCACGGGCGACGTGAGCGCGCGGGAGCTGGTCGAAGCGTCACTCGCGGCCATCGAGCGGCTCGATCCTTCCGTGAACGCCTTCGCCCTCGTCTGTGCCGAGCGGGCGCTCGCGGAGGCGGAGCTCGTGCGACCAAACGATCCGCGCCCGTTGTGCGGGGTGCCGCTCGCGGTCAAGGACCTGGTCGGCGCGACCGAGGGGCTTCCCACGACACACGGCAGCGCTGCTTTCGGAGACTGGATTGCGGACCACGACACGGCCCACGTCCGCCGGCTGCGCGCCGCCGGTGCGATCGTCGTGGGCAAGACCACGACGCCGGAGCTCGGCCTGCGACCCGTGACGGAGTCTGCGCGCTTCGGCGTCACTCGCAACCCGCGGAGGCTCGACCTTTCGGCCGGCGGCTCGTCCGGCGGCAGCGCCGCCGCGGTCGCCGCGGGCATGGTCGGCCTGGCGGAGGGGAGCGACCTCGGAGGCTCGATCCGGATCCCGGCAGCCGCGTGCGGCGTCGTCGGCCTCAAGCCGAGCCGCGGCCGTGTGTCGATCGGGCCGGACTTCGGGGACCTCGGCGGAGGCCTCCCCGCGGACGGGCCGATCGCGCGGACGGTGCTCGACGCCGCGCTCGCCCTCGACGTCATCGCCGGCTACGAGCCGGGCGACCACACCTGGCTCCCGAGCTCTGCAGGGAGGTTCGTCCGGGCGACCCAGGAACTGCCGCCCGAGATCACCGTCGGCCGCACGCTCGAGGCGCCGCTCGGTGTCCCCGTCGACGAGGAGCCGCGGGCCGGCGCCGAGCGCGCCGCGTCCCTCGTCGCCGAGCTCGGCCACGAGGTGCGCGACTGGACGCCCGACTGGGACGACCCGGCCTTCCCGGCCGCGTGGTCGACCTTCCTCACCGCGACCGCACAGCATCTCGTGCGCGTCCTCGAACGGCTCCACGGGCGGCAGGTCGACCCGGGGCTGGTCGAGCCCGCCACGCGCGCCTGGGTGATCGACAGCCCGCCGGTCGCGCTCGTCGATTACCTCGAGGCCAAGGAGCAGCTGATCGCATTCGCGCGCCGTCTCCTCGCCTCTTGGCCGAGCAACGGGGTGCTGATCACGCCGACGCTGACGCGGCTGCCGGCACCGATCGCGACGATCGAATCCCGTGCGGGGGTCACGGACGACGCAGTGCGCTTCAGCGCGCTCGTCCGCCTCTGGAACGTGACGGGACAGCCCGCGATCACGCTGCCGTTGCACACGACCGGCGACGGTGTCCCGGTCGGCGTCCAGCTCGTGGGGCCGCCCGGTCGCGACGACCTCGTCCTCGCTCTGGCGGCTCGGCTCGAAGCGGCCGCCGCCGGTCCCTGAGGCACACGGCGTCATCGCGGCGCGCCGCAGATCGCCGGTCTTGCCCCGCGAATCCCGCACACGACGACCTCGAGCCGATCTTGTACCCGCCTGCACAGGGGAGTAAGCTCGTGGGGCTGCGGCGCTTGCGCCGTTCGTCGCGAAAGACAACGAACGACGTGGCCGAGAAGTTCGAACGGGGAGCAGTGCCGCAGCTGTGTCGGGGGAGAATCCGAACTCGGGCACCTCGCGAGAGCAGGCTCGTAGGCCCTGTCGCGGGTGGTCGCGGCAGGGGCGAAAGCCTCGCTCGTTCGCACTCGTGCTCGCCGTCTTGCTTCCAGCCGCATTGGGCTGGGGTGCGGCGGCGCAGGCTGCGGATTCGGGCGACGCGACTGCCGCCGCAACGCTTACGAGCCAGAGCAGCGTCGAGCAGGCGCAGCAGGACGATTCGGGCCAGACGGGGTCGACCGTCCAGTCCGTCCACGTCAGCCAGTCCACGGTCTCGTCGTCCACGGCAAGCGGGACCGGCTCGGCGGCGACTGCGACCGCAACGTCGACCAGCAGCTCCAGCGTGAGCCAGACCTCGTCCGGCACGGGGTCGGCGCAACCCGAGACCCAGCAAGCGGTGCATGTTGCCCAGAGCGCAACGGCGACCGCGAGCGACGGCTCGACCGCCGTCGCCGGAAATGTGGCGGACCTGGACTCGGCGAACCAGTCGTCCAGCAACGTCGCCCAATCCGCGACGGCCACCGCGAGCGGCGGCTCCAGCGCCGTCGCAGGCAACGTGGCGGAGCTGCCGCCGTCGAACGAGCGGTCCACGAACGTCGTCCAGACTGCGAATGCCAGCGCCACTGGTGGCGGCGCTCCGGCGGTCGCGGTCAACGTCGCGAGGATCGCGCCCTCGAGCAGCCACGGTTCCGGCTCGGCGAACGACGGCAGCGCCGAAGTCTGCAACGCGCCCGAAAGTCAGTCCGCCTGCTCGCAAGCCAATGCCGCGAGCATCGAGCAGACAGCCGTGGCCAACGGGGCCGGCTCCCTCGCGCTGAACGTCGCGAACGTCCAGCACTCCGATGAGACCGCGGTCGGCGACGCCGGCGCCACCGAGGGCGACGGCGGTCACTCGAACAGCACGGCCGGCGTCTGCAACGCGGGCGGGCCGGCCGTCAACTGCACGCAGGAACACGACGTCCGCGTCTCGCAGGCGGCTATCGCCGACGGCGCCGGAGCCGTCGCCGTGAACGACGCCGACGTCCACACCGCCAATCAGATTGCGGGCCGCGACGCGGGCGTCGACTCGAGCGCGGGTGACAGCACCGATACGAACAGTGCGGCCGGGGTGTGCAACGCCGGTGGGCCGACTACCAACTGCACGCAGAAGAGCACCCTCATGCTGACGCAGACGTCGATCGCCGACGGCGACGGCGCGGCGGCCACGAGCGAGGCCGACGTCTGGTCGGTCAACCAGATCGCCGGCCGCGACGCCGGGGTCGACTCGATCGGGGGAGGCAACCAGAGCACGGAGGGTGGCGCGGGCACTTGCGCCGAGGACGCGTCGGTCGACAATTGCAGCGCAGCCGGGGTGTGCAACGTCGGCGGGCCGGCCGTCAACTGCACGCAGGAGAGCACCGTCGCGGTCGAGCAGAGAACAACCGCCGTCGGCGACGGGGCAGCGGCGAACAGCGAGCTCGAGCTGTCCGCCGTGAACCAGATCACCGGCCGCGACGCCGGCGTCGGCTCGACCGGCGCCCTGAACCAGAACGTGGCCAGCGCCGCCGGAGTCTGCAACGCAGGCGGGCCGACGGTCGCCAACTGTGCGCAGGAGAACGCGCTCTCCGTCGAGGTCATCACCGCCGCCGAGGGCGACGGGGCAGTGGCGGCGGGCCGGGCCGATGTCGCCGCGGTCAACCAGATCGCCGGCCGGGACGCCCTCGCCGGATCGGGCGCCGAGGACGCCGCAACGACCCCGGGCGAGACCCGCGTAGCCGCGATCAACCAGATCACCGGCCGCGACGCAGGCGCCGGGTCGAGCGGGGCCGACGACCGGAGCACCACGAGCGCCGCCGGGGTCTGCAACGCGGGCGGAGAGAGCCTCAGCTGCACCCAGAAGAACGACGTCACGGTCTCGTCGAGTGGAAACACCGCCGCGACCGCGCTCAACCAGATCGCCGGCCGCGACGCAGGCGCGGGCTGGTCGGAGCGCGGCAACGAGGGCACCACCAGCGCCGCCGGTGTCTGCAACGCTGGCGGGCCGGTCGTCAACTGCACACAGGAGAACACTGTCGGGGTCGCGTCGACCGGTGACGAGACCGACGTCGCCGCGGCCAACCAGATCGCCGGTCGCGACGCCGGGGTCGGCTCGACCGGTGGCGCGAATCAGGACAGCAGCAGCGCCGCCGGGGTCTGCAACGCCGGCGGAGAGCTCGTCAACTGCACACAGTCGAACACCGTCTCGGGCGCGCCGACGGCCGGCGATACGGACGGGGCGGCCGTCAACCAGATCGCGGGCCGCGACGCCCTTGCGGGCGCCACGGTCGGGAGCCGGAGCGGTGACAGCGTGGCCGACGCCTGCAACGCCGACGGCGCGGCGCCGGGCTGCGGTCAGCAACACCGCCTCGAGCTCGAGAGCAACGCTCGTGTCACCGCGCTCGACCAGCTCGCCGGCCGCACGCGAATCGTTGGCTCGATACCCGGGCTCGGGGTATGGCCGTGGTGACGCTGGAGCCGGCGCTCGCGCCGAGCGTCGCTCCGTCCCCTGCCGATCCGCCCCGCGACCTTCCTGTGCTCGAGGCGCGCGGCCTGTCGAAGCGCTTCGGAGACGTCCAGGCCAACGACGGTGTCGACCTGGCGCTCTGGGCCGGCGAGGTGCACGCGGTTCTCGGCGAGAACGGCGCCGGGAAATCAGTGCTCTGCAAGACGCTCTACGGCGTGCACACGCCGGATGCAGGCTCGATCCTGCGAGACGGCAGGGAAACCGTGATCGACTCGCCGGCCAAGGCCCGCGCCCTCGGGATCGGGCTCGTCTTCCAGGACTTCCGGCTCGTGCCGGCGCTCTCGGTTCTGGAGAACGTCGCGCTGGCGCTCCCCGGCGGCGGGCTGAAGCTCCAGAAGCGCGAGATCACGGCGCAGATCGAGGACGTCGCCACGCGCTACGGCCTCAGAGTCGACCCCCGGGCGTCGATCCGCGACCTGTCGATGGGCGAGCGGCAGCAGGTCGAGATCCTGAAGCTCCTGCTGAGCGGTGCGCGAATCATGCTGCTCGACGAGCCGACGAGCCTGCTCGCGCCCCAGGAGATCGAGGGCCTGGCCTCGGTCGTCCTCGAGCTGCGGAACGAGGGCATCGCAATCGCAGTCGTCACGCACAAGATCGCGGACGTGCGGACCATGGCCCGCCGCGTCACGGTCCTGCGCGGGGGCATCGTTCGAGCCCAGGTGAACGACGTCGCGGCGATCGACGACGCCTCGCTGGTCGAGGCCGTCGTCGGGCGCCACCTGCCGAAGCTGCGGACGCGGGAGGAGCCGAAGCCGCCCCCGGAGATCGGGCCCGAGGAGCCTGCCCTGGAAGCCGTCGAGATCGACGTCGAGGGCGAGCGGGGCCATCTCGCCCTCCAACGCGTCAGCCTGAACGTCGCGCGCGGCGAGGTCGTCGGGGTCGCCGGCGTCTCGGGCAGCGGTCAGCGGGAGCTGGCGGAGGCGATCCTCGGGCTGCGCAAGGTCCGCGCGGGAAGCATCGCGTTGCTCGGCTGCGACATCACCTCGGGAGGCGCGGCCCGTGCTCTCGCCGCCGGGGCCGCGGGGATCTCGGAGGACCCGCTGGGCACGGATCTCGTGCCGGGCCTGACGGTGACCGAGCACATGGCGCTCTCCCGGCTGGAGGTGCCCCAGCGACGCATCAGCTACGACTGGAAGGCGCTCGCGCTCCGGGTCGAGAGCCTGCCCGAGGCCAAGATCCTGAAGCTCCCACCCGGACGTCGGCAGGTCGCGACGCTGTCCGGCGGAAACGTGCAGCGGATCATGCTCGTTCGCGCCCTGGCGAGCGATCCGGGGATGCTCATCGCCGCCTATCCCTCTCGGGGCCTCGATCTCGCGAGCGTCCTCGCCACTCAGGAGCTGCTGCTGGCTCGTGCGGCGGGCGGCGCGGGCGTGCTGCTCATGTCCGAGGACCTCGACGAGCTCTTCCTCCTCAGCGATCGCATCGTCGTGTTCCACGCGGGCCGCGCCGTCGCCTCGCTCGACCCCGGCGAGACAACCCGCCACGAGGTCGGCAGCCTCATGTTGGGAATGGCCGCGTGATCGCGACGGGTCACGAGGCCGCGCTCCACCGGCGACACGTCGTCGATCTGGAGCTCCTGCACGCGCTGGTCTTGCCGCTGCTCCTCCTGGTCGGGTTCGTCGCGATCTCGCAACTCTTCGACGTGTCGCTCGACGACACGCTCATCCGCGCGACGCCGTTCGTCTTCACGGGTCTGGCCGTGGCCGTGCCCGCCCGGGCGGGTCTCGTCAACATCGGCGGAGAGGGACAGTTCGTCGCGGGCATGGTCTTCGCCGCCGGCGCCGCGCTCGCCCTCGACGACAAGTTGCCGGCGACGGTTCTGCTGCCGCTGCTCGGGGTGCTGGGCGCGCTCGGCGGGCTCGTCTGGGCCGGCATCGCAGCCGTCCTGAAGGTGTGGTTGAGCCTCAACGAGGCGCTGTCGACGCTGCTCCTCAACTTCGTCGCGCCGCTCATGCTCGGCTACCTCGTCTTCGGCCCCTGGAAGGACCCGGCCAACTATTCGAACCTTCCGCAGACAGCCGAGTTCGAGGGCAGTGCCCGTCTCCCGGTCTACGGGCTGACCCAACTCCATCTGGGGATTCCCCTCGCGCTCCTCGCCGCGGTGGTCGTGTGGGTGGTGCTCGACTTCACGCGTTGGGGCTTCCGGGCGCGCGTGCTCGGCGGCAACCCCGAGGCGGCGCGGCGAAGCGGGATCGCCGTGCGGCGCACGTTGTTCATCGCGCTCGTGGCAGGCGGCGCCCTGGCGGGCCTGGGCGGCATGATCGAGCTGACGGGAATCGAGGGGCGGCTCAGGCCGGGCATCGGCGTCGGGTTCGGCTATATCGGCTTCCTCGCGAGCTGGCTGGTCGGCCATCGCCCGCTGGAGATCCTCCCTGCCGCCCTGCTGCTGGCCTCGATCTCGATCGCGGGCGACTCCTTGCAGATCGACCACAACCTGCCGTCGACCTCGGTGTACATCCTGATGGCACTCGTCGTCCTCGCGGTGCTCGGGCTCCGCGGGGGAACGCGTCGGGCCGAGGGCTGATGTTCGTCGAGGACGTCCTCATCGGCGCGGTGCGATCAGGCACAGCGGTGCTCTTCGCCGCCCAGGGGGAGGTCATCGCGGAGCGGTCCGGCGTGATCAACCTCGGCACGGAGGGGTGCATGCTCGTGGGCGCCCTCGCGGCGTTCGCCACCGCGTCGGCGTCGGGAAGCCCGTGGCTCGGGGTCGCCGCAGCGATAGGAGTCGGCCTGTTGATGGGCTGCCTGCACTCGTTCTTCGTGGTGACCCGACGCGCGAACCAGCTCGCGACCGGGCTTGCGATCACGTTCCTCGCCCTGGGTGTCACGGCGGCTCTCGGCTCGGACTACGTCGCCAAGGAAGTCAACCCCCTGAACCCCGTCCCGATCCCGCTCCTCTCGGACCTGCCGTTCATGGGGCCGATCCTCTTCGACCACGACATCCTGACGTATTGCGGCCTCGCGCTCGGGCCACTTCTCTGGGTCTTCCTCAAGTACACGCGCTGGGGGCTCGTCCTCCGCGCCACCGGTGAGAGCGGCGCTGTCGCCTTCGCCTACGGGCACTCACCGAGCCGCGTGCGCTACCTCGCCGTCATGGCGGGCGGGGCGCTCGCCGCCGTGGGCGGTGCGCAGCTCGTCCTTGCCTACACGCTCAACTGGGTCGAGAACGTCACGGTCGGCCGCGGCTTCGTCGCGGTCGCGCTCGTGATCTTCGCGGCCTGGAACCCACTCAAAGCGACGGCCGGCGCGTTCGTCTTCGGGGGCGCGGTCTCGCTGCAACTCCAGTTGCAGGCGCGCGGCGTGGACATCTCGCCGTTCCTGCTGAACATGACGCCGTACATCCTCACCCTGGCGATCCTCGTCGCCACGAGTCGCGGGCGTGCCCAGCGCGCGCCCGACGAGATTCGGGCGGTGTTCGGGACGGCCGGTGCCTGAGCCGATGTCCGCGTCGACCCGGAAGGAGCTCGTGATGAAGAGACACTTCATCTGGGCGTCGCTCGTCCTCGTGAGCCTCGTCCTCGCTGCGGGGTTCGCGGGCAGCGTGCACGGCGCCAAGCAGTTGACCATCGGCTTCCTCTACGTCGGGCCGAAGAACGACTACGGCTACAACCAGGCCGCGTACCAGGGCTCGCTCGCCGTCGCGAAGGCGTTCCCCGAGGCGAAGGTCCTGCAGGCC
>DATBET010000021.1:0-38890 GCA_036558885.1 Gaiella sp.
CGCAGAGCGCGAGCGCGCGGGTCACGACTGATCGCCGAGCGCGAGCGCGACGCCGCGCTCGAACGCCTCGCGGTTCCGCTCGATGTCGACCGCGCCCGCGATCCGCTCGCCGACGAGCTTCCCCGTGCGGTCGACGAAGAATGTCTCCGGGTAGCCCTGGATCCCCCAGCGGCCGATCGTCGACCCCTTCCCGTCGTAGACGACCGGGTACGTGATCCCGTACCGCCGCATGAACCGGCGCGCGTCCTCGCGGAAGTCCTTCACGTCGACGCCGAGCACGACGAGCCCCTGCTTGCGGTAGCGCTCGTACGTCTGCTGGAGGACGGGCGCCTCGTCCTTGCACGGGCCGCACCACGAGGCCCAGAAGTTCACGACGAGCGGCTTGCCGCGCAGCGCGGCGAGCGACAGCGTGCCCTCGCGGTCGAGGCGGTCGAGGGCGAACGGCGGCGCGTGGACGAGCTCGCCCTTTGCAAGCTTGTCCGCCGCCCCCTGCTCGTTGTCGAACGCGACCTTCCACACCACGAGCCCGAGCAGCGTCGCGACGCCGGCGATCGCGATCACCTGGCCGACCCGCTGGACCTTTCCGGTCACGCGCGAACGATGAACACGGGCGTCCCGAGGTCGACGTGGTTGAACAACCACTCGGCCTCGGGGATCAGCATCCGGATGCACCCGTGCGAGGCGGAATAGCCGACCGATGCCGCGTCGGGCGTCCCGTGGATGCCGACGTACGGCGCCGAGATGCCCATCCAGCGGGTGCCGAGCGGGTTGCCCGGCCCCGGCGGGACGGGCTGCTCACCCTCGGCCCACGCCGAGCCCTCCGGCGGGTACCACCATGGATTCCGCTGCATGTTGACGATCTCGAAGTCGCCGATCGGCGTCGGATAGGCGGCCTGCCCGGTCGCGATGTGGAACGTGCGCGCGAGCCTTAGATTCTTGTAGTAGAGCAGCCTGTTCGAGCCGCGCTCGATCACGATCGCGGTGTCGAGATCCTGCTCTGTCACCGCCGGGTGGAGCTCCTGATACGGCACCTCGATCGGATCGCGCAGGTGCTTGCGGAGCGCGAGGGAGATCTCGCGGCTCGCGACGACCGACTTGAGGCGGCGTCCGGGCGACGACTTCCGCGCGACCGGATGGACGCCGTCGAGCTTCAGCGCGGCGTCCACCGGCGCGCGGTCGGTCTCGTGCGCGAGGCCGCTGAGGAAGCGACCGAGCTTCCCGCGGGCGACATTGACTTCGAGCGGCACGTGATAGCCCGGCTGGCGCACCCTGACCGCGAGCCCGACCGCCTTGTGGAGGTTCAGCGAGGCGCCGAGCTTCTTCGCCGGCACGCGCAGCTTCCGCGCCGGCGAGACGACGAGCGTCACCGGGCGGTTGAAGCGCCGCAGCACGAGCTCGCGTGCCTCCTTCTTCGTGAAGCCCCCCACGAGCAAGCCGCCGATCGTGACGCCGGGCTGGATCAGCCGCGTGGTGGGCGGCGTGACGGACGGCTCCTTCGGGAACGGAGTCGTCGGCTCGTCGATCGGCGGCGGCACCGTCGGCGTCGTGGGGATGCCCTCGTCCGCGCCGGCGGTTGCCGAGAACGCGACAAAAAGCACAACTGAGCAGGGAAGAATCGCGAGGGTTGCCAGACGGCGCATCCGCGGGTGAGTGTAGCGGCCCGTCCGACGGACACCCGTGCAGCGACGCTCAGCCGCGCGCGAAGATCCGCGGGTCGTTCGTGATGACACCGTCGACCCCCGCGGCGACGACTCGCTCGAGCTCCGCGGGGTCATCGACCGTCCACGCGAGCACCGGGATGCCCAGCGCTCGCATCCGCCCGATCGCCGCGCGGGTCGCAAGCCGATGCTGGAGCATCAGCGTCGTCGCACCGGCCCGCGCGACCATCCGCGGCAGCAGGCGGGGGACAACCGCGCGCGCCGCCGAGAGCCCCTTCCCGACGAGAGAGTGCAGGGCCGGCCGCCGGGAGACCTCGAAGCGGTCCTCCGGGAACGTGAACCCGATGGCGACGTCCGGCGCGAGTCGCGCCGTCTCGCGGAGCGTCGGCATGTGGAACGACGAGACGACCGTGCGCTCCGCGACGCCGAACCGCGCGAGCGCTGCGCACAGCTCGTCGACGCGCGTCGTGAGCTTGAGGTCGACGTGGAGCCCGACCTCCGGCGCCTCGTCGACGAAGTACTCGAGCGCGTTCTCGAGCGTCGGCAGCTCGGGCGCCACCTCGCGCAGCTCCTCGAGCGAGCGGGCCCGCACGGAGCCTTGCGCCACGCCGTGGCTGACCTCGTCGAGATGGTCGGAGTGCGCGAGCACGAGCGGCCCGCGGGGCAGGTCGAGAACGTCGAACTCGACGAGGTCGACCCCGTGCTCGACGGCGGCACGGAACGCGCGAAGCGTGTTCTCGGGTGCGAGGGTGGCCGCTCCGCGGTGGCCGATCCTGAGCACCGGCGCGCTCTCTGGACGCCGGAGGTCGATCACGTCTCCCTCCGCCGCATGGCCCGCAACCACCACCAGGAGAGCGGCGCGAGAAGCAGCGCCTGCCCGACGGCGAGCGCGGCCGTGATGCGCGACACGTCGACCCAGAACCGCTCCGGGTAGATCCGGATCAGCGTGTCCGCGTTCGAGAACTGCCAGGAGTCGCCGGAGAAGAAGATCTCGTGGAATCGCGTGAAGAACTCGTCGAAGCCGAGGAGGATCAGCGGCACGGCGAGCACTGCGATCGCGAGCGTCGCGAGGGCACCCGCGAGCAGGCCGGCCGGCACCGCGGTGCGCAGGCGCGTCCGCAGGAGCAGGAGACCGAGCGCCGCGATCGCGACGACCGCGACCAGCTGGGCACGGAGGGCCGCGCCGAACAGCGTGCGGACGTCCTGCATGTGCGTCAGCTCGCGTTGGACGAACGCCGGTGAGCCGTTCGGCAGCGTCGCGCGCTCGAGCAGGACGATGCCGTCCGAGCCGGGACGGATCGACCGCAGCCCGAGCTTCGCGAGCGCAGTCCGCTGCTCGGTGTCGAGCCCGTAGAGATCGGGCGGGAAGCCGTCGCGGCCGAGTTCCCACGCTACGAACCTGTCGGTGGCGAGCACCCGGAAGCCGTTCACGACGAGGATCATGGGCACGCTGAGCGCGACGAGCGCTGCGAGCACCCATACCGCGAGTCGCGCCCCGGTGGCCGGGCGGGCCGGCGCTACAGCCCGAACAGCCGGCCGATCTCGCGCCACGTCGTCGTCGCGAGCGCCGCGCAGGCCGCCATGAGGAGCAGCAGGACGATCCAGAAACGCGCTCCCGCCATGCGCGTCCGGCGGCGGTGCGCGACGCGGGCGGCGCGGCGCGCGCGATGCACGCGGTACGAGTGGCGAATCGCGTCCGGGTCGAGCCGCGGTGGGTCGTGCCCGAGCGTGTGCGCGGTTCCTCTGCGGGCCCCCTGGCGTCCCTCCTCGGCCACGCGGGAAGCATACGGCCGCGCAAGCGCCGCGGGCGTCGGGGATACTCTGCCGCCATGATCCGGGAACGGCGCTTCGACCCGGGCCTCTACGGCCTGGGGGACGGGCTGGCTCTCGTCGCCGGGATCGTGCTCGCGGTATCCGCGTTCACCGGCTGGTACACGGGCGAGGGACAGGGCGTGACGATCTCCGTGCTCGGCTGGAACACCGGCGTGCTCGGCAAGCTCACCCTGTTCGTGGGGCTCGCCGTGGTGCTCGTCGTGGTGCTGCGCGAGATCGGGATCGAGCCCCCCGCGGCCCTGCCGCAGAGCCTCGTCACCGTCGCGCTCGGCGCGCTCGCGACGATCTTCGTGCTCGTGCGCGTGATCTCGATCCCCGACGACTTCTTCTTCGCGCACCGCGGGATCGGCATCTGGATCAGCCTCGTCGCGGCGATCGCGGTGATCGTCGCCGGCCTCCTCCAGGCCTCGGAAGAGCTCTAGTCGAGGGAAATCCCGTCAGAGGCCGCTCTGGATTGCGGCCGGAGGGCGATTCATTCGCCCGGGAGGCCAACCCGACGCTCGCGGGACCGTCCACCCGGAGGAGGGGGCTCGTGGGGGAACCAGGAGTTCCCCCACGCAACTAGGGAGCGCGCTGCGGCAGTGGCTCCAGCGTGCGGACGAACGTCTGCGTGCCGCCCGGCACCGGGCGATCGTCGAGGGCCAGGCCGAGGGCGACGCCGAGCG
Organism: Gaiella sp.; assembly: GCA_036558885.1. Taxonomy (GTDB): domain Bacteria; phylum Actinomycetota; class Thermoleophilia; order Gaiellales; family Gaiellaceae; genus Gaiella. The sequence continues at coordinate 4,157 of DATBET010000021.1, forward strand.
CGAAGAGGATCACCGCCCCGGCCACGGCGGCGAGCACTCGCGGCCATCTGCGGCGCCTGCGAGCCGCGCGACGCGCGAGACGCTCGTCCTGGCCGAGGCTCACGGCGCGTAGTCCTGCGCCGCCCGGCTGTAGGCGTGGAACGCCGCATCGCCGGCGAGGCTCGCGGTGCCGGCCCAGCCCCGCGACGGGGCCTGCTCACCGAGCACGGTGAGGATCCAGCCGTCCGCGTCGCCGTACGCGGCGGCGAGCTCCGCGAGCGTGAACGTGCCCCCCACGCGCCTGCGTAGCTCGTCCGAGACGACGTCGAGCTGACGGTGCAGGACATCGGCGCGGACGGGGTCCGACGCGGTCTCCTGCACGAACCGGCGATGACCCTCGGCCCACTCCCGCCGCGCGGCGTCCACCGTCGTCATCCGCGCGATGCTAACGAGAGGTCGCTGCAGCACTGCTCCGGCCACGGCTCGGGCACCTCGGCGAGCACCGCCTCGCCGAGCGCGTAGCCCGGCCTCGCCAGCGCGAACGCGACGTGCGCATGAAGGCACTTGAGCGCCTGCGGGTTCCGCGACCCGCCGATTCCGAGGTCGAGGGAGGCGCCCCCGTCCGGGCGCGCCCCGTCGGCCAGCTCGCGCCGGATCGCACGCTGGTCCTCCGTCGCCCGTTCGAGCTCGGCCCGAAGCGACGGGTCCGCCGCCACCGTGGCGCTCCACCGCTCGACCCCGCCGGCCGCCTCGAGGCGCGAGACGGCGGCGACGAGATGGCGGCACGTCAGCCAGTAGGTCGTCGGGAACGGCTCGCCGTCGGGGGCGTACGGCTCCTGCTCCGTCACCGCCGGCCCGCCGAACGGGCAGCGGACGACCACCCGCCGGAAGGCGCGCGGCTCCCGGCCCAGCTGCGCGGCGACGACGGCGCGATCGTCCACACCGTGGACGGTAGCCACCCCGCGGCGGCTCAGCCGCCCGCGTGTCTCTTGGCCCAGGCGGCAGTGCCCTCGACGATGAACAGGTGCTCGCCGGGGCGGACGTAGCCGATCCTCCGCGCCTGGCGGGCGAGCCCCTCGACGCTCGTCTCCTGCTCGAGCCGGCCGTTCAGCCTGGCGCGCTGTGCGCGAAGCTGGGCCACCTCGGCGCGTCGCTCGTCGAGCTGGCTCCGCGTCTCGAGGTACGAGTCGATCGGCCGGACGTAGAGGAAGGCGACGACGCCGAGCACCGCGAGCGGGAGCAGCCAGCGAGGGACGTGGGGGCGCGCCGGCCTGCGCCGACGTGCTCGCTGCTTCCGTCGTCTCCCCTCACGCCGCTCCGGCACGCGACGGTCTTCGACGTCGCCCGCCGGCCCCCTGTCTACGCGACGTCGACCTTGATCACGTTGGTCGAGCCGGGAAGGTTCACGGCGGTGCCTGCCGTGATCACGACGCGATCGCCCGGCGAGAGGACGCCTGCCTCCCGTGCTGCCACGACGGAGCGCGACCAGAGGTCCTCCACGTCCGACGTCTCCGGGATCGAGACCGGCGTCACCCCCCACTCGAGGGCGAGGTGGCGCAGCGATTCGCTCTTGTGCGTCAACGCGACGATCGGGCGCTGCGGACGGAGACGGGCGACGGCGGATGCGGTATGCCCCGAGAACGTCGGCACCAGGATCGCCGCCGCCGAAAGCGCCTCGGCCACGTCGCACGCGGCATTCGAGAGCGCCTGATCGATGGTCGGGTCGTCCTCGGCGCTCGGCAGCTCGTGGCGGTAGTCGAGGCTCGGCTCGACCGCGAGCGCGATCCGGTCCATCACGCGCACCGCCTCCACGGGGTGCTCGCCGACCGCGGTCTCGCCCGAGAGCATGATCGCCGAGGTGCCGTCGAGGATCGCATTCGCGACGTCCGACGCCTCGGCGCGGGTCGGCTCCGGCGAGTGGACCATCGACTCCAGCATCTGTGTCGCGGTGATCACGGGCTTCCCGCGCTCGAGGGACGCCTGGATGATCCGCTTCTGGAGGAGCGGCACCTCGGCGGCGCCGATCTCGACTCCGAGATCCCCGCGCGCCACCATCACGCCGTGCGTCTCGGCGAGGATCTCGTCGAGCGCGGCGACCGCCTCGGCCTTCTCGATCTTCGCGATCACCCATGCCAACGACGCGCGCGCCTCGATCAGCGTGCGGAGCGCCCGCACGTCGGCGGCCGAGCGCACGAACGAGAGCGCCACGTAGTCGACCCCCAGCCCGAGCGCGAACTCGAGATCGTCGAGGTCCTTGCGCGTCAGCGAAGGGATCGGCAGCGGGACACCGGGCAGGTTGACGCCCTTGTGCGCGCTCACGGCGCCCCCGACGACCACCGTGCAGGACGCGCGTCCGCGCTCGACGCGCTCCACCCGCAGGCGGATGTGCCCGTCGTCGATCAGCACCTCGTGTCCGGCGCGGAGGACCGAGCCGAGCACCGAGGGGCTGACGGGCAGGTCGTCGGCCTCCGCGACGTCCTCGCCCGCGATCACGACCGTGTCGCCGTCCGCGAGCGTGACCTCCTCCTCGAGGTCGCCGACGCGCAGCTTTGGCCCCTGTAGGTCGGCGATCAGGGCGATCGAGCGGCCGGCCTCGCCCTCGGCCGCGCGCACGACTTCCGCGGTGTGGGCGTGGTCCTCGTGCGTCCCGTGCGAGAGGTTCAGGCGCGCGCCGTCCATGCCGGCCTCGATCAGCGCCTCGACGACCGCGGCGCTCGACGAGGCCGGCCCGATCGTCGCGACGATCTTCGTCCGCCGGGTGTGGCTCGTCACCGCCGTCAGCGTAGACGGCCGGCCGCTCAGGAGGCCGCCCTGGGAAACGCGTCCCAGCCCGGGTAGCTCGCGTCGTCGGCGAGCTCCTCCTCGATGCGCAGGAGCTGGTTGTACTTCGCGACCCGGTCCGAGCGCGCCGTCGCCCCCGTCTTGATCTGACCGGCGTTCGTCGCCACGGCGAGGTCGGCGATCGTCGTGTCCTCCGTCTCTCCGGAGCGGTGCGACATCACGGCGCGGTAGCCGTTCCGGTGGGCGAGCTCGACCGCGTCGAGCGTCTCCGTGAGCGTGCCGATCTGGTTGACCTTGACGAGGATCGCGTTCGCGACGCGCTCGGCGATGCCCCGGCGGAGGAACTCGACGTTCGTCACGAAGAGGTCGTCGCCGACGAGCTGGACGCGGCCGCCGAGCCGGTCGGTGAGCGTCTGCCATCCCTCCCAGTCCGACTCACCGAGGCCGTCCTCGATCGAGACGATCGGAAAGCGGTCGCAGAGGTCGGCCCAGAGCGCGATCATCCCGGCCGTGTCGAGCGTGCCCCCCTGCCGCTCGAGCCGATAGGCGCCGTCGTCGTAGAGCTCGCTCGTGGCCGGGTCGAGCGCGAGCGCGACCTTGTCGCGGTGCCCCGCGCGCTCGGCCGCCTCGAGGATCGCCTCGCAGGCCTCGTAGGCCGAGTCGAAGTCCGGTGCGAAGCCACCCTCGTCGCCGACCCCCGTGGACAGGCCCCGCTCGACGAGCAGCCTCTTCAGGTGCTGGTACGTCTCGCTGCCGATCCGCAGCGCCTCCGAGAAGCTCTCGGCACCCGCGGGGACGAGCATGAACTCCTGGAAGTCCAGGCTGTTCTGCGCGTGCGCGCCGCCGTTCACGACGTTGAGGAGGGGGACCGGGAGGACGTTCGCGTTCGTGCCGCCGACCCACCGGTAGAGCGGCACGCTCGCGTCGGCTGCGGCGGCCTTCGCGACGGCGAGCGAGGTCCCGAGGATCGCGTTCGCGCCGAGCCGCGCCTTCGTGGGCGTGCCGTCGAGGTCGACCAGGAGCCTGTCGATGCCGCGCTGGTCGCCCGCATCGAGCCCGAGGACGGCTTCCGCGATCTCGCCGCCGACGTGTGCGACCGCCCGCGAGACGCCCTTGCCGAGCCACTCGGAGCCGTCGTCGCGGAGCTCCACGGCCTCGTGCTCGCCCGTCGAGGCGCCCGAGGGCACTGCAGCGACGCCGAACGCGCCCGAGTCGAGGCCGACCTCGACCTCGACGGTCGGGTTGCCCCGGGAGTCGAGCACCTGGCGGCCGTGGACGTGGACGATCTCGCTCACGAGGCTCTCCTGCTCACGGGAGAACACTAGGGTCTCGCCCCGGTCCGCGCGGCCGCAACCGGCGCCAGGCCCCAGGCGCTCTGCGCCGCGGCCTCAGTCGCCGAGCTCGAGGAAGCCGACCTCGAGCATCTGCCGGGCGAGGGAGAGCCCCGTGGCGCGCTCGGCTGGCGCGACCGCGTCGTGGAGCGCCTCGGCAAGCGTCCTCGAGCCGTCGAGGCAGCGCACGAGGCGCGCCGTCCGAGGATCGAGCTCTGCGGTGAAGGGCAGCCCGCGCTCGAGCCGGAGCGTCAGGCTCTCCGGCTGCCAGCGGCCGTCGTGGAAGCGCGTGTCCTGCGTGACGACGGCGTCGTCGGCGACGCGGAGGCGCCGGTTGAGGAGCCCGTCGTCGGAGCCGAGCCCCGAGAGCCGATCGTGCGTCTCGAAGAGGGCTCGCACGTGGCGCCCGGCGGGGCGGAGGGCCGCCTGCGGGAGGGGTTGCGCCTCGAGCCACCCGTCGCGCGCGTCGGCGCGCTTGCGCAGGACGAGGCAGGCATAGCCGAGCTGCTCGATCCCGAGCTCGCGGTAGTACGCGAGCCAGCGGTCGAGCGCCGCGGCGTATGCCTCGGGGCGGTCGAGCAGGTCCCGGTTCCACACGGTCGCGGTCTCGATCGGATCGTCCGTCGAGGTGTGGAGGAGGTACGCGTCACAGCCGGCTCCCTCGAGCCAGCGGCGGGGGCGGGCGGCGGGGTCGTCGGGATCGAGCGCCCACGCGACGAGCAGGCAGGCGAACCCACCCGGGGCGAGCACGGCGGGCGCCGAGCGGACGACGTGCTCCGAGACCGCGTCACCGGGGAGGCCACTGTCCCGGAACAGGTACGCGCTCTCGGGCGAGACGACGTAGGGCGGGTTCGCGACGACGAGGTCGAACTGCTCCCCCTCGACCGGCTCGAAGAAGCTCCCGGCCCGCGTCTCGACATTGCGGACGCCGTTCAGAGCCGCGTTGAACTCCGCGTAGGCGAGCGCTCTCGGGCTCACGTCGGTCGCGACCACGCGCTCGGCGTGCGCGGCGAGCAGAATCGCCTGGATCCCATTGCCCGTGCAGAGGTCGAGCGCGCGCTCGCCATGCCCGCGGACGGTGAGGTGCGCGAGGGCGACCGAAGGGCGGTGCACGCCGGGCACGTGGTCGGCGTGCGCCTCGGCCGACCCTGCGTGGTCGGACGCAATCAACAGCTCGTCGTGCGGGACGAGCCGTGCCGCGCCGTGGACACCGTCCGGTCCCTCGACGAGCAGGCCCACGGTCGCGAGTCGCGCCCGCAGCCGCCCGTCCACGAGACCGTCGAGACGCGTCCGCGCGACGGGAACGCCGAGCAGGAAGAGCCGCAGCAGCACGGCCAGCGCGTCCGCGTCGCCGAGCCGTCGCAGGTACGACGGCAGCTCGGGAGAGCGCGCGAGGAGCTGGTCGCCGGTCGCCAGCCGCTCCTGGATCAGGTCCGCCTCGTAGCCCGCCTCCCGCAGCAGCCGAGCGAGCTCCACGGCCTCCTGCACGCTCTCCGCGCGCGGAGGCTCGGGCCGGCCCGGCGGAGGGACGGCGCGGACTGGCTCCACGGCCGGCCGAACCTGGCTAGAAGGTCTTGTTCGTCTTCAGGTCGTACCCGAAATCGACCGCGGCTCCGAGGGAGCCGTCCGCCTTCTCCGGCTTGTACTGGACCTCGAACTTGGCGAAGTTGAAGGAGACCTGGTCGGTCGGCAGGAGGTCGGCGCCCTCGGAGCCGCCCGTCTGGAACGAGCTGACGAGGACGTCGTGGAACTTGAACGTGAGGTAGTCCTGCTGGCCCTTGCCGGCCTTGCGGGCCGTCAGCGTCGCCAGCTTGATGTGCTGTCCCGTGGTGCAGGCCTTGATCAGGCCGGCGCTCGCCCTGTTCAGCCTCGTCACGAAGTGGAAGTCCTGCACCGAGACCTTGCCGGCCCCGCCGCCTCCGCCGCCCACGCCGGGGCTTCCGGGGTGCGTCTCCCCGAAGCTCCACGACTCGACGTCGATCTCGTCCTTGTGCTTGACATCGGCGCTCTCGCCCTTGATGCCGTCGAACTTGATGAAGTAGTCGACCGCCATCGCATGCCTCCCGGACCGGCTCGGCCGGATCCTACTACGGCCGCTGGCGCTCGTCCGCGGAGGCGAGCAGGACCGCCTTCGCCCGCTCGTACCAGCGCTCCTGCCCGTCGAGGTCGAGCTCCGTCCAGGTCTCGCCGGCCTCGGCGGCGAGCCGCTCGGCGAGCTCGACGCGCCTCACGAAGCGACCCGTCGTCGCGCGCAGCGCGAGCTCGGGGTCGACGTTCACGAACCGGGCGAGGTTCACGATCGTGAAGAGCAGGTCGCCGAGCTCGGCCTCGACGCGACGGTCCGGCTCGGTCTCGGGACGAGGCCGTCCCGCGCGCTCGACCTCTGCGAGCAGCTCGTCGAGCTCCTCGCGCACCTTCGCCGACGGGCCCTCGAGGTCCGGCCAGTCGTAGCCCACCGCGGCCGCGCGGCGCTGCACCTTGCGTGCACGGAGGAGGGCGGGCAGGGAGTCGGGCACGTCGTGGAAGACGCCTTCGCGCCCCTCCTGCTCGGCCTTGATCGTCTCCCAGCGCGCGCGCACGCGGGCCGGCGTGTCCGCCTTCGCCTCGCCGAAGACGTGGGGGTGGCGACGGACGAGCTTCTCGTGGACCTCCCGGGCCACGTCGTCGAGATCGCCCTCCCCTTGCTCCTCGAGCAGGCGCGAGAGGAAGAACACCTGGAAGAGCAGGTCGCCCAGCTCGTCGCGGAGCTTCGCCGGGTCGTCCGCGAGCGCGGCCTCCGCGACCTCGTATGCCTCCTCGACCGTGTGCGGGACGATCGTGCGCGCCGTCTGCTCGCGGTCCCACGGGCACTCGACCCGCAGGAGCGCGGTCAGCTCCCTGAGCTCGTCGAGCGCGTTCGGCGCGGCCACGGGCCGGCTGCTAGCCGTCCGTCGTGCCGGTGTCGGTCGCGGTGGTGTCGGGTGGCTCGTAGCCCGTCGCGTAGGTCACCTTGTCCTTGTACTCCTTGTCGACCGTCGCGACCCACTTGTCGACCGCGTCGCTCTTCTTCTGCTGGAGCAGCTGGGACTTGATCTGGGCCCTGACCTGCCCGAACGGCGTCACCGAGCCGGGCTTGACGTCGCTCAGCGGCTCGATCAGGTGATACCCGTACTGCGTCTTGACGGGATCGGAGAGCTCGTTCGTGTGGAGCGAGAACGCGGCCTTGTCGAAGGGAGCGACGGTCTGGCCCTTGCTGACCGTGAGCCTGCCGCCCTGGTCCTTCGAGCCCGGATCCTGCGAGTTCTCTTTCGCGAGCGTCGCGAAGTCCGCGCCGTTCTCGAGCTCGTCGTGGAGCTTGTCCGCCTCGGCCTTCGTCTTGACGAGGATGTGGCGCACCTCGCGCGACTCCGCGACCTTGTAGCGGTCGATGTTGTCGTCGTAGTACTGCTGCGCCTCCCCGTCGGAGACCTTCACGTCGTTCGTGATGTCCTTGTAGATCCCCTCGGAGACGAGCTGCGCGCGTGCGTCCTCGCGGAGCGCCGCGAGCGTGTACGCCTGCGCCTTGAGCCCCGCCTCGAACTTCTTCTGGTCCCCCCCGAAGTACTGCTTGCGGACGTCGTCGACCTTCTTCTGGATCTGGGCGTCCGTGACCTTCACACCGAGCTTGTCGGCCTCGCGCGCGTACTCCTGCCGCTGCACGAGGAAGGCGACCGCCTGGGTCTGGAGGGACTGGTACTCGGAGGTGCCCGCCTTGGGGAACTGCCGCTTCTGCGCCGCGTAGGTCTTCTTCGTCCGCGAGAGGAGGTCCTGGAGCGTCGACTTGGAGATCGGCGTCCCGTCGACGACGGCGACCGCGTCGGACGGCACCTCGTCGGTGTCCCCGCACCCGGCGGCGACGACGGTGAGCACGGCGAGAGCCGCGGCGGCGAGCATGAGCGAGCGCTTCATCGAGGTCCTCTTTGTAGGCGACGGGCGGTTACGGACGCGTTACGTCGGGTTCGGAAAAGGTACGGACACGGGCGTGTGCCTCGTGCTCAGGCGTCCCGACGAGCGGCAACGATAGCATCGGCAAGCGCGAGCGCCCCTTCCAGCCCGTCGGCCCGCATCGCGACCTCCTGCCGGGCCGAGCTGTAGACCGCGATCTCCGCCCGGGCCCGCAGCGCACGGAGCTCGGACGCCGCGAGCCCGACCGGCCCGACGGTGACCCGGCCGCCGCGGAACACGAGGTAGTCCGCGCCCACGAGCGCGAGCGCGAGGCGCGCCTCCTGGAGGCGGAACAGGTTCTCGACCGGCTCCGGCAGGGGCCCGTAGCGGTCTTCCGTCGCGGCGCGGAGCTCGCGCAGCTCGTCCTCGTGCTCGGAGAGGGCGATGCGCCGGTGCAGGTCGATCTTGAGCGCCTCCGCCTGGACGTACGCCGCCGGCACGTATGCGTCGACGCGCGCGTCGATCCGCACCGGCCGGGCCACCACACGCGCCTGGCCGGAGAGCTCGGCGACCGCCTCGTCGAGCATCTCGACGTACAGCTCGAAGCCCAGCGCGGCCACATGCCCCGACTGCTCCGCGCCGAGGAGGTCGCCCGCGCCGCGGATCTCGAGGTCGCGCATCGCGATCTGGAAGCCCGCACCGAGCTCGGTGTGGTCGGCGAGCGTCGCCAGCCGCGCCCTCGCCTCCGGCGTCAGCTCGGTCGCGTCGGGGTAGAAGAGGTACGCGTGCGCGGTCACGTCCGAGCGGCCCACGCGGCCGCGGATCTGGTACAGCTGCGCGAGCCCGAGCGTGTCGGCGCGCTCGACGATCAGCGTGTTGGCCTGGGGGATGTCGATCCCCGACTCGATGATCGTCGTCGAGACGAGGACGTCGGCGTCGCCCGCGAGGAAGGCGTGCATCCGCTCCTCGAGCTCGCGCTCGGCCATCTGGCCGTGTGCGACGAGGAACCGGAGCTTCGGACACAGCTGCCGCAGCTTCTCCGTCGCCTCGTCGATCGACTCGACGCGGTTGTGGAGGTAGAAGGACTGCCCGCCGCGTGCGTGCTCCCGCTCGAGCGCGAGCCGCACGAGCTCCTCGTCCAGCTCGCCGACGGTCGTCCGGATCGCCCGGCGGCCCTCGGGAGGCGTCTCGATCACGGAGATGTCGCGGAGCCCCGAGAGCGACATGTGGAGGGTTCGCGGAATCGGGGTCGCCGACAGCGCGAGCACGTCGACCTCGAGTCGCAGCGCCCGCAGAAGCTCCTTCTGCCGGACGCCGAATCGTTGCTCCTCGTCGACGACGACGAGCCCGAGCTCCTTGGGGATGACGTCCCGCGAGAGGATCCGGTGCGTGCCGACGAGCACCTCCACCTTCCCCTCGGCGAACTCGCGCAATACCTGCTTCACCTCCGCCGGCCGGCGGAACCGCGACACCATCTCGACCCGGACCGGGAAGTCGCGATATCGCTCCCGGAAGGTGTTCCAGTGCTGCTCCGCGAGGATCGTGGTCGGGCACAGCACGAGCGCCTGACGGCCGTTGACGGCGACCGCGAACGCCGCGCGCACGGCGACCTCGGTCTTGCCGAAGCCGACGTCCCCGCAGACGAGCCGGTCCATCGGGCGCGGCGCCTCGAGATCCTCCTTGACGGCCTCGATCGCGCGCTGCTGGTCGTCGGTCTCGCGGTACGGGAACGACGCCTCGAGCCGCTCGAGCCAGTCGCTCTCGAGCGAGTGGGCCGTGCCCTCGGCCCGCTGCCGCTGCGCGTAGAGCTGCAGCAGCTCGCCCGCGAGCTCGCGGACCGATGCGCGCGCCCGCGCCTTGAGGTTCTGCCAGGCCTTGCCACCGAGCTTCGAGAGCACCGGCGCCGACGCGTCCGCGCCGATGTAGCGCGAGAGCTTGCCGACCTGCTCGTGCGGGACGAAGAGGCGGTCCTCCCCACGGAACGCGAGGTGGAGGTAGTCGCGGGTGACGCCCGCGACCTCCTTGGTGTCGAAGCCGAGGAGCTTCCCGATCCCATGGTCCTCGTGCACGACGAAGTCCCCGAGCCGCAGCTCGGCGAAGCTCGCGAGGGCGCGCCCGAGGCGCGCGTCGGCGCGCGGTGGGCGCTTGCGGAACACCTGCGTGTCGGGCAGGAGCGCGATGCCGAGCTCGCGCGAGACGAAGCCCCGCCGAGCGGGCACGACGGCGAATCGGACCCCCGGCTCACCGGGCAGCGCCTCGCCCGGCTCGAGCAGCGGGGCATCCACCTTGCGCAGCAGCCCCGCCTGGCGCTGCGCCTCGCCGGGGTGCGCGAACGAGACGACGACGCGGTTTCCCGCCCGGACGAGGCCGACCAGCTCGTTCTCCGCCTCGCTGAGGCCGCGCGCCGCGATCGCGGGCCGTTGCGCCTCGAAGCTGTGGGGCTGCGAGCGGGGAAACGGGTCAAGCTGGGTCACGCCCTCGAGGTCGACGGGCGCGAGGTCGTCCTCCTCCCACACGCGCCGCACGTCGTCGGGCGCCCAGACGAGGTCGGGCGCGCGGTCGACCGGCGGCACGAGGTCGGACGGCACGTCGACGCCGCGCTCCTCGCCCTCGTCCGCCGGGAGCTCGGGCTCCTCTAGGTCGCGGCGGCGCTCGCCCGCCGGATGGACAACCGCCCGCTCCTCGGCGTGGAGCGCGCGCTGCGTGAACGGCGAGAACGCCCGGATCTGCTCGATCTCGTCGCCGAAGAGCTCCACGCGGAGCGGCTCGCGGCCGGTCGAGGGAAACACGTCGACGAGGCCGCCGCGCACCGCGAACTGGCCGCGCTCCTCGACGCGATCGACCCGTTCGTAGCCCGCGAGCGCGAGGTGCTCCGCGAGCGCCTCGATCCCGGGCTCGTCCCCGACACGGAGACGCAGCGGCGCCGGGCGGGCGTCGACGGGCGGTAGCCATTCGCCGAGCGCGTGGGCCGAGGCGCAGACGAGACCGCCCGCCTCGAGGACGTCGAGCGCCCGGTAGCGCTCGCCGACGAGGTGCGGGGGCGGAGTCAGGCCCGAGCCCCAGCCGACGCCTCGGCCCGGCAGGAGCGCGACGCCCCCGTCCCCCGCGAACCACGACGCTCCCTCGGCCGCGTCGCGCGCGTCCGCATCGTCGGGCAGGAGCACGAGGAGCGGGCGCGCGAGCTCGGCGTGGAGCGCCGCGAGCAGGAGCGGGAAGATGGGCTCGGAGGCGCGCGCGCGCGTCGGGAGTGCGGCCGCGAACGCCTGGAACCGCTCCTGGCGGCGCAGCTCGTCGACGAGGGCGGAGAGGGGCGGTTGGTCCATGCGTCCGGCGGGAAACCCGTCCCGCCCGGCGATCGTAGCCACGGTCGCGCTAGACGATCACGACCGAGGAGCCGACCGGCAGGTGGCGCGCGAGGTACGCGATGTCGGCGTTGTGCATCCGGATGCAGCCGTGCGAGGGGCGGCCGGGAACCAGCCAGGGCTCGTCCGTCCCGTGGATGCCGACCACGCCGCCGCCGGGCCACTCCGACAGCCGGCTGTAGGCGCTCGTGCCGAAGGCGTACGGCCCGTAGATCGTCCCCTCGGGCGGGCGAATCAGCTCGCGGATCCAGTATCGGCCGGCGGGCGTCGGGCTCCCCGGGGCGCCGATGCCGACCGGCGCGCTCCAGATCCGGTGTCCCGCCTTGTAGAGCGTCGCCTCGAGCCGGGCGCGGTCGATCCGCAGCGTCCAGCGGTTCACGCTCGGAGGTCCGAGCGCTCGCCCGGGGACCCAGCCGGTGCGTCCGTTCGGCCGGCCTGGCAGCCGGACTTGAACCCACGTGCTTCCGTCGGACGTGACCCGCGAGCGGAGAAGGACGTAGACCTCGGGAAAGCCGTCCTCGGTCTCGAGTCTCAGCCTCCCGATCGCCGGCGAGGCGAGCGTCGGGCGAGCCCGGACGAAAGCCGGGTAGCCGACGTACGACCAGCGCGTCACCGAGCGCTCGTCCGAGAGGACGCGGTCGCCGTGACCGAGCACCGTGCCTCCCCCCGCTGCGAGCGGGGCCGTAAGGACGGCGAGAGCGAGCGCGGCACACGCCGGGACAAACCTCGGCATCGACCGCTCAGGCTAACAAGCTGTCGTCTCTTGTAACAACGACGACGATGTGCAAGGCTAGCGAGCAAGCCCCGGCTTTTCAGCCTGAGGGTCCGGGGTCTCGCCGCGAATGCCGCATCTCCCCGCCAGCAAGCGTCGCCTCGCCATCCTCGGGGCCGGCGTCGTCTCCGCGCTGGCGCTGATCGCCGCCGGCGGCGCCGCGAACGGGGCCACGCAAGCGACGGCCAATCCCGACCTTCAGCCTCGCTGCGGCCTGAACCTGATCCTCGTCCTCGACGAGTCGTACTCGATTCGCTCTCCGACGAACTCGATCGCCCAGGTACGCGATGCGGCACGCGCGTTCCTCGCGCCCCTCGCCGACACCGGCTCGCAGGTCGAGGTGCAGGAGTTCAGCACGCGCGCAGCGGTCGGTGTGCCGTGGACGACCGTGACCGGCGCGTCCGTCGCGGGCGGGGGCGTCTTCGAGAACTATATCTCGACCGGCTACAACCCGGTGCAGAGCAACCCCGGTCAAGCCGGCGGGTACACGAACTGGGACGATGCGCTCCTGCTCGCGCGCACGCGCGGCACGGGATCCGTCTCCGGCCTGCCCAAGGCCGACCTGGTCGTGTTCGTCACCGACGGCGACCCGACGGCCTACAACGACGCGCATCCGGGCGATTCTCCCGGCCAGGGCACCGTGACGCTCGGTACCACCGCTGCGATCGAGAGCACCGGGTACAGCCGGGCGCTGACCCACGCGGACCAGATTCGGGGCTCGACGAAGATCTTCGCGGTCGGTGTCGGCTCCGCCCTGAACAACGCGGACTCTCGGGACCGCATCATCGGCATCTCGGGGTCCGACGCGTACCCGGCGACGGAGTTCGGAAAGGCCGACTACACGCTGGTCACGAAGTTCGACGACCTGAAGGCCGCGCTGGCAGGAATCGCGAAGAAGCTCTGCGAGTCGTCGGTCGCGGTGACGAAGAGGGTGGACTCGAACGGCGACGGCCAGTTCGACGACGACCCCACGGGCTGGCGGTTCGACGCGACCCTCACGGGCGCCAAGGACTGGAAGCTGCCCTCGGCCGACCCCGCCTCCGTGGGGAAGTCCGTGACGGTCGGCCCGAACGGCGTCGCCACGTTCCAGTGGACGCTCACGGAGGGCGCGTCTGCGACGTTCAAGTTCACCGAGCAGCCGAAGGACAAGTTCCGCTTCATCGACCTGACGTGCGCCGGCTCCGGGACGGTCACGAACCAGGGCGCCGGCGCGACGATCTCCGGCCTCAAGAGCGACAGCGCGGCCACCTGCACGCTCTACAACGCCACGACCGAGATCCGGGTCTGCCACGCCACCGGAGGAGGCCGGTACGAGGGCCAGGTGGCTACCGTGAACGCGGACGGCAGCCTGACGCCGAACCACCGGAGCCACGCGGACGACATCATTCCGCCGTACGTCTACGACAAGCTGACCAATCCCGTCAAGGGACAGAACTGGGACACCGACGGCCAGGCGATCTGGCAGAAGGGCTGCGTCAGTGAGCCTGCGCCCGGCTCACTGACACCGACGCTCGGCTGCGTCGAGCAGTTCCAGCCCGGCAAGTTCCTCGCGCACTTCGGCTACGCCAGCACGAATGCGCGGAACGTGTTCCTTCCCGTCGCCACGGGAAGCAACGCGTTCGACCCCACTCCCATCGATCGCACGCAGCCCGACGAGTTCGAGCCGGGCACCCACCCCGAGGTGTTCAACGCCCAGCTCCCGGCGAGTGGCTCGCTCACGTGGCACCTGCTCGGCAAGAGCGTCACCGCCAACGAGAGCTCACCCCGTTGCCAGGGCACGATCACAGTGGTCAAGGAACTCGTCCCCGCCAACGACCCTGGCACGTTCGACCTCGAGATCGACGGAACGGCGCACGCCACCGGCGTCGGCGACGGCGGCAACACAGGGTCGATCGCGGTCAGCGCATCGCCGAACGGGGGTACACCCCATACCGTCGGCGAGTCGGCCGCGCCCGGGACGACGATCGGCGACTACACCACGGGGATCTCGTGCAGGACCGACGCGGGTAAGGGGGCTGTCGTCGCGGCGGTGCCTGCGGGTGACACGCGTTCCGTGCCGGTCCGCGTCCACCGGGACGAGGCGATCGTCTGCACGATCACGAACACGAACATCCCGGAGCCCGACCTGTGCCCCAACATCGACGGTGTGCAGCCGGTCGTGCCGCCCGGGCAGCACATCGACGACAACGGCAAGTGCGTCGACATTCCTCCGGCGGATGTCTGCCCGAACATCGACGGCGTGCAGACGCAGGTGCCGGAGGGCCAGATGCTCGACGGGGGCAAGTGCATTCCGATCCCGCCGAAGGACGTCTGCTCGAACATCGACGGGGATCAGCAGACTGTGCCGGACGGGTATCGGCTTGAGAACGGCATGTGCGTTCAGATTCCCGACCTGTGCGGCAACATCGACGGCCGGCAGGAGCAGGTGCCGGACGGCCTACAGGTCATAGACGGCGACTGCGTCGAGATCCCGCCGACGCCGGACGTGTGTCCGAACCTCGAGGGCGCGCAGGAGACCGTGCCGGCGGGGTACCGGCTCGTTGACGAGGAGTGCGTCAAGATCCCCGACCTGTGCGCGAACCTCGAGGGCGTGCAGGAACAGGTGCCGGACGGCCTCCAGGTCGTCGGCGGCGACTGCGTCCCGATCCCACCGAAGGACGTCTGCCCGAACATCGAGGGGCCGCAGTCGACGGTGCCCGAGGGGTACGAGCTCGTGAACGGGAGCTGCGTGCCGATCGTGACGCCGCCCAGCCCGCCGGACCTCTGTCCGAACCTCGACGGGCCGCAGTCGAGCGTGCCCGACGGGTACCAGCTCGTGAACGGCAGCTGCGTGCCGATCCCGCCGCCGACACCGCCGATCGACGTCTGCCCGAACCTCGACGGTGCGCAGGCGAGCGTCCCGGACGGCTACCAGCTGGTGAACGGCACCTGCGTGCCGATCCCGCCGAACCCTCCGGCCGACGTCTGCCCCAACCTCGACGGCGCGCAGGCGAGCGTCCCGGACGGCTACCAGCTGGTGAACGGCAGCTGCGTGCCGATCCCGCCGACCCCGCCGAAGGATGTCTGCCCGAACCTCGACGGCGCTCAGTCGAGCGTGCCCGACGGGTACCAGCTGGTGAACGGGCGGTGCGTCCCGATCCCGCCGCACGACGTCTGCCCGAACCTCGACGGCGCTCAGGCGACGGTGCCCAAGGGCTATCAGCTCGTGAACGGCCGCTGCGTGCCGATCCCGAAGCCGAAGCCCACTCCACCGAAGCCGCGGCCCGGAGTCGATCTCTCGATCGACAAGGTCAGCGCGCGTTCCACGGTCGGCCTTTTGGGACGGCTCACGTGGACGATCACCGTTCGGAACGACTCGGCAGTTCTCGCAACCGGCGTGTGGGTCTACGACGCCGGGGTGGGCACCACCGAGGACGCCGTCCTGCTCTCCGTCATTCCGTCCCAGGGCAACTGCATCGCGCTCCCGTGCTTCCTGGGCCGCATCCCCGCGGGTGGCAGCGCGACGATCGATGTGGTCGTCCGGCCGACGCGCATCGGTCCGCTCCCGAACACCGCTCGGGTCGGCTCGGCCGTGAGGGACACGGACCCGTCCGACAACACCGCGTCCGCTCTGGTGCAGGTGATCGGAGTGCTCCGGCCGCCCGCGACCGCCCGCTGCGCCTCGCTCACGGTGACCCCGAGCAGCGTGACGGCAGGCGGTCGCGTGCGCGTCTCGGTGACGACGCGAGACAGCCGCGGCCGACTTCTGGCGGGGGTCCATGTCCATGCGCGCGGCGCGGGGACCAACGCGAAGACCACGACCGACGCGAACGGCGTTGCGCGCTTCACGCTTTCGCCACAGCGGGGCATCGTCCGGATCGGAGCGCGCGGCGGGATCGTTCCGCTCCGCAGCACGCGGAGTCGCTGCTCGAGCCTGCTCGCGGTGCTTTCCGCCGGACCGCCGCAGTTCACCGGTTAACCCCTGCGAGCTCGCGTCAGTTGAAGCGCCGCTGCGTCTCCTCGAGGCCCTCGGCGACGAGGCACTCCACCGCGTCCGCGGCGCGCGCGACGATCGTCTCGCGGTCGTCCTCCGGGGCGAACCCGGAGAGCACGTAGTCGGCGACCGGGCGCGGGTCGCCGCGCCCGGGCCGCCCGACGCCGATGCGCAGGCGGAGGAAGTCCTGTGAGCCGAGCCTCTGCGCGATGGAGCGCAGCCCGTTGTGCCCGGCGAGGCCCCCGCCGAGCCGTGCCTGCAGGCGCGCCGTCTCGAGGTCGACGTCGTCGTGGACGACGACGACCTGCGTGGGCGGCAGCTTGTAGAAGCCGGCAGCGGCCTGGATCGAGGCTCCGGACTCGTTCATGTACGTCTCGGGCTTCAGGAGCGCGAGCCGCGCGCCGCCGACACGAACGTCGGCGAGCCGTCCGCGGAACTTCCCCTTGAACGACCCGTCGTAACGCCGCGCGAGCTCGTCGACGACCATCCAGCCGACGTTGTGGCGGTCACGCGCATGCTCCGGGCCGGGGTTGCCCAGCCCCGCGACGAGCAGCTCCACGGGTGCACCGACCTCTTCCCGTCGGAAGAGGCGCACGGATCACTCCGTGCCGCTCTCCGAGCCCTCGCCGGAGGCCTCGGCGCCCGGCTCGCCCTCCGCCGCCTCGCCCTCCTCGCCTTCCTCGCCCTCGGCGGCCTCTTCCTCCTCGAGCTCGGAGATGCCGCGCGGCATCGAGCAGTTGGCGAGCACCGTCTCGGGGTCGTCGAGGAACGCGACGCCCTCGATCGCCTCCAGGTCGGCGACGCGCAGCGTCGAGCCGACCTCGAGCGACGACATGTCGGCCTCGATGTGCTCCGGGATCGCCGTCGGCAGCGCCTCGACGCGGATCTCTCGCGTGACCTGCTGGACGACGCCGCCCTGCTTCGCGCCGGGCGACTCCCCGATCAGCTGGACGGCGACCGATGCCTGGATCGCCTGGTCGAGCCGCACCTCGTGGAAGTCGACGTGCGTGAGCGTCCCCCGGATCGGGTGCTGCTGGTACTCCTTGAGCACCGCGTGGTGCGGGGTCTTCTGCCCCTCGATCACCACGTCAACGATCGCGTGCAGCCCCGACGGCCCCGTCAGCGCCGCACGCAACTCGCGCTCGCCGACGACGATGGCGCGCGCGTGCCCCTTGCCGTAGAGGACGCCCGGGATCAGCCCCTCCTTGCGGAGGCGCCTGACGCGCCGCGAGCCGACCTCGTCGGCACCGCGCTCGGCCACCTGCAACGTGACACGTTCGCTCGACATCGGCGCACCATGGTAGCGGAGGCCCTCGGGTCGAGTAGGCTCGCGCCGTGGCCGGCGCGCCGTTCACGGTCGATCTTCCCGACGGGCGCCGGCTGGAGGGCTGGGCGGCCGGGGAGGGAGACGCCCCGACCGTCCTTTTCCACGTCGGCACCCCGGCCGCCGGCATCCCGTTCGTCCCCCTCGTCGACGAGGTGCTCGGGAGGGGCTGTCGCTTCGTGACCTACTCGCGACCGGGCTACGCCGGCTCGACCAGGCTCGAGGGGCGGTCGGTCGCCGATTGCGCGTCCGACGTCGACGCCGTCGCGGACGCGCTCTCGCTCGACGTGCTCCACACGGTCGGGTGGTCGGGCGGTGGGCCGCACGCGCTCGCATGCGCCGCGTTCCTCCCCCACCGCGTCGCGTCTGCGGCGTCGCTCGCGGGCGTCGCTCCGCGGAGCGCCGACGGTCTCGCCTGGCTCGACGGCATGGCGGACGAGAACCTCGACGAGTTCGGAGCCGCCGCGGAAGGCGCGGATGCCCTGTACCGCTTCCTGGCCCCCCTCGCAGAGGATCGGGTGGACGTCACCGGAGAGACGGTCGCGGACGGGCTCGGCACCCTCGTGACGGACGTGGACCGTGCCGCGCTCACGGGCGACCTCGCCGAATACCTGGCCGCGTCCATGCGCGCAGCCGTCTCATCCGGACCGTGGGGCTGGCTCGACGACGACCTCGCCTTCGCCCGCGACTGGGGCTTTGCGCTGGACGAGATCGCCGTGCCGGTCGTCGTCTGGCACGGGCTCCACGACGCGATGGTCCCCACGACCCACGGCGAATGGCTCGCTGCGCACGTTCCGGGTGCCAGGAGCAGGATCCTCGCGGACGAGGGGCACCTCACCGTGGTGCGGCGCTTCGGCGACGTCGTGGACGAGCTCCTCGCGAGCGCGGGCTAGGCCCTCACAGCGCTCCCGCCTCCGTACGGCCTGCGAGCTCGCCGCCCCGGCGGCGCGCGATCCAGCGCGCGAGGGGCGGCGCCGCGAGGAGCATCACGAAGGTCCGGATCAGCTGCACGGAGAGGATGAACGTCGTGTTCGTGCGGCTGCCGACGGAGAGTGCGAGCACGGCGGAGAGCCCGCCGGGCGTCGTCGCGAGGTAGCCGTCGAGCCTGCTGACGTCCGCGAGCGAGGCGAGCACGAGGCCGAGCGCCGCGCACGCCGCGAGGAGCCCGACGATCATCAGCACGGCGGCCGGCAGCAGGCCGCCCGCCTGCCGGAGGCTCGCCGGCGTGAAGCGAAGACCGACCTCGAGCCCGACGAGCGCGAACGCGACCACGACGACCGGCTGCGAGGCGCCCACCGTCGCCGAGCTCCCGGACAGGGCGAAGACCGCCGCGACGAGCATCGGCCCGACGAGGCCACCGGCGGGGAGCCGCAGGAAGTGCGCGAGCGGAAGCCCGATCGCGGAGCAGAGCGCGACGATCCCGATCCCGCCCAGCCAGCCCGTGCCGCCGCCGGCCGGCGCATGCGGGGTCGTCTCGATCCCGAAGGCGACCGCCGCGACGAGCGGCGTCAGCGCCACGATGATCAGGACGCGCGTGTACTGCAGGACGGCGACGAGGCGCTCGTCGGCCCCGAGCTCGTGGCTGATCGAGATGATCCCGGCCGCGCCGCCCGCGATCATCCCGAACGACGCGGTCGCCTGGTCGACGCGCATCAGCTTCGCGAGGAGCAGGCCGAACAGCACGCTGAGCGCGAGTGTCGTCACGCAGACGAGAAGCACCGCGACGCCGTTCGACGCGACCGCGCCGAGCGTCGACCGCTGCAGGTAGCCGCCGACCGTCACGCCGATCACCGCCTGCGAGAGGACGGCCGGGGCGCGCGGCAGGTCGAGATGCCAGCCCGCGAGCAGGGCGAAGGCAAGCCCGGCCGCGAAGCCCGCGAACAGCGGCGGGGTCGGCGCGCCGAGCCGGTCGAGAACCACGGTCAGAACGACGACGGCGGCCGCGATCGCAGCCCAGCGGAGGACAGCCGGCCTCACGTCGAACGGGCCACCGGCCGGGCGGCGCTAGGAGAGCCCATTGGCCGGACGACCGCCGATGCCCACGCGTGCGACGCTACCAATCGACCGGCCTTGCCTCAGGGCGCGGCGCGTCCCGTAGGATCGACTCCATGCCCGTCGTCGCCGGTGTCCGCCTTCCCCGCGAGCAGACCCTCCACCTCGCCGCGACCCTCGCGCGAGCCGGCTTCGACCACACCTCTCGGGTCCTCCTCGACGCGATCACCAACCGCCACGACCTCGTTTCGCTTTCGACGGACGACCGTGAGGCGATCGTCGCCGTCCTCGAGCATCCTCCGACGGACGAGCTGGTGGAGCTGCGGACGGTGCTGTTCGACGAGCTCAACTGGCAGCGCGGCGCGATCCACGGCGCCCGGCGTTCCCACAGGTCGCCGTTCGCGACGCACGGCTAGACGGCACGGCCACCGTAGACTCGCGGGGGTGACGGTTGCGCGACTCACATGGCTCGAGGTGCCGAGCGAGGACGAGCTCCCCGCCGAGGTGAAGGCGCTCTACGAAGCGCCGCTCGAGAAGCTCGGGTTCGTCCCGAACGTCATTCGGCTCTACGCGCTGCGGCCGTCGCACCTCCTGCTCTGGAACGAGCACTACGAGGAGCTGATGAAGGGCGAGTCGGGCCTCTCGAAGGCCGAGCGGGAGATGATCGCCGTCGTCGTCTCGGTCGCGAACGAATGCCGCTACTGCATCGCCGCACACTCGGCGGCGCTGCGGAAGCTGACGAAGGATCCCGCGCTCGCCGACGCGATCGCGGCCGACCACACGACCGCCGAGATCGAGCAGCGCGTGCGCGCGATGCTCGACTACGCGCGCAAGCTCACGCTCCGGCCGACCGAGATGACCGAAGCCGACGTCGAGGCGCTTCGCGACGTCGGGTGGACGGACGAGGACGTGATGGACGTCGCCGAGGTGACCGGGATGTTCAACCTCACGAACCGCATGGCGTCGGGCCTCGGCTGGGAGCCGAACCCCGAGTACGAGTCCCTCGGCCGCTAGCCCGCCTCGAGCTCCGTGCGGTCCACGTCAAGCCTCTAGCTCGCCACCGGAGCGAACGTGCCGGCCTTGTAGACCTGTCCTTCGAGCTCGCGCCCGAGCTGTGCCTCCAGCCATCGCGAGGCTCCGATCAGCCCCTCGAGCTCGATCCCCGTCTCGACGCCCTGCCCGTGGAGCAGGTACACGAGATCCTCCGTCGCGATGTTCCCCGTCGCGCGCGGCGCGAACGGGCAGCCGCCGATGCCCGCGATCGACGCGTCGAAGACGGTCGCTCCCGCCTCGAGCGCCGCCAAGGCATTGGCGTAGCCGGTGTTGCGCGTGTTGTGGAAATGGACTCCGACCGGCACGCCGAGCGGCAACAGCCGTCCCACGAGGTCGCGGACCTGTTGCGGGACGCCGACGCCGACCGTGTCGGCGACCCCGACCTCGGGGGCCCCCGCCTCGACGAGACGCGACGCGAGCGACTCGACGCGACCCGGGTCGACGGCGCCCGCGTAGGGGCAGCCGAACGCGACCCCGATCGTGACCGCGGCGCGGATCCCGTCGGAGGCGGCGCGGGCGAGGATCCGCTCGGCCACGCCGGCCCCCTCCTCCACGCTCATCCCGGCGTTCCGCTGGTTGAACTCGTCCGTCGCGGCAAACGCGAAGTGCACCTCGTCGAGCCCGGTCTCGAGGAGGCGGTCGTAGCCCCGCTCGTTGAGCGCGAGACCGGCGTAGACCACGCCGTCGCGCCGATCGAGCCCGGCCACGACCTCTGCGGCGCCCGCCATCTGCGGCACGTGCCGCTCGCTGACGAAGCTCGTGACCTCGATCCGCGGCACGCCGGCCGCCGCGAGCAGGTTCACGAGCTCCGCACGGACGCTCGGGGCGAGCGTCACCGGCTGGTTCTGGAGGCCATCGCGGGGGCCGACGTCGCAAACCGTGACCTTCACACGACTCCGTCCACACGCAATGTGTCGAGCTCGGCCCTTTGCGCCTAGAACAGCTGGTTCTCGCCGCCGAAGATGGCGGAGACGGAGTCGTCGGAGAAGACGTTCATGATCGTCTCCGCAAGCAGGGGCGCGACGGTCAGCACCGTGAGGTTGTCGGGCTTCTCGCGCGGGTCGATCGGCACGGTGTCCGTCACGACGATCCCGGTGATGTCCTCCGCGCCGGCGAGCCGCTCGAGCCCCTCGCGGCTGAGCAGCGCATGCGTGACGTAGACCCACACCTCGCTCGCGCCGTGCTCGCGGAGCGCGCGGGCGCCGGCGATCAGCGTGCCGCCCGTCGTCGTCACGTCGTCGCCGACGATGCAGACCCGGTCGCGGACGCGGCCCGTCACCTCGGTGACAGCCGCCTGCTCGTGCGCGGGGCGCGTCTTGTGCATGACTGCGAACTCGGCCTCGAGCATCTCCGCGAAGCGAACGGCGACCTTCGCGCGGCCGGCATCGGGGGCGACCGAGACCACGCCCTCGCCGTGGAAGCCGAGGTCGCGGAAATGGCGCGCGAACAGCTGCTGCGCGGTCATGTGGTCGACCGGGATGGTGAAGAAGCCCTGGATCTGGCCTGCATGGAGATCCATGGTGAGCAGTCGGTCGAGGCCGGCCAGCTGCAGCATGTCGGCCACGAGCCGGCCGGAGATCGGCTCGCGCGGCTTCGCCTTGCGATCCTGGCGGGAGTACGCGAACCAGGGGATCACGGCGGTGATGCGCTTCGCCGAGGCGAGCCTCGCGGCCTGGATCATGAGCAGCAGCTCCATCAGGTGCTGGTCGACGGGCGGGCTCCCCGTCTGGACGAGGAACACGTCGGCACCGCGGATCGACTCGCAGTAGCGGACGTACGTCTCGTCGTTCGCGAACGTCTTCAGCTCGATCTCGCCGAGGTCGACCCCGAGGCGCTCGGCGATCCGCTCGGCGAGCACCGGATGCGAGGTGCCCGAGAAGACCATCAGCCGCTTCTGCGGCGTGAGCGGGATCGCGTGGCCCGGCTTCAACGCCGGCTCCGTCGCGGCGTGCTCGAGGCCGGGCAGGGCCTGTTCAATCGTCCCTGCGTCCACCGCGCCCCTCTTTCACGACCTGCCTCGGCGGGAAGCCCACGAGGGCGTTCTCGGGGACGTCCTCGGTTACGACCGAACCTGCCGCTGTCCACGCGTCGTCTCCCAGGGTGATCGGTGCGACGAGGACAGTGTCCACCCCGACCCTGACGTCGCGCCCGATCTCCGTCCGCTGCTTCGGGCCTCCGCCGTGCGGCAGGTTGACGGTGATCGCGCCGGCGCCGACGTTCGTCCGGTCGCCGATCTCGGCGTCGCCCATGTACGACAGGTGCGGCACCTTCGTGCCCTCGCCGAGCGACGTGTTCTTGAGCTCGACGAACGTGCCTGCCTTGGAGGATGCCCCGAGCACGGTGCCGGGGCGAAGGTAACAGAACGGCCCCACGAGCGCGCCGGGGCCGATCGCAGCGTCCACGGCCACGACGTGCGGGCCGATCTCGGCGCCCGCGGCGACCGTCGTGCCGCCCCGCAGAACCGTGAACGGCTGGACGACGGCGTCCGGCTCGAGCGTCACCGTCGGTTCGATCCAGGTCGACGGCGGGTCGACGATCGTGACGCCCGCGAGCATATGCGCCTCGTTGATGCGGTCTCGCAGCACGGCGGCGGCGGCCGCGAGCTCGACGCGCGTGTTGACACCACCCGCCTCGACCGGGTCCGGCGTGACGTAGGCAGCCACCGCGTCGCCGCCGTCGGCGATCGCCCGCACGGCGTCGGTGAGGTACAGCTCGCCCTGGGCGTTGTGCGCCGTCAGCTCCTCGAGCACCGGCCACAACGCGGCTCCCCGGAACACGTAGATCGACGAGTTGACCTCCCGGAGCGCGAGCTCGTCGGGCGATGCATCGGCGGCCTCGACGATCGCGACGATCCTCTCGTCGCCGTCGCGCACGATGCGTCCGTAGCTCCCTCCGTCCTCCGGGACGAAGGAGAGCACCGTCGCCGCCGCGTCCGCCTCCAGGTGCGTGCGGAGGAGCTCCGCGAGGCAGTCCGTGGTGACGAGCGGCGCGTCGCCCGAGAGGACGAGCACGGCGTCGGCGCCCGCCAGCAGGTCTCGGGTTGCACGCACCGCGTCTCCCGTCCCGAGTGGTCGCTCCTGGATCGCGACGCGCAGCCCGTCGAAGGCGGCGGCGGTCTCGGGCGAGGCGACGACGACGAGGGGCTCGGGCTCGAGCGGGGCAGCCGCCGCGACGACCCAGTCGACCATGCGCCGCCCGAGCAGCGGGTGGAGGTGCTTGGGCAGCGTCGACCGCATACGCGTCCCGAGCCCTCCGGCCATCACGACTGCAGCGGGTCTCGTCGGCATCACGGGGTGACGATGGCTGGGGCGCCAGGATTCGAACCTGGGATCACGGGACCAAAACCCGTTGCCTTACCGCTTGGCCACGCCCCATCAAGGGACAGGGAGTGTATCCGCGGGCAGCGCGCTACCGGCGGTCGAGGAGGATCGCCGCCAGGGCGACTGCCGCCAGCAGCACGACCGCGACCGCGGCCAGGACCACGAGCGCGCCCGCGAGGACCGGGACGAGCACCACGAGAAGCTGGGAGACGGCCGCCGTCCAGGTGAAGACGCGCACGTCCGCGCTCTGGTGCTCCCTCCCCCAGCCCGCGTACGCAGCCACCGCGGCGAGCGCGAGCAGGACGACGAGCCACCAGGGGACGACGCCGGCGATGACGAGGATGCCCTCGGCCGCGGCGATCGCGACCGCGAGCCGGAGCCGATTCCGGCGGACGCGCCGGGCGAACCGGCCTTCGCGGTGCTCGAGGAGGTACTGGTCGGCCATCGCGTTGACGGTATCAGCCGGGCTCTGCGATCCAGGCGCCGGCGATCCGGTCGCCGAGCACCGCCCGAGCGCCGTCGGCGGCGCCCCGGTCGGGGAAGAGCCCGTACACGACCGGGCCGGCGCCGGTCACGTCCGCGCGGATGGCTCCCAGCTCCCGCAGGCGCTCGGCGAGCGGCGACGAGGCGAGGTCGTTGGGCGGAAGTGCGGCGAGCCCGGCGAGCGTCCCGAGGCCGCGGAGCGCGCGCAGCAGCTCCGCGCGGCGGCCGTCGAAGCCGCGGGAACCGTTCCGCGCGTCGAAGGCGGCGTACACGTTCGCGGTCGAGGACTTCACCGCGCCGGTCGGCAGCACGAGGAGCACCGCATGGTCGCGAGGCACCGCGATCGGCTCGAGCGTGGTGCCGTCTCCCGTCGCGAGCTGTGGGCCGTCTCGGAGGAAGAACGGCACGTCGGCCCCGAGCGACGCGGCGATCGACTCGAGCACCGGCGGTGCGAGCGGCGCCGGGAGCAGGTCGTTCGCGAGCCGGAGCGCTGCGGCGGCGTCGCTCGAGCCGCCGCCGAGCCCGGCCGCCACGGGGATCCGCTTGTCGATCCTGGCCTCGAAGCTCCGACCTACGTGGCTCTGCAGCGCCTCGAGCGCCGTACGCACGATCGTGTCGTCCTCGAAGCCGTCGACGCGGACCGACGCCGCCTCCCTGACGGAGACCGTGTCCGCGAGCGTCAGCCGCTCGAGCACCGTCGCGACCTCGTGCTTCCCGTCCGGACGCACGGGCCCGACGACGAGCGCGAGGTTGAGCTTCGCCGGTGCGGCAAGCTGGCGCCAATCGCTCACGGCACGAGCGTCTCCGCCAGGCTCACGAACTCGTCGGGCTCGAGCGCCTCCGCCCGGACGTCGGGCCTGAGGCCGACCGCGTGCAGCGCTTCGACGGCGCGATCACGCGGTGCAAGACCCGCGAGGGCGACGGAGTTCGCAAGCGTCTTCCGCCGGTGGGCGAATGCCGCAGCGACGACGCGGGCGACCTCGTCGGCGCGGGCGGGCCCTGGGATGCGCGAGAACGCGACGAGCGCCGAGTCGACGTTCGGCTGCGGCCGGAACACCGTCCGCGACACGGGGTGGAACCCCGTGCGCCGCGCATGGAGCCGCACGAGCACCGACACCGCCCCGTAGGCCTTCGTCCGCGGCTCCGCGAAGAACCTGTCGGCGACCTCGCGCTGCACCATCACGCACCACACGGCAACCGTGGGCAGCCCGATCAGGCTCTCGACGACGAGCGGCGTGGCGACGTTGTACGGGAGGTTCGAGACGAGCTTCGTCGGGGCCGGGCGGAGCGCGCCGAGGTCGACCGCGAGCGCATCGCCGAAGAGGAGCTCGACGTTCGCCCGGGCGTCGAGCGCCTCACGTAGGCCGCTCTCGAGGCCGCGATCGAGCTCGACGGCGTGGACGTGGGCGACCCGGTCGGCGAGGAAGGTCGTCAGCACGCCGAGGCCGGGACCGATCTCCAGGACGGCGTCGTCACCGCGCAGCTCGGCGAGCCGCTCGATCACGCCGAGGACGTTCCTGTCGACCAGGAAGTGCTGGCCCAGCGACTTCTTCGGCGCGACGGGGCTCACGCGAAGGCAAGGCCGAACGCGGCTGCGGCGTTCGCGTCGGTCCGCTGCTCGAGCTCGTGCGCCTCCTCGCCCCGAGCCTCGGCGAGCGCCGCCAGCGTATGCCCGAGGTGCATGGGCTCGTTCGGCCGCCCGCGGACGGGCTGCGGGGCAAGGTACGGCGTATCTGTCTCGACGAGGATGCGGTCGATCGGGACACGGGCCGCGCAGGCGCGCAGCGCGTTCGCCTTCGGATAGGTCATGTTCCCGGCGAACGAGACGTAGTACCCGCGCTCGAGCGCGGGCTCGAGCAGGCCGGGCTCGGAGAAGCAGTGGAGGATCACGGTGCCGCGGAAGGGCTCGAGCGCGGACGCCGTCTCCGCGCTCGCCGCCCGACTGTGGATCACGACCGGCAAGTCGCGGGCCTCTGCAAGCGCGAGGTGCTCGTCGAGGAGCGTGCGCTGCTCGCCCAGGGTGTCGGCGCCGTGGTGGCCGTCGAGCCCCGTCTCGCCGACCGCGACCACCTTCGGGTGATCGAGCAGTGAATCCAGCTCGCCGACCCTCGCCGCCTCGGGGCTGGCGGCGCGGTGCGGGTCGATCCCGAGCGCCGCGGCCACGCCTTCGTGGCCGTCTGCGATCTGGAGCGCTCGGCGACACGATTCGATTCCCGTCCCGATCGTGACGATTCGTGCGATACCCGCCTCGCGGGCGCGTGCGACGACTGCGTCCGGCTCCGCGCACGCGTCGAGGTGGGCGTGGCTGTCGGTCACGACGCGGCCGCCCTCGACATTCTCGCGAGCTCTGTCTCGACGACGGTTGCGGGGTCCAGCTTCGCGAACAGCGGGGCCGGTGGGCGGAGCGGTTGGCCGGGGGGAAGCGTGCTCGGCTCCCAACGACCCGCCCAGGTTGTGTAATCGCCCGTCAGGACCGTGTGGGCGGCGCCTTCGGGCTCGACGACGTCCCGAAACTCGAGCGGGCCCGCGATCCAGCCCTCGTGCCCGAGCAGCTCGTGGAGCGTCTGCGAGCTGTGCGGCAGGAACGGGAGGAAGAGGATCTTCAGGCTGTCGACGCAGCGGAGGGCGGCGTAGAGGATCGTGGCCGCACGCTCACGGTCGACATCCAGTGCCGCCCAGGGTGCCTGCTCGCTGACGTACCGGTTGACGCGGGTGGCGAGCGCCATCGCCTCCGCGAGCGCCGCGCGGAAGCGGGCGCGCTCGAGCTCCGCGCCGACCGTCTCGAAGCCGGCATCGATGTCCGCGATCACCGCCCGGTCCGCCTCGAGCAGCTCTCCCGGCGCGGGAACCGCGCCAAAGTGCTTGAACGCGCTCTGGAGCGTCCGGTTCACGAGATTGCCCCACGTTGCGACGAGCTCGTCGTTGTTCCGGCGGACGAACTCGGCCCAGGTGAAGTCGCTGTCCTGCGTCTCGGGGCCGGCGGCGGTGAGGTAGTAGCGCAGGCTGTCGGCGCTGTACCGGTCGAGGAAGTCGCCGACGTGGATCACGACGTTCCTGCTGGTGGAGAACTGCCTGCCCTCCATCGTCAGGAACTCGCTCGAGACGACGTCGTAGGGCAGCTCCAGACGCGCTCTGCCCGCCCCCACGACACCCCCCGTCCCGTAGCCCAACAGTTGGGCGGGCCAGATGACGGAGTGGAAGACGATGTTGTCCTTCCCCATGAAGTAGTAGTGCCGCGCGTCGGGGCTCTGCCACCAGGCGCGCCACGCGTCGGGCTCGCCGCGGGCAGCCGCCCACTCGACGGAGGCGGACAGGTAGCCGACCACCGCATCGATCCACACGTAGATCCGCTTGTCGTCCCGTTCCTCGTACCCTGCGACCGGAACGCGTACGCCCCAGTCGAGGTCGCGCGTGACCGGCCGGGGTCGCAGGTCGTCGACGAGCTGGAGCGAGAATCGGCGCACGTTCGGCCGCCAGTGCTCCTGTCGCTCGATCCACGACCTGAGGTCTTCTCTGAACGCCGGAAGGTCGAGAAAGAGATGCGACGTCTCCCGAAAGACCGGCGGTCGGCCGTCGACCTTCGATCGTGGGTCGACGAGGTCGTGCGGGTCGAGTTGGTTGCCACAGTTGTCGCACTGGTCGCCACGCGCGTCCGGGAAGCCGCAGATCGGGCACGTGCCCTCGATGTACCGGTCCGGGAGGGTCTGCCCGGTCGAGGACGAGAACGCGCCGAGCGTGGTCTGCTCGACGAGGTATCCGTGCTCGTACAGCGTGCGGAACACGTCGCGAACGACTCGATGGTGGTTGTCGGTCGTCGTGCGCGTGAAGAGGTCGTACGAGAGGCCCAGACGGCGAAGGTCGGCACGTATGAGGGCGTTGTTGCGATCGACGAGCTCTTTCGGCGTGACGCCTTCCCGGTCGGCGGCGACCATGATCGGCGTTCCGTGCTCGTCCGTCCCGCTGACCATCAGGACGTCACTGCCCTTGAGGCGGTGGTACCTCGCGAAGATGTCGGATGGCACGCCGAAGCCGGCCACGTGCCCGATGTGACGCGGGCCGTTGGCGTACGGCCACGCCACGGCAACGAGGATCTTCCTCCGGTCGCTCACCGCATCCCGGAGGCCGGGCCGACGTCTCCCGAGCGGGTCACGCGGCGAGCGTCGGCTCGTCCACGCGGGGGAAGAGCGGCGGCGCGGGCTCGAGCCCCTCGGCGGCGCGCGTGCTGCCGTACGAGACCTCGTCCCACGAGACCCGCGGAGGCTGGCCGAGCGCCTCGAGGATGCGGGCGGACGTGCTCGGCAGGTAGGCCGCCAGCGCCACCGCGACCGCCCGCAGCCCGTCGACGAGGTCGTAGAGCACGCGGTCGAGCTCGTCCGCGCGCTCGTCGTCCTTCGCGAGCTGCCACGGCGCAGTCGCCTCGACGTGCCGGTTGAGGGCGCGGACGACCTCCCAGATCCGTTCGAGCGCGCCGGTCAGGTCGAACGCGTCGAGCGCGTCCGCCACGTCGGCGGCGAGCGTCTCGAGCAGCGCAGCCACGGGCGAGTCGTCCGAGGGCGTCGCCGCGAGCGCGCCGCCCCGGTAGCGCGCGATCATCGCCGTGACACGCGAGAGGAGGTTCCCGAGGTCGTTTCCGAGCTCCCGCTCGTAGCGCTCGCGCAGGCCGTCGATCGAGGCGGCGCCGTCCTGGCCGAACGAGACCGACCGCGCACACCAGAACCGCACCGCGTCCGCGCCGTACAGGTCGATCAGGTCGAGCGGGTCGACGACGTTCCCGAGCGACTTCGAGATCTTCCGGTCGTCGAGCAGCAGGTATCCGTGGACGAAGAGCTGCCTGGGAACCTCGTACCCGGCAGCGAGGAGGAGCGCGGGCCAGTAGACGCAGTGGAAGCGCAGGATGTCCTTCGCGAGCAGGTGCCGCACCTGCGGCCAGAAGGTCGGGATCAGGTTCTCTCCCGGCCGTGCGTACGTGAGCGCGCTCAGATAGTTGACGAGCGCGTCCGCCCAGACGTACGCGACCTGCTCCGTGTCCCAGGGAATCGGGATGCCCCACGGCTGTCCCGCCCGGCTGATCGAGAAGTCCTGCAACCCGCCGGCGATGAAGCCCTTCGCCTCGTTCGCCCGGAACGCGGGCAGCACGAAGTCGGGCCGCTCGTCGTAGAGCGCGAGCAGCTGCTCCTGGTAGGCCGACAGGCGGAAGAACCAGTTCCGCTCCTCGATCCACTCGGGCTCCGTTCCGTGCTCGGGGCACTTGCCGTCGACGAGCTCGGCCTCGGTCTTGAAGGCCTCGCAGCCCACGCAGTAGAGCCCGGCGTAGACGTCCTGGTAGATGTCGTCGTGGCCGTTGTCGCGGATCGTCTGCAGGAAGTCCTGCACGAACCGCTTGTGGCCGTCGTCGCTCGTCCGGATGAAGAAGTCGTTGGAGACGTCGAGACGGGCGGGGAGCGCCCGCCACGCCTCGACGATGCCGTCGACGTACTCCTGCGGGGCGAGGCCCTGCTCCGCGGCGACCCGCGCGACCTTCGACGCGTGCTCGTCGACGCCGGTGAGGAAGAACGTCTCACGTCCGCGCTGCCGCTGATGGCGGGCGAACACGTCGGCGGCCACGGTCGTGTACGCGTGCCCGATGTGCGGCGTCGAGTTGACGTAGTAGATCGGCGTGGTGACGTAGTAGGGCTCCATCCATGCCGATTCTACGGGCGGCCCGTCGGCCCACAGCCACGGCGAGCAGCACGGCGAGAGCGAGCGCTGCGGCGATCTTCGGGAGATCTCCGCCGCCAGGCGTCGCCGCGGCCACGGGCTGCGCGACCCTTCCTGAAGGCGGGCCGGCCGGGGCGTCGGGATCCCGCACGAGCAGGGACACCCGCTCGTGGAGCGAGGCGGGCATCGAGGCGGGTGAAGCAGGGTGGGAGCGCGCGCCCTCGAGTGTCGCGACGCCTCGGGAGTGCGCCGGAGGCGTGCTCGGGTCGGCTCCGCGGCGGGCACGCGCCCCGAGTGCAGGCCCGTGCATCAGGTCTGCCGCCGCGGCCGCCCGGGGCTCGCTGCCGGCCGAGGGAGCGGCAGCAGCTGCCACGGCGGGATGGGTCGCTCGGGCGCTGCCCGCGGCCGGCTCCCCGGACGCCACGGCCCGGGAGGCAGGGACGATCGGGACGGCTGCCGGTCGCGACCCGGTGCCGGTCGACCGGTCGGCGACCCGAGACGCGTCCTCCGCGGGGCCCGACGCGGGCCGCAGCGGCACGGGCCGCGGAGGCGTCTCGGCCCGGGTGGCGGGGCCGGCCGGGCGAAGCGCAGGAGCGTCGGCGTCCGCTCTGCGGATCTCGATCCCCGCGTGAGAGGCAGGCGGCGCGTCGCCCGGCGCCTCGACCTGCGACGGTGCGGTCGTCTCGGCGAGCGCCGAGGCTGCGGTCGGCGGAGGAGCCATGACGTCCACCGCCGGGGCCGCATCTGGGGCCGAAGCCGAAGCCGGAGCCGGAGCCGCCGCGGGAGCCGTGGCCGACGCCGGCGAGCCTGCCGTAGTAGGCGACGTCGCCGCGGGTGGGGACGACTGCTGGGCGGGCGCGACGGGCGTCGGGACGGCTTGGGGGGCCGGTGCCGGCTGTGGCGCGGGCGTCGGCGCCGGAGCCGCGCGAGGGGGCAGGAGGCCGAGCGGGTCGACGTAGCCTTCCTCGTCGGGCGCGCGGCGGATGCCCAGGTGGACGCTCGGCACCGCCTGCTCGGGCGTGCCGCTCGCGCCCATCGTCCCGACCGGCGCACCCTCGCTCACCTCGTCGCCTTTCGAGACGCCGATCGCGCCGAGATGGACGAGGGTCACCGAATAGCCGTCGGCGGTGAGGATGGTGACGCCCTCACCGTAGGTCGGGAGCGATCCGGCGAACGTGACGACACCCGACGCAGGCGCCCGGACCGGCGAGCCTTCTGCGCCCGCGACGTCGATGCCGCGGTGCTGGCCGCCCGCGTAGGCGTCGGCCCCGAGCTCGAACGGGCGAAGCACGTCGCCTCCCGCCGGCCAGGACCACGCACCCGCCTGGCCGCAGAGGACGAGTGAAAGCGAGGCCGCTAGGCCGATCGCGAGAAATCGGTGCACTGTGCACCTCCTTCGTTCTCAGCGACGGCAACGCGGGAGAGGAACGGTAGCGGGGTCGTCGGACGGCGTCAATCCGCGCGATCGAGCGAAGCGCGGTAGAGCTCGTTGCGGGAAGTCCCCACGAGCCCCGAGACGACGTCCGCCGCGACCCGTCGCGCCGCGCCGGCCTCGACGAGGCGGCGCACGGCCACGGCGGCAGCAGCCGCCGCACCCCCGTCGTCGTCCCGGTCGCCGGCTGCGCCGGGGGCGAGCACGACCGTCACCTCGCCTCGGGTCGGCTCGGCGAACCGCGCCGCCACCTCGGCCGCCGACCCGCGGACGACCTCCTCGAAACGCTTCGTCAGCTCGCGGCACACCGCAACCCGGCGTTCCGGATCGACGCGCGCGAGGCGCCCGAGGGAGCGTGGCAGCCGCTGGGGAGACTCGAAGGCGACCGCCGCGTACGGCCAGCTTCGCGACTCGGCCCACAGCGTGTCGAGGTCGCCCTCGCGGCGAGGCAGATAGCCGAGGAAGCGGTAGCCGGCGGCGCCGAGCGCGCTCACGACGAGTGCGGTCTCGACCGCGCTCGCCCCGGGCAGCACCGTCACCTCGACTCCCGCCTCGAGCGCCGCGCGCAGGAGCCGGCCGCCGGGGTCGTTCACCCCCGGGAGCCCGGCGTCGGAGACCAGGGCATGACGCGCGCCTGCGACGAGCAGCGGCAGGAGCTCCTCGGTCCGTCGCTCCTCGTTGTGACGGTGCAGGCTGACGAGGCGACGCGCGCGGATTCCGTGGCGGTCGAGGAGGATCCGTGTCCGCCTCGTGTCCTCGCAGAGGACCGCGTCCGCCTCGCGAAGCTCCTCGAGGACGCGGAGCGTCACGTCCGCGAGGTTGCCGATCGGCGTCGCACAGACGGCGAGCGGCACGGCCTCACCGCTCTCCGTCGAGCGCCTCGAAGCCCACCAGCGCAGCGCCGACGAGCCCCGCCTCGTCGCCGAACTGCGCCTTGACGATGCGAAGCTCCTCGTCGGCCGGATGGAGCGCCTCCCGGCGGGCGGCCGCGAGCGCCGGCTCCTCGAGCAGCGCCCAGGCGGCATTGCCGAAGCCCCCGCCGACGACGGTCACCTCCGGTGCGAACACGTTGACGAAGGAGCCGATCGCGAGCCCGAGCGCGTGGCCGATGCGCTCCATCTCGGCGGCGGCGGCCGGGTCGCCGTCGAGGGCCGCGCCGACGAGCCGGTGCGCGTCGGCGCCGTCGCCCCAGAGCTCCTGCGCGACGCGCTCGGCGGCCCCGCCCGACGCGACCGCCTCGAGATGCCCGCGGCCGTGACAGGTTCCCTGGCAGTGTCGGCCGTCGGCGACCACGACGACGTGCCCGAGCTCCGCCCACCCGCGGTAGAGGCGGCCGTCCAGCACCACGCCGCCCCCCACGCCCGTGCCCAGGGCGAGCGCGACCATGTCGTAGGTTCCGCGACCGGCCCCCAGACGCCACTCGGCGAGCGCGATCGCGTTGCCGTCGTTCTCGACCCCCACGGGGACCGAGAAGCGCTCCCGCAGCCTGCCCGCGAGGTCGAGCGACCGGAGCGGCAGGTTGACGGCCCCGAGGGCGATCCCCGTGTGCCGGTCGAGGTTCATCGGAACGCCGACGCCGATCGCGGCGCCCTCGTCGATGAGCCCGGCCAGCATCGACTCGAGCTCGGAGAGCAACTCCTCCTGCCCGCTCGTCGGCGTCGGGACCTCGACCGTGCGCCCGATGGAGCCGTCCCGCGCGACCGTTCCGGCGAGCATCTTCGTCCCGCCGACGTCTACGCCGATGACGGATTCCGGCGGCACCGCGCGGCTACCATACCCGGCCGGATGCCCGCTCAGGACAAGCCGTATCGCGTCTATCGCGGCGGTCGGGTCAAGGGGCGGGTGCCGCTCGCCCGCGACGCCGCGGCGAGCTCCTCGACCCCCGCAGGGACGCCCTCGGGCCCGGCGCCTCCTCGCCGCCGCCGCTGGGGCCGGTGGGTCGCCGTCGCGCTCCTCGTGCTCGTCGTGCTCCTCGTCGCGTGGGCCGTCGCGAGCTACCTGGCGGTCTCGAGCGGCGTCTCCGAGGCAAACGCACGCGTCCCGGCGGGCGTCCGCCGTCAGCTCGCGAAGCGGGACGGGATGCTCGTCTCGACGCCGACGACGATCCTCGTCCTCGGCACCGACGGCGGGTCGCAGAAAGGCCGCGCGGGGGCGAACCGCTCGGACTCGATCATGCTCATCCGCACCGACCCCGGCAAGAAACGGCTCGCGTTCCTCTCGATCCCGCGCGACCTCCAGGTCGAGATCCCCGAGGTCGGGCTCGGGAAGATCAATGCGGCGAACCAGGTCGGCGGCCCGGCGCTCGCGCTTCGGACGGTGAAGGACCTGACGGGGCTCGACGTGAACCACGTCGTGTTCGTGGACTTCGACCGCTTCCGCGAGCTGATCGACGCCGTGGGCGGCATCGAGGTCGTCGTCCCGCGCAAGATCCGCTCCGACCGCTTCGACTGCCCCTACAAGACGGCGAAGCGCTGCGCGGAGTGGCCCGGCTGGCGGTTCGCGCGGGGAAGGCAGCACATGGACGGCCGGCGCGCGCTCGTCTACTCGCGCATCCGCCACAACCTCCTCGACCCTGCCGAGAACGATTTCACTCGGGCGCGTCGCCAGCAGGACGTCGTCGAGGCGACACTGGACAAGGTGACGAGCTTCGGCACCGCGCTGAAGCTGCCGTTCGTGGGCGACCAGCTCGCGGCGCCGCTCGCCACCGACCTCGGCGCGTGGCAGCTGATGCAGCTCGGCTGGGTCTACTTCCGCGCCGACAAGGGCAAGGCGCTGCACTGCCGGCTCGGCGGCGACCCGGCCACGGTCGGCGGCGAGTCGGTGATCCTCGGCAGCGAGGACAACGTGTCGACGCTCGCGATGTTCACGGGCCGCTCGGCGCCGCTCGCGCCCGCGCGCGGCCTCCCCTACGCGCCCGGATGCTTCGTCGGCGACCGCGGGCGATGAGCTACGAGGACGCGTCCGAGGGCTTCGAGTCCGAGGGCTTCGAGTCCTTCTTCGCGGCCGGCTGCTCGCTCTTCCCGGAACCGTCCGACGAGGCCGTGCCCGTCTCGACGTCCTTCCCGGTCTTGCGGGAGCCCCGGCCGTAGTCCGTGGAGTAGAAGCCGGAGCCCTTGAAATGCACCGCGACCGGGAAGAGGAGCTTCTCCACCGGCCCCGCGCCGCACGTCTCGCACACGCCGACCGGCGGGTCCGACATCCGCTGGAAGACCTCGAACGTATGGCCGTTCGGACAGCGGTACTCGTAGATCGGCATGGCGGGCCAATCTACCAGCGAAGATGTCCCAAACCACGATGACGCAAGGGATCGAGGCGGGTTCGGAGGGGACGGC
>DATBET010000022.1:0-2073 GCA_036558885.1 Gaiella sp.
GTCGATCGCGATCACGCACTGCACGACGATCGCGCCCTCGCGGTCGACGTCGACCATCCCGGGGACGAGATGGACGCCCTCCAGCACCATCGACCAGCCCTCCGCGAGCGAGCGGTCGATCGCCGCCTCGACGCCCACGAGTACGTTGCGCGTCTGGTCGAGGAAGCCGAGCAGGTGCGCGTCGCCCGCCTCCTCCTCCTCGGCCTTCGTCAGGCCGAGCCCCGCCTCGAAGCTCGAGTAGTGGACGGACGGCATGAACGCGGGTGAGAAGTACGCCCTCAGCGTCTGGCGAATGAAATCCGTCGAGGTGACGCGCGTGATGCCGAGACGGTGCGCGGCCTCGGTCGCGATCGTGGACTTGCCCGTGCCCGTCGCGCCGCCGACGAGCAGCACGATCGGGACGTCCAGCTGGCGTAGGGCGTGCAGGCGCCGCAGGCGCCGCATCGTGCGGGCGCCCTCGGCCTCGCCGAGCACCTCCGCGGCGAGCTCGCCGAGGCGGTCGAGGTCGAGCCGGTCGGTCTCGCGCTCCGCGAGGTCGGCGTCGGCCCTCCTCGCGAGCTCGTACGACCGCGTCGCTCCGAGCCCCGTCGCCGCGAGCGCGCGGGAGAGCAATCCCTTCGACCACGGCGGGCTCTCGTCGCCGCCGAGCGGAAGCGGCGCGAGGTAGCGCCGCTCGCTCACGGGACGACCGCCGGAACGAGCGCCGTGGCCTCCGCCGCGAGCCGGGCCAGCTCGGCGTCCAGATCGGCCTCGCCGTCGAGCGGGACGACGTCGTTCGCCGCGATGACGACGCGCGCGCCGCGGCGCGCGGCCTCCTCGGCGACGACGTCCACGGCGGCGGCTTTTAGCTCGACGACGAAGACGTCGGCGTCGACCTCCCCCAGCTCCTCCCGGAGGCGCGCGCGATCCGCGAGCGCTCCCGAGACGTGTCCGACGTTCGCGCCGTAGCGCTCGGCGAGGTGCGCCGCGAGGGCCGCGTGACCCGACGGCGGCGCGGTGCAGAAGAACGCGACGCGCTCCCCGGCCACCGCCGCGAGCGGCCGCGGCCGCAGCACCGCGCGAATCACGGGCGTGCCGGGCCGGGTTCGGGCGCGGAGCGCGGCCGCGAGCTCCGCGTGCGGCGTGTCGGCCTCCGCCATCGTCACGACTACGAGGTCCGCGATCAGCGCGCGGTACGTGTTGAGATAGCCGGCCGCGACGTCCACGGGCTGTGCGGCGGACGAGACCAGCACCCGGCGACCCGCGTCGACGGGCGGGAGCGCAGCGCCGCTCCCGTCCAGCACGACGAGGTCCGGGCGGAGACCCGCAGCGAGCGACACGCCCTCGAGCACGTTCGAGAGACCGACCGCGCCCGCAAGGCCGCCTCCGCAGCGCCGGCAGCCGACCGTCGGCACGCCGGCCGCGATCGCGGTCTCCAGATGGTCGGATGCGGCGTGCCGACCGGCACGCGACAGCTCGAGCAGCGACCCGACCGTCGGTGGCGCCGCGACGACCTCGGGCTCGGGCGGCCCGCCCCGTCCCATCGCGACCACGACGACGCGGCTCGAGGCCGCGAGGCGACGGGAGACGTGCCCGGTGACCGCGGTCTTGCCTACCCGCTTGCCAGTGCCGATCACGGCGAGCGTCGGCAGGTCGACGGGCGCCGCAGGCGGCGGCTCGAAGCGGAAGTCAGGTCCCTCGTACGGGACGCCGAGAGCGAGCACCCGGCTCGCGAGCGCGAGCCGCTCGGGCGGGCCCAGCACGGGCTCGTCGGAGAGGTCGATCACGACGTCCGGCCCGTGCTCCAGCACGGCGGACTCGACGGACGGCTCGAGCGCCACGCCGTAGTCCTCGCCACCGCGCAGCTTCTCGGTCCCGCCGACGAGCACCGCCGCCACGACGAGCTCCTCGAGCGCCTCGAGCGCCTGGCGGACGACGGGTGGATAGTGCTCCCCGTCGACGATCGCGATCGCGCGCCTCATCCCCGCGTCGTCACCTCGCGCTCGATCCGCCCCGTGTACTTCTCGTACTCGAAGGTCTCGGTGGAGAACTGGATGATCCGCTCCTCACCGTGGAAGGGATGACGGCGCGAGA
>DATBET010000023.1:0-6457 GCA_036558885.1 Gaiella sp.
ACGAGACGTGGCATCGGACGTGACAGGGTAACGACCGGATTCGGCGCCGCTTCGCCTCGGGCGACGCGTATCCTGCGCGCCGATGCCGCGCCCGCCGAGGCCAAGCGTGCTCTATCTCGTCATCGGCGCGGTCAGCTGGCCCGTGCTGCGTGTCGCCTTCAGACTGCGCTCGACGGGGCGCGAGAACGTGCCCGACGGGGGCTGCGTGCTCGCCGCGAACCACTGGTCGAACTTCGACCCGTGGCCTCTCGGGATCCCGCTCTACCCCCGGCGGTTCCTCCGCTTCATGGCGAAGAAGGAGCTCTTCTGGCCGCCGCTGGGATCGGTCGTGCGGGCGGGGGGCGGTTTCCGGGTCGATCGCGGCAAGGGCGACCTCGAGGCGATCGCCACCGCGGTGCAGCTCTGCCGCGCCGGACACGCGGTCGTGATGTTCCCCGAGGGCACGCGACGCGGGAAGGGGATGCGCAAGCGCTACGAGCCGCGCTGGCACACCGGTGCGGCGCGGATCGCGCTCGACGCCGAGGTGCCGCTCGTCCCCGCCGGCATCGGGGGGACCGACAGGCTGAGCCGGCTCGGGCCGCTGCGGGTCGCCTACGGCGCACCCGTCGAGACCGGCGACCTCGTCGGCCGTGATCTGGCCGACGCGTCCAGGGTCGCGACGGAGCGGCTGCGGGAAGCGATCTCCGCGCTCGAAGGACAGGTCGGCCCGCCGCTGGCGCTCGACGAGGGCAACGGTTGAGCGCCCCGCCGCTCCTCGTCGTCGACGGCGACTCGTTCGCGCACCGCGCCTTTCACGCGCTGCCGCGCTCGATCCGCCGTGCGGACGGAAGCGCCGGCAACCTGCTCACGGGCCTCGTCAACATGCTCCTCCGGCTCTGGGAGGCCGAGCGTCCGCGTGCGGTGTTCGTCGGGTGGGACACGCTCTTCGTGCCGACGTACCGTCACGAAGCGCTGCCCGGGTACCAGGCGGGGAGGGAGTTCGACCCCGAGCTGCTCGAGCAGCTCGACGTCGCGCCGGGCCTGTTGGAGGCGGCCGGGATCACCTGCGCCAAGCAGGCGGGCTACGAGGCCGACGACTTCCTGGCCGCCGCGGTCGCCTTCGAGCGGGCGCGCGGCGGCAGCTCGCTCGTCGCGACGTCCGACCGGGACGCGTTCCAGCTCGCCGCCTCCGACGTGACGATCCTCCAGCCGGTGCGCGGCGTGAGCGAGCTCGCGCGGATCGGCCCGCACGAGGTACGCGAGCGCTACGGGGTCGAGCCCGCGCAGGTCCCCGACTTCATCGCGCTCCGCGGCGATCCCTCGGACAAGATCCCCGGTGCGCGCGGCGTGGGCGCGAAGACCGCCGCGTCGCTCCTCGCGCAGTACGGAGGCCTCGACGCCCTGCTCGACGAGGGTCGGTTCTCCCAGGAGGCCGAGGCGTTGAAGACGTACCGCCGCGTCGCGACCCTCGACCCGACGGTCCCGATCCCCCCGCTCCCGGACCGGGATCCCGACTGGCGAGCGGGCGCAGCCGCGGCCGACAAGCTCGGGCTCGGCCGCCTCGCGGGTCGCCTGGAGGACGCCGCATCGAGCTGATCTCCCATCCCGACCTGACGCGGCTCCATCCGCTCGCCCTGCATCACCACCCCGAGAGCGAGAAGCGGCTCGTGGTGCTTCTCGACGCCGTCGGCGGGGCCACGGAGGGCGGACCAGCCGTGCGAGAGCAGGTCGAGCGCGTGCACGACGCCGCCTACCTCGAGCAGCTCGCCTCGCTGGAACGCGAGTGCTGGCTCGACGGCGACACGATCGGCGGCCCGACGTCGTTCGAGGCGGCCATGCTCGCCGCGGGCTGCACGATCGCGGCCGTCGAGAGCAGCGGGTTCGCGCTGGTTCGCCCGCCGGGTCACCACGCGCTGCCCGGCGCCGCGATGGGCTTCTGCCTCGTCGCCAACGTCGCCGTCGCCGCCCGCCACGCGCAGGACGCGCTCGGGCTGGGACGCGTCGCGATCGTGGACTGGGACGTCCACCACGGGAACGGGACCGAGGAGATCTTCCGCAGGGACGAGTCGGTGCTGTACGTGTCGCTCCACCAGTGGCCGTTCTATCCGGGCACCGGCGGGCCGGGCACGAGCGACGACACGACGCTCAACATTCCGCTCTCGGCAGGCGTCGGGGACGCGGAGTACGCGGCCGCGTTCTCGGAGCTCGTCGAGCCCATCGTGCGGGCGTTCGACCCGGACCTCGTGCTCGTCTCGGCGGGGTTCGACGCGCACGAGGAGGATCCGCTGGCGCACATGGCGGTCACGGCGGACGGTTTTCGCGAGCTCGCGCGCCGTTCGGCCCAGCTCGGGCCTCGCGTGGCCGCGGTGCTCGAGGGCGGCTACAACCTGGCGACGCTGCCGCGGCTCGTCGAGGCCGCGCTCCTCGGGTTCGAGGCGGCCTGAGGAGTGGCCGGCGCGACGGTGAGGGCGACGCAGATCCACGAGGTCGACACGCCGCACGGGCCCGCGCGCGTCCACGTGCAGCTGGTGGACGGGCCGCGCGCCGTGCTCGTCCTCGGGCACGGCGCCGGCGGCGGAGTCGCCGCACCGGATCTCGTGGCCACCGCCGGGACGGCTTGCGAGGAAGCGGTCTCGGCCGTGCTCGTCGAGCAGCCGTACCGGGTCGCTGGACGCCGCAGCCCCGCATCCGCCGCTCAGCTGGACACGGCGTGGCGGGCCGTCGTCCAGGCGCTCCGCGACGACGAGCTCCGCGACCTGCCGCTGCTCGTCGGCGGCCGTTCCTCGGGCGCACGCGTCGCGTGCCGCACCGCCGCCGACGTGGAGGCGGTCGGCGTCGTCTGTCTCGCGTTCCCGCTCGTCCCGCCGGCGCGCCGCTCGGGGACTCCGCCGGTGAGCAGGCTCTCAGAGCTCGACGCGGTCTCCGTGCCGACCCTCGTCGTGCAGGGGGCGAACGACCGCTTCGGCGTGCCGCCCGCCGGCCCTCGCCGGACCGTCGCGACCGTGCCGGGGGACCACGCGCTGCGGTCCGGCCTGGCCGAGCTCCGCTCGGCGGTGCGGGCCTGGCTCGCGGAGGTCGTGTAGGTTCGACCGGATGGCGGAGGAGCGCGAGATCCTCACGTGGGACGTGTTCGGGACCGCCTCGCGTGACCTCGCCCAGCTGGTCGCCGACGACGGCTACGCCCCCGAGATGATCCTCTCCATCGCCCGCGGCGGGCTGCTCGTCGGCGGCGCGCTCGGCTACGCGCTCGGCGTGAAGAACGTCTACACGATGAACGTCGAGTTCTACACCGGGGTCGACGAGCGGCTCGAGGTGCCGCGCATCCTGCCGCCGGCCCCGGACTTCGTCGACCTCGACGACGCCCGGATCCTGATCGCGGACGACGTGGCCGACACCGGGCACACGCTGGAGAGCGTCGAGGAGTTCTGCGCGGGGAAGGTCGGGGAGGTGCGGACGGCCGTTCTCTACGAGAAGTCGCGCTCGCTCGTGAAGTGCGACTACGTCTGGCGCCGGACCGATCTGTGGATCGACTTTCCCTGGAGCGACCGCGATCCGGTCGTCTCGGGGCTCCTGGCGACGCGGGAGCGCTAGGCGGGCTGCGCGGGTAGGGCGCCGTTGCGCTGGCGCGCGATGAAGTCGCGGTACCAGTGGTAGCTCTGCTTCGGGACCCGCTCGAGCGTTCCGTAGTCGACGTAGACAAGCCCGAAGCGTGGCCCGTAGCCGCGGGCCCACTCGAAGTTGTCGAGCAGCGACCACACGAAGTACCCCTCGACGGGAACGCCCTCCTCGATCGCGCGCGCGACCGCAGCGACGTGGTGCTCGAGGTACGACGTCCGCTCCGGGTCGTCGACCGTCCCGTTCCGGCGGGTGTCGCCGAACGCCGCGCCGTTCTCGGTGACGTAGAGCGGCGGCGGGTCGTACTCGGAGTGGAGCCTTAGGAGCAGCTCGTAGAGCCCCTCCGGGTAGACCTCCCAGCCGACCGCGGTGTGCGGCCGCCCCGGGACGTCCACGACCACCGGCCCCGAGCCGTTCGGGCCCGCCTGCACGACGTGGCGGCGGTAGTAGTTGACGCCGAGGAAGTCGATCGGGGCCGAGATCGCCTCGAGGTCGCCGTCGCGCACGTCGGGGAGGATGCGCGCGAAGCGCCGCATCATGTCCTCGGGGTACGCGCCCCGCAGCACGGGATCGAGGATCCACCGGTTACGGAAGCCGTCCTCCTCGCGAGCGGCGACGAGGTCCTCCTCGGCACTTGTCAGGGGATGGATCGGGATGACGTCGATCGTGATGCCGACCTTCGCCCGGGGCTGTTCGCGCCGCACGATCTCGAGCGCCCGCCCGTGCGAGAGGAGGACGTGGTGCGCCGCGGCGAGCGCGTCGCGGTCGCTGCGGCGCCCGGGCGCGTGCTCGCCGCGCCCGTAGCCGAGCCACGAGACCACCCACGGCTCGTTCTGCGTGATCCAGCGCGAGACACGATCGCCGAGCCGCGCGACGACCGCCTCGACGTACTCGCCGAAGGCCTCGACCGTGTCGCGGGCGGGCCAGCCGCCGAGCTCCTCGAGCGCCTGCGGGAGATCCCAGTGGTAGAGGGTGGGGTAGGGCTCGATGCCCTGCGCGAGCAGCTCGTCGACGAGGCGGTCGTAGAAGTCGAGGCCGGGCTCGTTGACCCGGCCACGTCCCTCGGGGAAAACCCTCGGCCAGGCGATCGAGAAGCGGTACGCGTCGAGCCCGAGCTCGCGCATCAGGCCGACGTCCTCCCGGTAGCGGTGGTAGGAGTCGCAGGCCACCCGGCCGGTGTCGCCGTTCACGACGCGGCCCGGGAGCGTGGTGAAGCGGTCCCAGATGCTCTCGCCGCGCCCGTCCTCGGTTGCGGCGCCCTCGGTCTGGTACGCGGCGGTGGCCGCGCCCCACGCGAACCCGGGCGGGAACGCACGCGCTCTGGGGTTGGGTGTAGGCTGCATCTCCTTAACCGGTAAAGGAGGATACTACGTCTCAGCTCGCTCGTGGCAAGTCGGGACCGCAAGTCGGCTCCGAGCAGCGCGCCGGGCGCGTGACGATCCGCGACATCGCGGAGCGGGCCGGAGTCTCGAAAGGCGCCGTGTCGTACGCGCTCAACGGCCGCCCGGGTGTCTCGGAGGAGACACGCGAGCGCATCGTCGCGATCGCGCAGGAGCTGGGCTGGTACCCGAACCGGGCGGCGCGTGCACTCTCCGCCGCCCGGGCGGACGCGTGCGGCCTCGTGCTTGCGAGGCCCGCCCGGACGATCGCGCTCGAGCCGTTCTTCATGGAGTTCCTCGCGGGGGCGGAGCTCGCGCTCGCGGCTCGCTCCGTCGCCTTGACGATCCAGCTCGTGCGGGACGTCGAAGAGGAGATCGCGGTCTACCAGCGATGGTTCGGCGAGCACCGGGTGGACGGCGTGCTGATGGTCGACCTGCGGGCCGACGATCCCCGGGTCGAGGAGCTCGTCCGCCTCGGCCTCCCTGCCGTGATCGTCGGCGGGCCGCTCGAAAACCACGAGATTCCAGCGGTTTGGCATGACGAAGGCGAGGCCGTGACCGAGGCCGTGCAGTACCTCGCCGCACTCGGCCACACGCGGATCGCGCACGTCACGGGCGTGGGCGAGTTCGTCCACACGGCGCAGCGCGCGGCCGCCTTCGCGACCGCCACGCGTGAGCTCGGCGTCGAGGGCGAGATCGTCGAGTCCGACTACTCCGCCGAGAGCGGCGCCCGCGCGACGCGGCGGCTGCTCGTCTCGCCCCGCCGTCCGAGCGCGATCGTCTTCGACAGCGACCTGCTCGCGGTTACCGGGCTCGGGGTCGCACAGCAGATGGGCCTCGTCGTTCCCGACGACGTGTCGATCATCGGCTGGGACGACTCGCTGATCAGCCAGGTGGTGCACCCTCCCCTGACGGCGATCACGCGCGACAACGGAGCATTCGGAAGCGCGGCGACGAACCACCTGCTCGCCCTGATCGACGGTGGGCCCGTCGGCGACCTCGAGACCGATCGCGGCGAGCTGACGATCCGGGGCAGCACGGCCCGGCCGCTCGGACGTCCGGTCGGGCTGCGGGGAAGTACGCACGGCGAATCCTGAAATTGCGGTTGACACTTAACCGGATAAGTGATGAAGTTCAGCCGTGCGCTTGATGACTCCGACGCCGGGGCTCGCGGGAGCCTCTAACCCGGACGGCGGCTCGGCCGTCAGAAATCGGGCCGGCGTCGCTCGCACCGTCGCGCTCCGGCAGGCGCAGCCGCAGCCGAAGACCGAAGGAGGGAACAGGAAGTGATGTCAACCCGTAGGGCAAGAGGCGTCGGCGCGCTCGTCGTGCTCGCGGCGCTTGCTGCGCTCGCGGCGCTGACGGCGGGTGGCGCCGGCGCCGGGAGTCAGACCTTGGCCGCGTTGCCGCGCTCGCAGACGCTCTACATGAGCGGCAACCAGTGGTCGCCGAACAACGATCTCAACCCGGCGAAGAACTGGGAC
>DATBET010000024.1:0-4441 GCA_036558885.1 Gaiella sp.
CGTCTTCGACACGCTCGTCGGCTTCTCGGGCTTCGGGTTCCCGAAGGCGCACGCGGCCGCGTTCGGCCTGCTCGCCTACCAGTCGGCGTGGCTGCGGCACCACTATCCGGCGGAGTTCCTCTGCGGGCTCCTCAACGAGCAACCGATGGGCTTCTACCCGCCCGCGAGCCTCGTCCGCGACGCGCAGCGACGCGGCGTCGAGGTGCGCCCACCGGACGTCAACCTGAGCGACGCGCGCTGCTCGCTCGAGCCTTGTGGTTGGGGCGTGCGGGCGGTTGCGGGCGTGGAAGGTGTAAGGGACGTAAGGGGCGTGGCTTTAGCCTCGCCCCTCTCGGCTGGGCGGGGCAAGAAGGAGGGCGAGGCTAAAGCCACGCCCTGGAAAGCCACGCCCCAAGCCAGGCCCCAGTCGCACGCCGTCCGCGTCGGGCTCGCGTACGTCTCGTCGGTGGGGGAGGACGACGCGGAGGCGCTCGAGTCGGAGCGGGAGGCGAACGGCCCGTACCGGGACGTCGGCGACCTCGCCCGTCGCGCGACCGTCTCGCGGGACGCGCTCGAGGCGCTCGTTCGCGGCGGTGCGTGCGACGGCTTCGGGCCGAGGCGCCGGGATCTCCTCTGGGAGCTCGGGCTCGCGACGCGGCCGCGGTCGGTCGAGGGGACGAGGGGGGAGGCGAAGCAGCTACCGCTCCCGCTCGACCCGACCGTGGAGACGCCCGAGCTGCCCGACCTGACGCGCTGGGAGCGGATGCTCGCGGACTACCGGGAGACCGGG
The DNA here is from genome assembly GCA_036558885.1 of Gaiella sp. Lineage (GTDB taxonomy): Bacteria > Actinomycetota > Thermoleophilia > Gaiellales > Gaiellaceae > Gaiella. The sequence goes on from DATBET010000024.1 coordinate 770, forward strand.
CTCTCGGTGGGGACACATCCGCTCGCGCTGCTCCGGCAGCACCTGGCGCCGGGGACGCTGTCGAGCCTCGAGCTGCACGAGGCGCGGCACGGCGCGACGGTCGCGTTCGCGGGGCTCGCCGTCGCCCGCCAGCGGCCGGCGACCGCGAAGGGAATCGTGTTCATGCTGCTCGAGGACGAGCACGGCCAGGTGAACCTCATCGTCCCGAAGGACGTCTACGAGCGGCACCGGGGGATCGTTCGCGGCGAGCCGATCGTGCTCGTCCGCGGACGCTACGAGCGGATCGAGCGCAACCGCAACATCCTCGTCCGCGAGCTCGAGAGCCTCTCGACCCTCGCCCGCCGCGTCGCCGCGACTCCCGACGTCGTCGCGGCCCTACCCCGCGCACACCACTTCGGTCACCGCTGACGGGTCAGACCTGCTCGAGCACCACCTCGACGTAGTCGGCCGCGTGGGCGAAGCCGAGCTTCTCGTACGCGCGGATCGCGGCGGCGTTGTCGGCGCGCACGTTGAGCGAGATCGTCTCGATCCCGTCGCCGAGCAGCAGGCGGCAGAGATGCGCGCACGCCGTGGTCGCGAGGCCGGTGCCCCGCGCAGCGGGCACCGTCGCGACGTTGCCGAGGGCTGCGACGCGCCACACCGGCGACCAGACGTGGACGCCCGCGACGCAGACCAGCTCACCGTCGCGGCGGACGCCGACGTACCGGCCCGTCTCGAGCATTCGCGCCTGGAACCACGTGCCGGGATACGCGCGCGCGTAGAAGCGCTCGACCTCGGCGAGGTCCGCGGGTCGGATGACCTCGACGTCCGCGGGATCGTGTCCCTCGAGCGCCTCGGGGCGGACGAGTCCAAGCTTGCGATGGGCCGCCGGCTCGCCGACGGGCAGGAACGCGGTGGCGATCGGGCCGACGAGTGAGGGCGTCAGGTGCGCGTAGACCGTCGGCGGCAGCCTGTCCGCCGCCGCGCGCAGGAGCTCCGCCATCCCGCTCTCGGGCTTCTCGGCGAGCGCGAGCAGAACGGGCGGGTCGGGCTCGTCGTAGAGCAGCGCGACCTGCTCCAGGCGGCCGTCGACCAAGCGGCCGAGCCATCTCGTGTGGGGCCAGAAGAAGTCGTCGAGGTCGCCGAGCGCGTACGCGTGCACCGCGGGCCTTCGCCGGAGGAACGCGGCGATCTCCTCGCGGTCGCGGAGCTCGACGACGTCCACGCGGCGAGCGTAGAGAATCGCCCGATGCGCGCCGTCGTCCAGCGGGTCTCCCGCGCAGAGGTCCGCGTCGACGGCGAGGTCGTCGGTGCGTGCGGCGCCGGGCTCCTCGTCCTGGTCGGCGCGGGCGTCGGGGACGACGAAGCGACGGCCGAGCGCCTCGCCCGGAAGATCGGGCGGCTCCGGATCTTTCCCGACGAGGAGGGACGGTTCGACCGCTCGCTCGTGGACACGGGCGGCAAGGCGCTCGTCGTCAGCCAGTTCACGCTGCTCGCCGACACGCGGAAGGGCCAGCGGCCGAGCTTCACCGACGCGGCCGCACCCGAGGTCGCGGCGCCGCTGATCGAGCATCTATGGGAGACCCTGCGCGACCTGGGCGTCGAAGTCGAACCGGGAGTCTTCGGCGCGAGGATGGAGGTCGAACTGGTGAACGACGGTCCGGTGACGATCATCCTCGACGTCTGATCACCCGGAGCAACGCCTCCTGTTGCTCGCGCGGGCATCCGAGTAAGCTCGGTCGCGTGTTCGGCTTCGTGACGAGGACGAAGAGCATCTCCCGGCACATGCAGTCGCTCGTCCAGTTGAATCTGGAACTGGCGAAGCTCGAGGGCAAGCAGAAGGCGACTGCGCTGGGAGTGGCGGGTGGCCTGGCGGCGGGCGCGGCAGTGCTCGCGGTCTACGGCATCGGCTTCGCGCTGGCCACAGCCGCGGCGGGACTCAGCGAGGCCATGCCCCTTTGGCTCGCCCTCCTCATCGTCACGATCGTGATCTTCCTCCTCGTTGCGTTGGTCGGATTCCTCGCCCTTCGGTCTGCTCGCAAGGCGACGCCCCCGAAGCCCACCCAGGCGATCGAGGAGGCCGAGCGAACGGTGGAGACGCTGCGAAGCCATGTCTGAGCGAAGCGTCGAGAGCGTGCGGAGCGAGATCGCCGCCGAACGGCAGCGTCTCGATGAGGACATCGCCCAGCTTGGGTCGGAGATCCGATCGCTCGGGCTGTTCGCGGCGGCGGGCCTCGTGGTCGTCGGGCTGGTCACGTGGCGAATGGGGAAGCGAAAGGGCGCGGCCACGGTCTGGAAGCTCGTCAGATAGGCCGGACCGGGCCGTCGGGACGGCTCCCGAACCGAACGCTCGCGCGCACGACCGTTCCTCCCGAAGCTTCGCGTTGCTCGCCGACACACGGAAGGGACAGCGGCCTGGCTCCACCGACGCCGCGGCACCCGCGGCACCCGCGGTCGCCGAGCCCTGGTCGCCTGCGTCGTCGGGTCGCTCCGCGCGCTCAGGCTCCACGCCGAGACCGGCGTCCTTCGCGCCCGGACGGAGGTCGAGCTCGTCGACGACGGCCCGGTCACGATCGTCCTCGACACCTAGACCGACCTCGGAGCGACAGGGTCGTCCGGTGCGACGGTCGCATGGCGTCCGGCGCGACGTCGGGCACCGACGGCGTCCGGGCGGCTCCGAAAGTGGGTCCGCGCAGTGCTATCCTTCCGTCACCACATTTCACCGGCTTGGCGAAATGGGCGCGGGTCGCGCCCATTCGTGTTGTAAGGGGCGAAAACCATGGCAACCGTCACATACGAGAGAGAGCGGGAGTTGACGGCGGCGATCACGCCGCTCGTGGAGTCGACCCTGCCCGACGTCGAGGTCCTCGCCGTCGAGCTGCTCTCGCCCGCCCGGTTCTGCGTGTACGTCGACACTCCCGCGGGAGTCGACTTCGCGCTCTGCGAACGCGTCACGCGCCTCCTCGACGCGTATCGCTCGGACTGGACGATCGACGTCTCGTCGCCGGGTCCCGAGCGGCCCCTGCGCCGCCCGGAGCACTTCCGCCGGGCGATCGGCGGCACCGTGAAGCTGAAGACGGCCTCCTCGAAGCGTCTCCGCGGGACGCTCGTGGCGGCCGACGACGACGCCGTCACCGTCGCGGTGAACGGCTCGACGCTCGAAGTCCCGGTCGGCGAGATCGTCCGGGGCAACCTGATCGACGAGGGACGGGAGTCATGAGCCAGGAGATCATCGAAGGCATCCGCACGATCGAGCGGGAGAAGGGCATCGAGGCCGGGACGCTCATTGCCGCCCTCGAGGACGCTCTCCTCGCCGCCTACAAGAAGACCCCCGGCGCCGCGCGCCATGCGACGGTCGAGCTCGACGACGACGGGGAGTTCCGCGTCTTCGCGCTCGACATCCCCGACGACCTCGAGGCGCGGCTGCTCGAGGAGGCGCGCGAGCGCGCGATCGACGAGCTCGAGCGCATCGAGGAGGAGACCGGCGAGAAGCAGCACACGCTGATCGTCGACGACGAGCTGGACCTCGACTGGGAGCAGGTCCCCGACGACCTCGTCGACAAGTCCGACGCGACGCCGGACGACTTCGGCCGGATCGCCGCGATGACCGCGAAGCAGGTCATCCAGCAGCGGATCCGCGAGGCCGAGCGCGCGATGATGTACGAGGAGTACGTCGACCGCCAGGGCGAGGTC
>DATBET010000025.1:0-29773 GCA_036558885.1 Gaiella sp.
AGCGTCTGGATGTCCGCGAGCACCTGCTGGAAGCGAAAGCCCCTGGTGTCGACGAGATCCGTCGTGAGCGCCCAGTACATGAACGCGTCATCCGGGTCCGGGCTGTGACCGACGCGGACGTCCAAGAGGGCGCCGACGCTAGCAGGGCACACGATGAGGACGCGGCACCCGTCCGTACACTCGCGCCATGGCACGGGTGACGCACGGGCACGCCTCACCGTGAAGCGCGCGTTGAGCGACGCGATCCAGGATTACCTCCGCGAGATCTACAAGCTCGGGGAGTCGGGAGAGCGCGTCTCGACGACCGCGCTCGCGCGCGGCATGGGTGTCTCGCCGGCGTCGGCGAGCGCGATGGTGAAGAAGCTGGCGGCGCTCTCGCTCGCCGTCCACGCGCCCTACAAGGGCGTCGCGCTGACCCCCGAGGGGGAGCGCGTCGCGCTCGAGGTGATCCGCCACCACCGCCTGCTCGAGCTCTATCTCGCGGAGACGCTCGGGATCCACGTCGACGAGGTGCACGACGAGGCGAACCGGCTCGAGCACGTCCTCTCCGAGGAGCTCGAGGCGCGGATCGACGAGTCGCTCGGCTACCCCACACACGACCCGCATGGCGACCCCATCCCCGACGCGAACCTCGAATGGCCCGCCGCAGGGCGCAATCGGCCGTGAGCCGCGCCCTCGGTTTGCGCATGGCCGACCGGGGTAAGGGTCGGTCGTGGAGGCTCCCGTCGTCGTCATCTTCGTGATCGCCTTCTCCCTCGTCGTGTGGCTCGTGTGGCGGGAGCGGGGCTGACCGCGAACCATGCCGGCCCCGGGGGCCGATGGGCCGGTAGCGGGCTACGATGGACGCGCGATGGCCTTCAAGGACCTCTTCTCGTTCCTCTTCCAGCGCTCGACCGCGGAGGAGCGCGTCGCGCAGTACGTGATCCGTGAGCACGAGCGCGGGCGCGCCCTCTCTGAGGTCATGGAGGACAAGTACGTCGTCAACCGGCTGCAGAGCCCCGCGCAGCGCGCGCGGCTGCTCGACCGCCCCGAGATCGTCCACGCGGTCGGCAGCGTCCAGGCGGAGGCCGCGAAGGTCGCGGTCAGCGAGTCGCCGGGCCAGGCGTAGGCGAAGCCTCGGCGCGCAGGAATCGCTCGACGACGTCGAGCGCCACCGCGACGTCCGCCTCGTCGACCGACTCGCGGGGATCGTGGCTGATCCCGCCCGCGCACCGGACGAACAGCATCGCCGCCGGGCAGATACGCGAAAGCACGACAGCGTCGTGGCCCGCGCCGCTGACGAGTGTCCACACAGGCTGGCCCGCCGCCGCGATGGCGCTCCCGAGCCGGCGCCGGAGCTCCGGTGCCAGCTCGATCGCCGGCGTGTCGTACCGCACTGTCCACGAGGCGGCCACGCGGCGTGCGGAGGCGATCTTCTCGACCTCGGCTCGGATCGCCGCGGCCGCCCGCCCGCGAACCGCGTCGTCTGCGTGGCGCGCGTCGAGCAGCAGCACCACCTCGCCCGGGACGACGTTGCCCACGTTCGGGGAGAGCGACATGGCGCCGACCGTGGCGACGAGACCGTCCGTGCTCCGTCCGACCCGCTCCACGGCGAGCACGACCTCGGCCGCGGCGGCGAGCGCGTCGCGGCGGGAATCCATCGGCAGGGTGCCCGCATGCCCGGCCTCGCCGCGCACGACGACGCGGACGCGCGTCTGGCCCGCGACGGCGGAGACGACGGCCACCGGAAGGCGCTCGCGCTCGAGGACCGGACCCTGCTCGATGTGCACCTCCAGATAGCCCGCGAGCCGCGGCGCGTCGGCCGCGACCGCCGCCTCGGGGTCGCCGCCGGCCGCACGCATCGCCTCGGCGAGCGTGATCCCGTCGTCGTCGACGAGCTCGAGCCACTCGCGCTCGAAGCCGCCGGTGTACGCGGCCGAGCCGAGATACGAGGTGCCGAAGCGGGTGCCTTCCTCGTCTGCGAAGGCGACGACCTGCACCGGCGCAGGGGGTCGCTCGCCTTCGGCCACGAGGCGCTCGACAGCGGCGAGGCCGACGAGGATCCCCAGCGGCCCGTCGTAGCGGCCGGCGTTCGGGACGGTGTCGAGGTGCGAGCCCAGGACGAACGGCGGCTCGTCGCCTGGTGTGTCGCCGATCACGTTGCCGACCGCGTCGCGCCGCACGGTCAGCCCGGCCTCCTCCATCCAACCGGCGACGCGCTCGGCGGCGTGCGCCAAGGCGGGCGTCCCGAAGCGGCGCACCAGCCGGTCGGGCTCCTCGCTGATCCCGCCGAGCTCCTCGGCGCGCGTGAGCACGTCCGCTGCCGTTCCGGCCACGACGCCGGACGATAACGTCCGCCCCCGTGCGGACGCTCTACGCCAACGGCTGGGTCGTGACGATGGACGGGGCCGGCGCCGAGCATCCACGGGGCTGGGTGCTCGTCGAGGACGGCGTCATCGTCTCCGTCGGGGCCGACGCGGAGCCCGACGCACCGGACGACCTCGAACGAGTCGACCTCGCTGGGGCCGTGGTCACCCCCGGGCTCGTCAACACCCACCATCACCTCTGCCAGACCCTGACCCGCGCCCGCGCGCAGCAGGCCGACCTGTTCACCTGGCTGCGCGACCTCTACCCGGTCTGGGCCGGGCTCGACGCCGAGGCGGAGTACGCCGCGGCGCGGACCGGCCTCGCCGAGCTCGCGCTCTCCGGCTGCTCGACCGTGTTCGACCACCACTACGTCTTCCCGCGGGGCCGTGGAGGGCTCGTCGAGGCAGAGGTTCAGGCGGCGCGAGAGGTCGGTGTGCGCATCGTCGCGTCCCGTGGCTCCATGGACCTCGGCGTCTCCGAGGGCGGCCTGCCGCCGGACGAGCTGGTCGAGGATCTCGACGCGATCCTCGCGGACACGGAGCGCCTCCATGCCGAGCTCCACGAGCAGGGGCCCGGCGCGCGCGTGCAGATCGCGGTCGCGCCCTGCTCGCCGTTCTCCGTCACGGGTCGGCTGATGGAGGAGTCCGCCGCGCTCGCAAGGCGGCTCCGGCTGCCGCTCCACACCCACCTCGCCGAGACGGTGGAGGAGGAGCAGTACTGCCGCGAGCTGTACGGCTGCACCCCCGTGGAGTACCTCGAGCGGCTCGGCTGGCTCGACGGCGACGTCTGGTGCGCGCACTGCGTCCACCTGTCCTCCACCGAGGTGGCGCGCTTCGCCGAGACCGGCACCGGCGTCGCGCACTGCCCGACCTCCAACCTGCGGCTCGGGGCGGGCATCGCGCCCGTCCGCGAGCTCCTCGACTCCGGGTGCCGGGTCGGGCTCGGCGTGGACGGGTCCGCGTCGAACGAGCGCAGCGACCTCTTCGCGGAGGTGAAGCAGGCGCTGCTCGTCGCGCGCGGCCGCGGAGGCCCCGAGGCGATGACCGCACGCGAGGCGCTCCGGCTCGCGACCCGCGGCGGCGCGGCGGTCCTGGGGCGCGACGACATCGGGGTGCTCGAGGCGGGCCGCCAGGCCGACCTCGCGATCTGGGCGGTCGACGGGCTCGAGCTGGGCGGGGCCGAGGACCTCGTCGCCGGTCTCGTCCTCTCGGGGCCGCACCGGGTCGAGCGCCTCGTCGTCGCCGGCGAGGACGTCGTCCGCGGCGGCGCGCTCGTGCGCGCGAACGAGGCGGACATTGCTCGCGCGCACAGGGCCCAGGCGGGAAGATTCGCAGCGTGAGCTGCTCGCTGTCCACGCACGTGCTCGATACGGGGGGCGGCAGGCCTGCGGGAGGCGTGCCCGTCGAGCTGGCGCGGGACGGCGCCGTCGTCGCCTCGACCGAGACGGACGCGGACGGCAGGGCGCGGCTTGCCGACGACCTGGAGCCGGGCACTTACACGCTCGCCTTCACGCCGCCCTCTCCCTTCTTCCGCCGGGTCGAGCTCGCGGTCGAGCTCGAAGACGGCCACTACCACGTCCCGCTCCTGGTCTCCCCGTATGGCGTCGCGAGCTATCGAGGGAGCTAGGGACGTTTGGACGATCGCGAGCGAAAGGCGACCGGAGAGAACGAGCCGCGGCGGCAGGAGGCCGCCTTCGCCGGCCGGGAGGCCACGGGCGATCCGACCAGGCGCGACGCGGAGGAGGGGGCTGGTGGGGGAACCAGGGGTTCCACAACGAGAGAGCTACCTAGGGAGTTGGACGCCGACGAGCTGGCGGAGCTGTTCGAGGGGCGCACGGCCTTCGTCGAGCGGCTCGCCCGGGAGCGCGACCCGCTCGTCCGCGCGCGCACGCTCGTGCACGAGCTCCCCGACGACGAGAAGCGCGAGGTCCTCGACGCGCACCCGGCGATCGGCCAGCGCAAAGGGCTCTCCAAGCACTCGGCTGCCGAGCAGGGGACGGACGTCGACCCGGAGGTGATCTCCGAGCTCCTCCGCCTGAACGCCGAGTACGAGGAGCGTCACGGGTTCCGGTTCTGCGTGTTCGTGAACCGGCGGCCGAAGCGGGAGATCCTCGAGGTGCTCCGCAGCCGGATTGACAACCCGACCGACGCCGAGCTCGAGACCGCGCTCGACGAGCTGGTCGCGATCGCCGAGGACCGCTGGAGGCGTGGATGACGGCGGCGCTCCCGGTGGCGCTGTCGGACGCGCTCCGCGACTGGCTCGATCTCGGCCTGCGCTGGCTGCATGTGATCGCGGCCATGGCGTGGATCGGCACGTCCTTCTACTACGTGCTCCTCGACCAGTCGCTCCGCGCGCCGAAGGATGCGGCCGACCGGGACGCCGGCGTCGGCGGGGAGCTCTGGGAGGTGCACGGCGGCGGCTTCTACCAGGTGCAGAAGTACGTCGTCGCGCCGCCGGAGCTCCCCGACCATCTCGCGTGGTTCAAGTGGGAGGCCTACACGACGTGGCTCTCCGGGTTCGGGCTGATGATCGTCCTCTACTACCTCGAGGCGTCGAGCACGCTCGTCAAGCCGGGCAGCGACCTCGACCCCTGGCTCGCGGTCGTGATCTCGCTGGCGCTGCTGGCTGCGGCGTGGATCGCGTACGACGTGCTCAACCGGGTCGTCTCCGACGGCCGCGTCCTCTGGGCGGTGCTGTTCGTGCTCGTCACGCTCGCCGCGTGGGGCTCGTCCGAGCTGTTCAGCCCCCGCGCCGCGTGGCTCCAGGTCGGGGCGATGATCGGCACGGTGATGGCGGCGAACGTGTTCGTGGTCATCATCCCCGCGCACTGGGAGCTGATCCGCGCAAAGGAGGCGGGCCGCGAGCCCGACCCCGCGCCGGGGATCCAGGCGAAGCAGCGGTCCGTCCACAACAACTACCTCACGCTGCCGGTCGTGCTGACGATGCTCGCGGGCCACTTCCCCTTCGCGTACGGGGCCGACCACGCGTGGCTCGTGCTGGTCGCACTCATGGTGATCGGCGGCTGGGCGCGCCTCTTCTTCAACCTCCGGCACGGAGGCCGGACGCACTGGTGGATGCCGGTCGCGGGAATCGCGGCGTTCGTCGCCGTCGCGGTCGCCGTCGACCGCACGAACGACTCGTCGGTCCCCCACGCGGCGTCGGCCGACGTCGCACTCGGCAAGCAGGTGTTCGTCTCGGCCGGCTGCGCCGGGTGCCACACCCTGGCCGATGCCGGCGCGACCGGCACTGTCGGCCCGAGCCTGGACGCGGCGCAGCCGTCGGCCTCGCTCGTCGCCGACCGCGTGACGAACGGCCTCGGCGTGATGCCCTCGTTCGCCGGAAAGCTCAGCGAGCCCGAGATCGCCGCCGTCGCGGCCTACGTCGCGGATGCGGCAGAAGGCTAGGATCGGCGCCCATGCTGAGGATCGACGCAGGAGGGTTCGCGTTCGCCGCGAGGCTCGAGGAGGCGGACGCGCCCGCGACGGTCGCCGCGTTCCGGCGGCTCTTGCCGCTCGAGTCCCGGATCATCCACGTCCGCTGGAGCGGTGAGGGGGGCTGGATCCCCTTCGGCGACCTCGACCTCGGGCTGGGGCCCGAGAACGCGACCTGCTACCCGAGCCCGGGCGAGATCGTGCTCTACCCGGGCGGTGTCTCGGAGACCGAGATCCTCCTCGCCTACGGCTACGTGAGCTTCGCCTCGAAGGCCGGCGCGCTCGCAGGGAACCATTTCGCGACGATCGTGGAGGGCAACGAGAACCTCCGCGAGCTCGGCCGCAAGTTCCTCTGGGAGGGCGCGCAGGAGATCGCTTTCCTCGAGGAGGGGGCCTCCTAGAGCTCGACCTCGACGCCGACGCCGCGCTCGCGGGCGCGACGGAGGACCTCGTGGCCGATCGCGAGGTCCCACGGCGCGATCCCGTTCGACTTGAACACGACGACGTCGACCGCCGACTGGCGGCCCGGCAGCTCGCCCGCGACGATCGAGTGGAGCTCCTGCACCTCGAGCCAGTCGAGCTGGCCTCCGGCGACGGGCTCGATGAGGTCTCCCGACTCGAGCCGCGCGTCCTCGAGCGAGTCGCAGCAGACGAGCGTCGCGCGGGCGATCACCTCGGAGTCGAGCTCGCGCGCACGCGGGTCGTTTGCTCCGATCGCGCAGACGAGCGCGCCTTCCGAGAGCCAGTCGCCCCGGAGCACGGGGTCCTTGGAGGTCGTCGCGGTGACGACGACGTCGCACCCTCCGGCCCCCGCCGGGGTCTCGGCCACCTCGGCTCCATGAGCCTCCGCGAATGCCTCCGCCCGCTCACGTGTCCGGCTCGAGACGACCACTCGCTCGATCGTCGGCACCGCTGCGCGGATCGCCGCGAGCTGCGACTCCGCCTGCCAGCCGGCGCCGATCAGCCCGAGGCTCGCCGCGCCGTCACGCGCGAGGTGCTTCGCCGCGACGCCGCTCGCCGCGCCCGTGCGCACCTGGCCCAGGCGGTCGGCGGCGATCAGCGCGACGAGCGAGCCCGCCGGCCCATCAGGGCCGTCCTCGAGCGAGAAGAGGCAGACGACGAACCGGAGCCCGCCGTCGACGGCGGTGTAGCTCTTGAGGCCCGCCACGCCCAGCCCGCGGTCGACGGCCGCCATCACCGCGAACACCCCGCCCTCCACGGTGAAGCGGCGACGGGGCATCAGCTCCACCTCGCCCGCCGCCATGCGCCGGAAGCTGTTCTCGATCACCGGGATCGCCTCGGCGGGCGAGACGAGGGACGCGACGTCGCCCTCCGACAGCCACAGCGGCATGGCCGGAGTCTAGAGCGGGGGCCGCGACGGCCACCGGCTACACTTCCGCTCTCCCGGGCGCCCGTAGCTCAGGGGATAGAGCGCTGCCCTGCGGAGGCAGAGGTCGCACGTTCGAATCGTGCCGGGCGCATGGGCATGGGGGAAACCCTGTTTGGGCATGGGGGAAACCCTGTTTCCCCCATGAGCCCCCTTCTCTTCGTTTGCCACAGAGACAAGACGCCGCCTGGCCTCACGGCCGGCGGAGCCGGCCTCCGGCCGCCGAGGTGAACGCAGCGGCGGACCGGAAGAACGGAGCCTTCCGACCCGCTCGCTTCGGCTCAGGCGGTCTCGCCGAGGGGCCAGGCGCTGCGGCCGTCTCCGAGCTCGAGCCGCGAGCCCGCAGGCACCTCGCGCCTCACGTAGGCGAGCGCGACGATCCCACGCTGGGCGTCGCGGGCGACGCTCGTGATCCGACCGACCGATCTGCCCTCGAGCCGGAGCTCCGTGTCGTACGGCGGCAGCTCGCCGTCGTCGAGCGCGACCACCCTGAGCCCGCGGTTCGGATGCCCGCGGAAGTGGAGCCTGGCCACCGGCTCCTGCCCGGGGTAGCAGCCCTTCGTGAAGCTGATCGTGCGCTGCTCGAGACCGGCCTCGGCGGGCATCACGCGTTCGTCGAGCTCGCGGCCGAGGCGGGGCGTCCGCGCGAGGATGCGCAGCCGCTCGAGCTCCTCCTCTGCGATCGCTTCGGCACCCTCGGGCGGGTCGGCATCCAGGAGCTCCACGGCCGCGACTCCGTAGTCGTGGTTGGCGATCACCTCGTGGTGGTTCACGACGAGGTCATCGGCTCCCAGCAGGACCACGGAACGGTGCTCCTCGAGCGCGATGTCGCACTTCGCCGCGAAGCGCGAGCGGAGCAGCTCGCGCGCGAGGCGCTCACCCGCCTCCGGCTCGGTCAGCAGGAGGAAGTCGTCCTCGGCGCGGCGCCAGACGACCATCGGCGCGACGACCCTCGCCTTCGCCGTGAGGAGCAGCGCCTCGCACGCGCCGCCGACCGGCAGCGCGACGACCTCGTTCGAGAGCATCCGCTCGAGGTACGAGGCGGCGTCCGACCCGGTGACCGAGACGTAGGACCGCGGCCGCGGCGCCGCATGTAACGTCGGGACGCCCATCGAGACGAGGGTAGCGGGCATGTTCAGGAGCAGAGCGGAGCGAAAGGTCGCCGACGCGGGGTACGACCCGGCCCGGCTCCCGCCGGGCCAGTACCTAACCGACAAGTGGCCCGTCCTCCATGCGGGCGACGTGCCCGACTATCCACCGGACCTCGCGGGGTGGGACTTCCGCGTGTACGGCGAGGTCGAGCGGCCGCTGACCCTGACCTGGGACGCGCTCGCCGCTCTTCCGCAGGAGACCGTCGTCCAGGACATCCACTGCGTGACGCGCTGGAGCCGCTTCGACGCGGAGCTCACGGGCGTCCCCTGGTCCGCGATCCGAGAGCGTGTCTCGCCGCTGCCCTCGGCGCACTTTGCGATCGCCCATGCCGAGGCGGGGTTCACGACGAACGTGCCGGCATCGGCGCTGGAGCTCGAGGGCGCCCTGCTCGCGTCGCACGCCGACGGCGAGCCGCTCACGCCCGAGCACGGCTGGCCGCTCCGGCTCGTCGTGCCCGGCCGGTACTTCTGGAAGAGCGCGAAGTGGCTCCGCGCGATCGAGCTGCGCGCGACCGACGCGCCGGGCTTCTGGGAGCGGTACGGCTACCACAACGACGCGGACCCGTGGAAAGAGGAGCGGTACTCCTTCTGAGCCACTTCGCTCGGAGCTGCAGACGCCGCCTGCCTGGATAAGGCGAACCGTGGCGGCCGAAGGGCGGCTTTGCCGCCCGGGAGGCCAGGCGCGCGCTGCCCTGGAGACAACCTGAAGAAGGGGCTCGCGGGGAAACATGGTTTCCCCGCCCGCAATATCACTCCTTTGGGGGAGCAAGGGTTTCGCCGCCGGCGCCGAATCACATAGCACCCACCCTCCCCAGTACCACCGAGGCGGCCGCTCCCCCAAGCGGCCGCTTCATTTCTTGTCGCGAAGCGCGGATCCGCAGAGGCGGATCCGCGCCGCGAAACCCCCCGCCTGCGGGGTAGATCCCTGAAGCTGCCTGCTTCGCGGCCGAGAACCGAGCTTCGGCCGTCTCGGGAATCAGTCGCGTTCGAGATGCTCGCCGAGCTCGCCGGCGAGGGCGGTGACGCTCGTGCCCTCGCGCGGGGCGATGAAGACCGTGTTGTCGCCAGCGATCGTCCCCGCGATCCCCGCGTGGCGGCCCTCGTCGATCGCCTGGGCGAGCGCGCTCGCGTAGCCCGACGGGGTCGTGACGACGACGAGGGGCCCGGCCCGCTCGACCGACGTTGCGTAACGGCGCAGGGCGACCCCGATCGCGTGGCGGCGGTCGGCGTCGTCCGCGCCGGGCGCCGCGTAGACGAGCCTCCCGGAAGGCGCCCGCACCTTGACGAGGCCGAGCTCGTGGACGTCGCGCGAGATCGTCGTCTGCACGACGTCGTGGCCCTCCTCGCGCAGCGCCTCCACGAGCGCCGCCTGCGTCGAGATCGCCCGATCGCGGACGAGGCGCAGGATCGCCTGCTGCCGGATGCGGTTCGTGCTCACCCCAGCACGACGCGCAGGATGGCAAGCGCGTCGTCGATTTCGGCCTCGCTCACGACGAGCGGAGGCAGGAGTCGCAGCACGCTCGGCTGCGACCCCGCGGTCAGGACGAGGAGACCCTCGTGCCGGCACGCGTCGACGACGGGCCCGACGTCCCGGTCGAGCGCCGCCGCGAGCATGAGGCCCCTCCCGCGCACGGCCTCGACGCCGGCGAGCGCGACCAGCCCCGCGGCCAGCTGTCCGCCGCGCGCGACGACATTCGCGAGCAGCGACTCGTCGATCGCGCGGACGACGGCGCACGCCGCCGCGCAGGCGACCGGGTTCCCGCCGAACGTCGCGCCGTGGTCGCCCGGCCCCACCGCGTCGGCCGCGCCCGCGCGCACGAGAAGCGCTCCGACCGGAAGACCGTTGCCGAGCGCCTTGGCGAGCGTCACGAGGTCGGGCTCGACGCCGAGCTGCTCGTACGCGAAGAAGGTGCCCGTGCGGCCGACGCCCGACTGCACCTCGTCGAGCCAGAGCAGGGCGCCGACCTCGCGTGCGATCTCGGCCGCGGCCAGCACGAAGGCTTCCTCGAGGGGCACGACGCCGCCCTCCCCGAGCACGGGCTCGAGCACGATCGCGGCGACGTCTCCACCCGGAGACACGGCGGCCTCGAGCGACTCGACGTCGTTGGCGCGAGCGAAGGAGACGCCCGGGACGAGCGGCCCGAAGCCTTCCCACTTCGCCGGCTGGCCCGTCACCGACAACGCGCCCAGCGTCCGGCCGTGGAAGCTCTCCTCCAGCGCGACGAGCCGCGGGCGCCCGGTCGCCTTGCGCGCGACCTTGAGCGCCGCCTCGTTCGCCTCGGCGCCCGAGCTGCAGAAGAACGCCTGTGCGCCGCCCGCCCGTTCGGACAGCAACTCGGCCAGCTCGAGCATGGGCTCGGTCCAGTAGAGGTTCGACGCGTGCCAGAGCCTGTCGAGCTGCGCATGCGCGGCGGCCGTGACGGCCGGGTGGCGATGACCCAGCCCGACGACCGCAATCCCGCCGCCGAAGTCGAGATAGGCCGTGCCCCTGTCGTCCCACACGCGGCAGCCCTTGCCGCGCACGATCGTCAGGTCGGCGCGCGCATACGTCGGCAGGACGGTCGTGCGGTCGAGTCCTTGTGACACTGTGTTGCGAGCGCCATCGCTCGGCAGCGCGTTCCGGGCGGCGCTCACGCCGGCACCTCCGTGGCGCCGATCGAGGCGCGCACGCCGCCGCGGGCCGCGAGCACGGCCGCCATCAGCTTCGGGACGATGCCGCCCTCGAACTCCCCGGCGTGGAGCGCCGCCTCCGCCTGGTCGGCGGGCAGGACGCGAGCGACCTCGCCCTCGACGAGGACGCCGGGCACGTCGCTCACGAAGAGGAGCCGCGCGGCGCGCAGGCCGACGGCCAGCGCGGCGGCCGCCTCGTCCGCATTCACGTTGAGAGGTCCGGCCGCGAGCGGCGAGACCACCGGCACGCGGCCCTCCGCAAGCGCCTCCGCGATCGCGGCCGGGGCGGACGGCTCGGGCTCGCCGACGAGACCGAGCTCCTGCACGCGCCGCGCTCGCAGCCCGATCTCCTCTCCTCGCAGGGGCACGGCAGCCGGGCCGATGGCCGCGCAGACCTCGGCGTTGACGGCGTCGAGTGACGCACGCACGACCTCGAGCACGTCGGGCGTCGTCACGCGGCGTCCCCGCACGAAGACCGGCTGGATCCCCTGCCGCGCCATCTCCTCCGTGATCTGCGGCCCTGCGCCGTGGACGACGACCGTCTGGCCGCCCGTCATGGCCAGCGCGTCGCGCACCGCGTCCGCCGCGACACGGCCGCCGAGCTTGAGGACGACGACGCGGCTCACGTCGTGTACTCCGCGTTGAGCCGGACATAGTCGTACGAGAGGTCGGAGGCGAGGTAGGCGCACTCGCCGTCCCCCAGGCCGAGATCGAGCTCGATGCGCGCGTCGGCGCCCTCGAGAGTCGGCACGCGTCCGGTGGGTGCGCCCTCGGCGAACACGGCGGTGCCGTCGAAGGACACGCGCAGCCGCTCCGGGTCGAGCCGCGCGAAGCCGCCGTTCCACGGTGCGGAACCGGCGGCGGCGAGGACGCGGCCCCAGTTCGGGTCGCGCCCGAACGCGGCCGTCTTCACCAGGGGCGAGGTCGCCACGCGAAGCGCGATCGCGCGCGCCTCCTCGGGCGAGGGGGCGCCGGAGACCCTGATCTCCAGCACCACGGTGGCGCCTTCGCCGTCGGCGACGATCTGCCGGGCGAGGTCGGCGCACACGCGCTCGAGCGCGGCCGCGAAGGCCTCGTCCGAGGCGCGATCGCGATCGGCGGCTCCGCGCCGGGCGAGGAGCAGGACTGCGTCGTTCGTCGAGCAGTCGCCGTCGACGGAGATCCGGTTGAACGTCCGCTCGACGGCGGGGCGGAGGAACGCGTCGGCCTCTCCCTCGCACAACGCATAGTCGGTGGTCAGGACGGCGAGCATCGTCGCGAGCCGGGGATGGATCATCCCGGCGCCCTTCGCCATCCCGCCCACGGTGAACCCGTCCCGGGCCTCGACCGCGGTCTTCGCGCCCGCGTCGGTGGTGAGGATCGCGTCGGCCGCCGCGGGGCCGCCGTCGGGGGAGAGCTCGACGGCGGCCTCGTCGACGCCTGCGAGGAGCTTCTGCAGCGGGAGCCGCGGGCCGATCACGCCGGTCGAGAGGACGAGCACCTGGGCCGGCTTCAGCCCGAGACGGGCGGCTGCGTGGACGGCGGTCATTTCCGCGTCCTCCTCGCCCGCGCGCCCGGTGGCGGCGTTGGCGACGCCTGCGTTCACCACGACCGCCTGCGGCTCGGCGGCGGCGAGATGCCGCCGCGAGACGGTCACCGGTGCCGCCTGCACGCGGTTCGTCGTCCACATCGCGCAGCCGACCGCCGGGACGACGGCGCGGACGAGCGCGACGTCGGGCTTGCCGGAGGGCCGGATGCCCGCGCTCACGCCCGCGGCGGCGAAGCCGGGTGCGGCCGTGACGGACATCAGACGAGCACACCCTCGAGTCGCAGGCCCGCGGTCTCGGCGAAGCCGAACAGGAGGTTGACGTTCTGCACCGCCTGCCCCGCCGCTCCCTTGCCGAGGTTGTCGAGCGCGCAGATCACGATCGTGCGGTCGGTGTGGCGGTCCTCGAAGACGCCGATCTCGGCTCCGTCCGTGTGCTGGACGCGCGCGAGCTCCGGGGAGACGCCCTCGGGCAGAACGCGGACGACATGGCTCGAGGCGTAGTGCTCCTCGAGCAGCGTCCGCAGGTCGGGGCCGAGCGAGCGGACGTTGCAGGTCGCGAGCAGACCGCGCCGGAGCGGCAGGACGTGCGGGGTGAACGAGACGGGGAACCCGAGCGCCTGCGCGATCTCGGGCACGTGCTGGTGGGCGCCGACCTTGTAGGGCGAGACGTTCTCGAGCACGAAGCCCGCGTGCGTCGACGGCTTGAGGCCGCGCCCTGCGCCGGTCATGCCGGACATCGCGTCCACCACCACGGACTCGGGCTCGATCGCGCCGGCGAGCGGTCCGAGCGCGAGCAGGACGGCGGTCGCGTAACAGCCCGGATTCGCGACGAGGCGGCCCTCCGGCGGCGTCAGCTCGGGCAGCCCGTACGACCACCCTGCGAGGTCTCCTGAGGTCGGGTGGACGAAGCCGTACCACTCCTCGTACTGCGAGGGGTCCGTCAGCCGGTGCCCACCCGAGAGGTCGACGACGACGCCGCGCGAGGGCGGCTCGAGGGCCGCCGCCTCCTCGTGCGGGAGGCAGAGGATCGTCACGTCCGCCTCGCAGGCGAGCGCCGCCGCGTTCGTGATCAGCCGCGGGACCCGCCTGCCGCCGTTCCGGTTGAGGCGGGGATCGAGGGCGGTGGCGTCCTGCCCGGCGAGGGAGTCCGAGCCAACCGCGTACAGCTCGAGCTCCGGATGGCCGAGGACACGGTCGAGCGCCTCCTGGCCGGTGTACCCGGCCGCGCCGACGAGACTCACGTAAGGCATTTGCATAGTATGCACAAGATCCTGAATTAGCTAGGCAGTGCGGCGGCCCTCCCGCGGCTCCTCCGCGACGGCGGTCACACGCGGAACGAGCCGGCGGAACCGTGGCAGCGACTCCTCCGGGCGTTCGAGGAGCGCGGCCGCCCGGGCGGAGCCCGTCACGCGCACGTGCCGCTCGAGCAGGCCGACGAGCCGGTCGCGATCGCTCCGCTCGAGCGGCGCCAGCTCGACGAGCTCGAAGTTCACGAGCTGCTCGTCGGCGTCGAGCAGGAAGGCCTCGCCGCCCGTCATCCCCGCCCCGAGGTTGCGTCCGTGTGGGCCGAGCACGACGACCGTGCCGCGGGTCATGTACTCGCAGGCGTGGTCGCCGACCCCCTCGACGACCGCCACGGCACCCGAGTTCCGCACCCCGAACCGCTCGCCCGCGGCACCGGCACAGAAGAGCTCGCCGCCGGTCGCGCCGTACAGCACCGTGTTCCCGAGGAGGCACGGGTCACCCGCGTCGTCCGCCGGAGGCGAGACGACGATCCGCCCGCCGGACATCGCCTTCCCGACGTAGTCGTTCGCCTCGCCGACCAGACGGAGCTCGACGCCGGCGGTGAGGAACGCGCCGAAGCTCTGCCCGGCGGCGCCCTCGAAGCGGGCGCGCACGCGCCCTGCGGGCGTGCCCGAGCCGACCGAGCGGGCGATTGCGCCACCGAGCCGGGCGCCGATCGCGCGGTCCCCGTTCGTGATCACGAAGGCCGGCTCGACCAGCCGCGCGCCGCTGACCGCGGCCTTGCCCTGCGCGTGCAGGAGCGTGCCGAGCCGGTCGCGCTCGTCCGGCACGACGTCCCCGACGTACCGCGCCGCGCCCGCGCCGGCGCGCACGAGCAGGCGACGCAGGTCGAGGGAGTCGGCGGCGGGGTCGCCCGTTCGCCGCTGACGGAGCAGGTCGGTGCGGCCGACCGCCTCGTCAACGGTGCGGAGGCCGAGGCTCGCGAGCAGGCGCCGAACCTGGAGAGCGACGAAGCGAAGGTACGCCTCGACCATCTCGGGCGTGCCCGCGAACTTCTCGCGGAGCTCGGGCCGCTGGCTGGCGATCCCGACGGGGCAGGTGTCGAGGTGACACGAGCGCACCATCAGGCAGCCCTCGGCCAGCAGGAGGGCCGTGCCGAAGGAGAACTCGTCCGCGCCGAGGAGCGCGGCCACGACGACGTCGCGCCCGGTCTTGAAGCCGCCGTCGACCCGGACGCGCACCCGGCCGCGGAGGCCGTTGGCGACGAGCGCCTGCTGGGTCTCGGCGAGCCCGAGCTCCCACGGCGCCCCGGCGTGCTTGATCGACGGCAGCGGGCTGGCACCCGTCCCACCGTCCGCACCTGCGACGTGCACGATGTCGGCCCGCGCCTTCGCGACCCCCGCCGCAATCACGCCGACCCCCGCCGAGGCCACGAGCTTCACGGAGACGTCCGCCTCGGGGTTGACCTCCTTCAGGTCGAACACGAGCTGCGCGAGGTCCTCGATCGAGTAGACGTCGTGGTGCGGCGGCGGGGAGATCAGCGAGACGCCCGGCGTCGTGCCGCGCAGCCGTGCGATCTCGTCCGTCACCTTGTGCGCGGGGATCTGGCCGCCCTCGCCGGGCTTGGAGCCCTGTGCGACCTTGATCTGGAGCTCCTCCGCCGAGACCGCGTACTCCGCCGTCACGCCGAAACGCCCGGAGGCGACCTGCTTGATCTTGGAGTTGCGCTCGTCGCCGTAGCGGGCAGGATCCTCGCCGCCCTCGCCGGAGTTCGAGCGGGCGCCGAGCCGGTTCATCGCGATCGCGATCGTCTCGTGCGCCTCGGCCGAGAGCGCGCCGTGCGACATCGCGCCGCCCGAGAAGCGGCGCACGATCGACTCGACCGGCTCGACCTCGTCGAGCGGCACGGGCGCGCGGGCGGGGACGAGCTCGAGGAGATCGCGCGGCTCGAGCGGCGGGCGCTCCTCGACGAGCCGCGCGAAACGGTCGTACTCGTCGAGCCGGTCGCCGCGCACGGCGCGAATCAGCGCGTGAGCCGCCGTGACGCTCTCCTGTAGGCCGTCCACGACGTCGGGGTCGGTCGCGTGCGGCTCGCCGCCCTTGCGGAACTTGTAGAAGCCCGGGTTCTCCAGCACCGGCTTTGCGGCCTCGCTCGCCGCGAGACGTTCGAGCGCGTCGCGCTCGAGCCGCTCGAGCCCGACCCCGCCGATCGCCGACGGCGTCCCACCGAAGAACCGCCGGCAGAGGCGCCGGTCGAGCCCGATCGCCTCGAAGAGGCGGGCGCCGCGGTAGCTGGCGACATCCGAGATCCCTACCTTCGACATCACCTTGAGGACGCCGTGCTCGAGCGCGTGGAGCAGCCGTGCCTGGGCCTCTTCGGGCGACGGCCGGTCGCCGCCGACCTTGTCCGTGGCGGCGAGGCGCGCGACGGTCTCGAGCGCGAGCCGGGGGCAGACGACGTCCGCGCCGAACCCCACGAGCGTCGCGACCATGTGCGTGTCGCGCGCCTCGTCGCTCGACACGAGGAGCGAGCAGGCAGTGCGCAGGCCGCGCTCGACGAGGCGTCCATGGGCCGCGGCGACCGCGAGGAGCGACGGGACGGGGGCACGGTCGCCGCCCGCGGCGCGGTCGCTCACGCAGACTGCGGTCGCGCCGTCGGCGGCGAGGTCGGCGCACGCGTCGGCGACCCGCTCGACTGCGGCGCCGAGCCCCTCGTCCGCGGCGAAGGTCGCGTCCACCTCGGCCGGGCCGAGCGGCGCGAGCCCATCGGGCGTCACGAGGAACGAGGGGAGGGCGACGAGCGGGTCGAGTGGGCCGTCCGCCGCGAGCGGCGCGCGCGGGCCGACCAGCGTCGCGACGGACATGACCGTCCGCTCGCGCTCGTGATCGATTGCCGGGTTCGTGACCTGGGCGAAGCGCTGCCGGAAGTACGAGGCGAGGGGCCGGGCCCTCCCGGCGAGCGGGGCGATCGGCGCGTCGTCGCCCATCGAGTACACGGGGTCGCGACCCGACTGCGCGATCGGCCGGAGCATGACGCTCAGCTCCTCGCGCGTGTAGCCGTGGAGCGCGTGGCGGGCCGCGAGGTCTGCCTCCGGCACCTCGAGCGGCGCTCCCTGTTCGCCGAAGCTGAGGGACTCCGAGACCCACCGTCCGTAGGGTCTCGCGGCGGCCAGCGAGCGGGTCAGCTCGCCGTCGAAGAGCACGCCACGCTCGGGGTCGACCGAGAAGAGCTGGCCGGGCGCGAGCCGCGCGCGCCGCACCGCGACCCCTTCGGGCAGGGGCACGGCGCCGGCCTCCGACGCGACCGTTACGAGCCCGTCGGCGCAGACCGCGATCCGCAGCGGACGCAGGCCGTTCCGGTCGAGCTTCGCGCCGCACGTCGAGCCGTCGGTGAACACGAGCCCCGCCGGCCCGTCCCAGGGCTCGGAGAGCATCGCGTGGTAGCGGCGCATCGCCCGCTCGGCGTCGTCCACCCGCGGGTCGTTCTGCCAGGCGGGCGGCACGAGCCGCGAGAGCGCCTCCCGCACCTCGACGCCCTGGCGCACGAGCAGCTCGACCGCGTTGTCGAGGAGCGCCGAGTCCGAGCCGGACGCGTCGAGCGCAGGCGCGAGCGCCGGATCGAGCCCCGCCGCCCGCTCGCGGGCCTCCGTCCAGGCGACGTTCCCCTCGATCGTGTTGATCTCGCCGTTGTGGCAGAGAAGCCGGAACGGCTGGGCCCGCTCCCAGCTCGGCTCCGTGTTCGTCGAGAAGCGCTGGTGGAAGATCGCCCACGCCGCCTCCCAATCCGGCTCCCGGAGGTCGGGGTAGAAGCTCGTCAGCTGGGTCGCCGCGCAGAGCCCCTTGTACGTGACGGTGCGGAACGAGAGCGAGGCGACGTAGACGCCGTCGACGAGCTCCGCCCGCCTCCTCGCCCGGTAGGCACGGAGCTCGGCGTCCGCCGAGGGACATGGCGCGAGCAGGAGCTGCACGATCCGCGGCATCGAGGCGACCGCCGTCGAGCCGAGCGCGTTGACGTCGTGCGGCACCTCGCGCCAGCCCGCCGGCTCCAGGCCCTCGGCGCGGCACGCCTCCTCGACGACGCCGCGCAGCCAGGGCTCGCGGAGGAAGCACATCGCGATCCCCGCGCCGGCGGTGCCCGTCAGGGTGGGATGGAGCGGGAGGAGGAGGCCCGCCCCATCCCCGGTGACGCCGTCGGCCGCCCACGCCCCGCGGTGCGCGACCGCAGCGAGGCCTGCGAGTGCACGGTCGAGGAGCTCGCGCGAAGCGCGTCCGCGCGCGTCCGCGACCAGCCCGATGCCACACGCATCGCGCTCTCGGGTCGGGTCGTGGAGCGGGGTGGGCACGAGGTGGAACCGCCTTTCGCGTCGGTCGGTCGGGACGTCGGAGGAGCTTCCCGCCTGGTGTGGTGTGCGCTAGCGGGCGGTGGCGGGGAGGAAGTCGCCGGCTAGCGCCGAGACGGCGCGGCGGTCGCGAACGGGCGAATCCGCCCGGCAGGCTTGCCAGTGGCGGCGATCGCGAAGATCCTCACTCCCCGTACCATCGATGATCGATCGTAGTGGCTCGGGCGGCCGCTGGCAAATCCTTGGGTCGAGGACCGGACCTGGACGGTCGGCGCCCCACCTGGCCGGTTGGGTGTTGACAGGATCACCCGGCGACAGGCACTCTGCGTCCACGATGATGCTCTGCCACGCCGTATCCGTACGCCCTCTCGTACCGCGCCCCGCGGTCGCGGCCGGCGTCGGCATCGAGCTCATCGCGATTCTCCCCGTCTAGGGGAGATCGACGCTCACGCGCCCACCGACGGCGCACACGCCGACCGAGACCACACCAGAGGTGCGTCCCCGGATCGCACCGACGCGAGAGGAGCTTTCCCCGATGACCCCCTTCCCTTCGACCCCCCAAACGAGATGACTGTCCGCAGCAGGTACGTCGTCGCCTGCCTCGCCGGCCACGGGATCGGGCCGGAGGTGACGGCTGCCGCGAGCCGCGCGCTCGCCCGGCTCGGCCGGGAGCACGGCTTCGACGTCGAGGAGCTGCACCCGCCGTTCGACACGGAGGCGCTCACCCGCTCGGGCCACCTCCTCCCGAGCGTGACCCGCGAGGCCACCGCGACGGCCGACGCCGTGCTCGTGACCGGCGACGCCGCCCCCGCGCTCGCGGGCGTCAAGGCGGCGCTCGACCTGCGCGCGAGCGTCACGCGCGTGCTCGACGACGACGGCGAGGCGATCGCCTTCGCCCCACTCGACGACGGCGCGGCCGACTGGACGCTCGAGCGCGCGCTCGACACCGCCCGCGCACGATCCGGCAGGCTCACCTCCGTCGGCGTGTCCGCGGGCTGGGCGGCGCGGGTCGAGAGGCACGCGGACCGGCATCCAGGTGTGGAGTTGGAGCACGTTCCGCTGCTCGAGGCGCTGCGCCGGCTCGGCGCAGGCTCGGCCGGTGTCGTCGTGGCCGAAGGCGTTCTCGGCGACACGGTCGCGGCCGCCCCGGCGTTCGCCGGCCGCCGCAGGCTCGTCGCGACCGGCTGGCTCGCGTCGGACGGGCCGGGCGTGTTCGCCCCGGTCGGCTCGACGGCGAGCGACCACGCCGGCCAGGGAGCGGCCGACCCGAGCCCGATGCTGCTCGCGACCGCGCTCATGCTCACCGAGGGTCTCGGCCGCCTGTCGGCGGGACAGGCGCTCGAGGAGAGCCTCGCGGCGGCCCTGCGCGGGCCGCGCCGGCCGGTCGAATTGGCCGAGCCGGGCGTCGCCGCGACGACCCGCGAGTTCGTCGACGCGGTGCTCGGGCTCCTGCCGAGCGCGCGCCGGGACACCGAGTTCGCGCTGGGGGTCGGGCCGTGAAGATGACGGGCGGCGACGCGATCCTCCGGGCGCTCGAGGCCGAAGGCGTCGAGGTGATGTTCGGCATCCCCGGCGGCGCGATCATGCCGACCTACGACGCGATCGCGCGCGGGACGACCGTTCGCCACGTGCTCGCCCGGCACGAGCAAGGGGCGGGTCACATGGCGGAGGGCTACGCGCGCGCCTCGGGCCAGGTCGGCGTCGCGATCGCGACCTCGGGCCCGGGGGCAACGAACCTCGTCACCCCGATCGCGGACGCCTGGATGGACTCGACGCCGCTCGTGTGCATCACCGGCCAGGTGCGCTCGACGCTGATCGGCACCGACGCATTCCAGGAGTGCGACATCACCGGCATCACGATGCCGATCGTCAAGCACTCGTGGCTCGTGCAGGACGGGCGCGAGATCCCGTCGGTGATCCGGGCAGCGTTCCACGTCGCCCGCACGGGCCGCTGCGGCCCTGTGCTCGTCGACGTCCCCCGTGACGTGCAGGAGGCCGTCGTCGACGTGAGCTTCCCCGCGGAGCTCGACCTGCCGGGCTGGCGCCCTCCGACGAAGGTGCACCCGCTGCAGATCCGCGAGGCCGGTCGGGCGATCGCGCACGCGCGCAAGCCCGTGCTCTACGTCGGCGGCGGCACGCTCAACGGCAACGCCTGCGGCGAGCTGCGCGAGCTCGCAGAGGCGGGCTCGCTGCCCGTCGTCACGACCCTGATGGGGAAGAGTGCCTTCCCCGAGGACCACGAGCTCCACTTCGGCTGGCCGGGGATGCACGGGCCGAAATGGTCGAACCTCGCGATGAACACCTGCGACGTGCTGGTCGCGCTCGGCGCGCGCTTCGACGACCGCGTCACAGGGAAGCTCGCGGCGTTCGCGCCCGGCGCGACGGTCGTCCACCTGGACGTCGACGCGGCCGAGATCTCGAAGCTGCGGGAGGCCGACATCCCGGTCGTCGGGTCGCTCGCCACCGCGGTCGGCGAGCTCGCACGGGAGGTCGCACGCCACCGTGCCGAGGGCGCGTCCGCGCCCACCGCGTGGCTCGACCAGCTCCACGCCTGGCGCGAGGAGTTCCCGCTGCGCTACGACACGGACGGGGCCTGGCTCAAGCCGCAGAACGTCCTCGAGACGCTCCAGCGGCTCACCGAGGGCAAGGACGTGATCGTCACGACCGGGGTCGGCCAGCACCAGATGTGGGCGATGCAGTACGTCAGGAGCGTCCGTCCGCGGAGCTTCATCACTTCGGGCGGCCTCGGGACGATGGGCTACGGGATCCCCGCGGCGATCGGCGCGAAAGCAGCGCGGCCCGAAGCGACCGTCGTCTGCGTGGACGGCGACGGCTGCTTCCAGATGACCGCCCAGGAGCTCGTCACGGCGGTGGTCGAGGAGCTGCCGATCGTCGTCGTGCTCGTGAACAACGGCTACCTCGGCATGGTCACGCAGTGGCAGGACATGTTCTACGACGGCCGCCGCTCCCACGTCGACCTGACGGGCGGCGTGCCCGACTACGCGAAGCTCGCCGAGGCGTTCGGCGGCGTCGGCATGGTCGTCACCGACGAGAGCGAGCTCGAGCCCGCGCTCGAGGAGGCGCTCCGCCTGGGCCGGACGGTCGTGGTGGACTGCCGCGTCGACCCGGCCGAGCAGTGCTTCCCGATGATCCCCTCGGGCGCCGCGGCGCTCGACATGATCGAGTACGGCGACACCGTGGAGGCGAAGGCGTCGTGAAGCACACGCTGAGCGTCACAGTGCAGGACAGGCCGGGCGCGCTGACCCGCATCACGACGATGTTCGCGCGCCGGGGCTTCAACATCGAGTCGCTCGCCGTCGGCCCGACCGAACGGCCCGGCGTCAGCTGCATCACGCTCCGCGTCGACTGCACGCAGCACTCGCTGGAGCAGATCGAGAAGCAGATCCACAAGCTGGTCGACGTCCTCCGGGTGACGGAGCTCGTCTCGGGCGAGGCGGTCGAGCGCGAGCTGATGCTCGTGAAGGTCGCCGTGCCGCCCGAGCGCCGGGCGGAGCTCGTCACGACCGCCGAGGCGCTCGGCGGCAGGCTCCTCGACGTGGGCGCCGACGCCGTCGTGCTCGAGCTCGTCGCGACGCCGGAGGAGGTCGACTCCTTCCACGAGCTCTGCCGGCCGTATGGTGTGACGGACCTCGTCCGCACAGGCCGCGTCGGCGTGCCGCGCGCCTCCGCCCGCCGTCGCGCCCCGAGAAGGCTTGCGGCGATCAACTGACCGACGCTTTTCGACCCCCAGCGAAAGGACGCTCCGATGGCAACGATCCTCCGTGACGGCGACCTCTCCCTCCTCGACGGCACGGTCGCGGTCGTCGGCTACGGCAGCCAGGGCCACGCCCACGCGCTGAACCTCCACGACTCCGGCGTCCGTGTCGTCGTCGGCCTGCGCGAGGGCTCCTCCTCGTGGAGCGACGCCGAAGAGGCGGGTCTCGAGGTGCGCACGATCCCCGACGCGGTGCGGGGCGCGCAGCTCGTCTCGCTGCTCCTGCCCGACCAGGTGCAGCCGCAGGTCTTCTCGGAGCAGGTCGAGCCGAACCTCGAGCCGGACGCAGTGGTGCTCTTCGCCCACGGGTTCAACGTCCACTACGGCCGCATCGCGCCCGCGGCTGGTCACGACGTCGTGATGGTCGCGCCGAAGGGGCCGGGTCACGTCGTCCGCCGCCTGTTCACGGAGGGCCTGGGCACGCCCGCGCTGATCGCGGTGGAGCAGGACGCGTCCGGCCGGGCGCGGGACGTCGCGCTCGCGTACGCCGTGGGGATCGGCGCCGGCCGCGCCGGGATCCTGGAGACGACCTTCGCCGAGGAGACCGAGACCGACCTGTTCGGCGAGCAGGCCGTTCTCTGCGGCGGCGTCACGCAGCTCATCCAGGCGGGCTTCGAGACGCTCGTCGAGGCCGGCTACCAGCCGGAGGTCGCGTACTACGAGTGCCTCCACGAGCTCAAGCTGATCGTCGACCTCATCTGGGAGGGCGGCCTGCAGCACATGCGCTGGTCGATCTCCGACACCGCAGAGTACGGCGACTACCTCAGCGGGCCCCGCATCATCGACGACCACGTCCGGGCGCAGATGCGCCAGATCCTCGAGGAGATCCGCTCCGGCGCGTTCGCGAAGACGTGGATCGCGGACATGGAGAACGGCGAGCAGGACCTCCGGCAGCGGCGTGCGGAGGCGGCCGGCAAGCAGATCGAGACGGTCGGAGAGGAGCTGCGCTCGCTCATGCGCCGCGAGGACGCGAGTGCCGTCCGTTGACGTTCCCGTAGCCCTCCTCGGCTACGGGACGGTCGGCGCCGCGGTGCATCGCCTGCTCGAGGAGCAGGGCGAGGAGATCGAGCGCGCGACCGGGCACCGCCTGCGGGTCGTACGGGCCCTCGTACGCGACCCGGAAAAAGATCGGGGCTTCGACGCCGCGCCCGGCGTCCTCACGACCGATCCCGCCGACGTGCTCGGCGACGGTTCCCTCGCGATCGTCGCCGAGGTGATGGGCGGCGTCGAGCCCGCCGGCTCGCACGTCCTCGAGCTCCTCGGCTCGGGCCGCTCGGTCGTGACCGCGAACAAGCAGCTCGTCGCGCGCAGGGGCGCGGAGCTGTTCGCGGCAGCCGCCTCGTCCGGCGCCCAGCTGCGCTTCGAGGCGTCCGTCTGCGCCGCGATCCCGGTGATCAAGGTGCTGCGCGAGTCGCTCGTCTCGACGAACGTCCACCGCGTCGTCGGGATCGTCAACGGCACGACGAACTTCGTCCTCTCGGCGATGGGCGACGGCCGCACGTACGACGAGGCGCTCTCCGAGGCGCAGCAGCTCGGCTACGCGGAGGCCGATCCGACGGACGACGTCGGCGGCGGCGACGCCGCGGCGAAGCTCGCGATCCTGGCGACCGTCGCGTTCGGCTCCCGCGTCCCGCTCGAGTGGGTCGCGGTCGAGGGGATCGAGGGCCTCACGCAGGAACACGTCCAGGCCGCGCGCGCGCTCGACATGAAGGTGAAGCTCCTCGCCCGCGCGACCCTCGCGGACGGACGGGTCGACGCGCGCGTCGGGCCTGCGTTCGTCGACGTGCACCACCCGCTCGCCGCGGTCGAGGGGCCGTTCAACGCGGTCATGCTCCAGGGCGACGCGATCCGCGAGATCACGCTCGAGGGCCCCGGCGCCGGTGGCATCGAGACCGCGAGCGCCGTCGTCGCGGACCTGGTCTCGATCGTCGGCACGAGCGGCACGGGGTTCCTCCAGGACGACCCGGTGTGGCGTGAGCTCGAGCGGCTGCCGCCCGGCGACCTTCCCTCGCCGTGGTACCTGCGGCTGACCGTCGACGACCGCGCCGGCGTGCTGGAGCGGCTCGCGCACGAGCTGGCGGCGGAGGGCGTCTCCGTCGCGCGCCTCGTCCAGCAGCCGGTGGACGGTTACGCGACGCTCCACGTCGTCACGCACGAGGCCCCGGCCGGCCGCGTCGGGAGCGCGCTCGACGCGATCCGCGCTTTGCCCGAGTCGCGTGGCGACGCGAGCGCGATCCCCGTCGTCTCGGAGCGCGGCGTCGAGGAGCTCGGCTGGGCGTAGGCACTTTCCGCCGCCCGCGAAACGTGCCAGGGTTCCGCGAGCGGTGACTGTCCCCCTCATCGAGCGCTACCGCGAGCGGCTGCCCGTCTCGGCCTCGACGCCGGTCGTCTCGCTCGGCGAGGGCTCGACGCCGTTGCTCGCCGCGCCGCGGCTCGCGCAGCGCGCGGGCCTCCGCGAGCTGTGGCTCAAGTGGGAGGCGTCCAACCCGACCGGCTCGTACAAGGACCGCGGGATGACCGTGGCGGTCTCGAAGGCGGTCGAGCGCGGGGCCGAGGCGGTGCTCTGCGCGTCGACGGGGAACACCGCGGCGAGCGCGGCGGCGTACGCCGCGCGGGCCGGGCTGCCGGCGCTCGTCCTCACGCCCGAGGGGGCGGTTGCGGGCGCGAAGCTCGCGCAGGCCCGGATGCTCGGGGCGACGGTGCTCGAGGTGCAGGGCAGCTTCGACGAGGCGCTGCGCGCGGCCCAGGAGCTCGCCGACCGCGGCACCCACGTGCTCGTGAACTCGCTCAACCCCGACCGCCGCGAGGGGCAGAAGACCGCCGTCTTCGAGGTCGTCGAGGAGCTCCGCGGCGCCCCCGATGCGTTCGTCCTGCCGTACGGCGGCGGCGGCAACACGTCGTCGTACGCGCAGGCCCTCGCCGAGCTCGGCCTCGAGACGCCACTCGTCTCGGTCGAGGCGGCCGACCGCCGCGAGACGCTCGCCACCGCGATCAGGATCGGGAATCCCGTGCACGCGGACGCCGTCCGCGACTCCGGCGCCCGTGTGCTGGACGCAGGCGACGACGCGCTCGTCGAGGCGTGGCGCGCGCTGGCCGAGGTGGAGGGACTGTTCTGCGAGCCGTCCTCCGCCGCAGGCCTCGCCGCCGCGCTGCGCGGCGACGTCGAGGGGGACCGCCTCGTCGTGACGATCACGGGCCACGGCCTCAAGGACCCCGCCGTCGCCGACCGCAACGCCCCCGCGCCCGTCTCCGTCGCGGCGGACCCCGACGCGATCGCCGGCGCCTCGTCCGCGCGAAAGCGCTAGAAGAGCGGGATGGTCGTCCGCGCGCCCGCGACGTCCGCCAACCTCGGCCCCGGCTTCGACTCCGCCGCGGTCGCGCTCGACCTCTGGAACGAGCTCGAGGTGACGGAGGGCGACGGCGTCGAGCTGGACGGCGAAGGCGCCGACGAGCTGCCGGCGGACGCGACGAACCTCCTCGTCCGCGCGTACGCCCTGCTCGCGGACCCTGCGGGGAAGCGCTTCCGCTCCCTCAACCGGATCCCGCTCGAACGCGGGCTCGGCTCCTCGGCTGCGGCGATCGCGCTCGGCCTCGCCGCCGCCCGGCCCGACGCCGACCCGGAGGAGCTCCTCGCGGCGGGCAGGGCTCTCGAGGGTCATGCCGACAACCTCGCTGCCGCGCTCGTGGGCGGAGTCACGCTCACGTGGGACGGCCGCATCGCGCGCATCGCGGACACGCTCCCGCTCGCGGCGGTCGCCCTCGTCCCGCGCGAGCGCACCTCGACCGAGGCCTCGCGGCGCTCGCTGCCCTCGACGGTGCCCCACGCGGACGCCGCGGCGAACGCGGCGCGGGCCGCTCTCCTCGGCGCGGGGGCCGCCTCGGGCGACGGGACTCTCTTCACAGCGGCCCTCGACGACCGCCTGCACGAGCCGTATCGCGCGTCGGCGACGCTCGATGCTCTGCGCGACGAGCTGCCCGGCGGGGCGCGGGGAGCGACGCTCTCGGGCTCGGGGCCGACGGTGATCGTGTGGGCCGACGAGCCGGAGGCGTGCGCCGCGGAGCTCGCCGGGCGCTTCCCCGAGCACGACGTCCGCCGTCTCGCCGTCGCCCCGCGGGGGGCGCTGTGACCGTCCGGCTCGTCGACTGCCGGCCCCGCGCCGCGTACGAGGCCGGGCACGTTCCGGAGGCGGTGCACCTCGAGCCCGAGACCGAGCTCTCGACCCCGCCGGCCGACCCCGCGGTGGGCGGCCGCCATCCGCTCCCCGACCCGCACGCGCTCGCCGCGCTCTTCGCCCGCGCGGGAATCGGCCCGGGCACGTTCGTGCTCGCGTTCGACGACGGCTCGGGCTGGGCGGCCCGCTGCTGGTGGCTGCTCCGCCACCTCGGCCACGAGGCGGCCGGCACCGTCGCGCTCGGCGGCTACGAGGGCCCGCTCTCGACAGAGGAGCCGCGCCCCGCGCGGGCGCCCTTCGTCGCGCGCGTGCGGGACGACGACACCGCCGAGATGGAGGAGATCCGGGAGCGGCTCGACGACCCGCGGCTCGTGCTCCTCGACACCCGGGCGCCCGAGCGCTGGCGCGGCGACACGGAGCCGCTCGACCCGGTCGCGGGGCGGATTCCGGGCGCCCGCAACGCATACTTCCTCGCGCCGCTCCCCGACGACGTGCTCGAGGCACCGGAGCTCGTCGTCTACTGCGGCTCCGGGGTGAGCGCCGCGCCCGTCGTCCAGCGGCTCGTGCTCGCGGGACGCGACGATGCACGGCTCTACCCCGGCTCCTTCAGCGAATGGTGCCGAGACCCGTCCAATCCGATCGAGAGAGGTCCCGCGACGTGACGAATCCCTACGACGTCCCCTCCGATCCGGCGAAGCGCCACAGCGCCGCGCTCACCGACGGCCCCGACCGGGCCGGCGCCAGGGCGATGCTGAAGGCCGTTGGCTTCGACGACGCAGATCTCGCCAAGCCCCTGATCGGCGTCTGCACCACCTGGATCGAGACGATGCCTTGCAACCTCAACCAGCGGGCGCTCGCGCCGCACGTGAAGCGGGGAATCCGGGAGGCGGGCGGGACGCCGATGGAGTTCAACACGATCGCGGTCTCGGACGGCGTCTCGATGGGAACGACCGGGATGAAGGCGTCGCTCGTCTCGCGCGAGACGATCACCGACTCGATCGAGCTCGTCGCGCGCGGCCACCTCTTCGACGGGCTCGTCTGCCTGATCGCCTGCGACAAGACGATCCCCGCGGCGGTGATGGCGCTCGCGCGACTCGACATCCCGGGCCTCGTCCTCTACACGGGCTCGATCGCGCCGGGCCGCTGGCGCGGGAAGGACGTCACGGTCCAGGACGTCTACGAGCAGATCGGCGCCTACGCCGCGGGGAAGATCACGGCCGAGGAGCTGCACGAGCTGGAGAGCGTCGCCTGCCCGGCGGCCGGGGCGTGCGGGGGGCAGTACACCGCCAACACGATGGCGACGGCGCTCGAGTTCCTCGGGATCAGCCCGGCCGGCCACAACGACATCCCCGCCGTCGACCAGTCGAGGGAAGGCGCGTCGGAGGCAGCGGGCCGGCTCGTCGTGGATCTCGTCCGCCGTGACGTGCGGCCCTCGCAGGTCATCACCAAGGCTGCGATCGAGAATGCAGCCGCGTCCGTCGCGGCGACCGGCGGATCGACCAACGGCGTGCTCCATCTGGTCGCGATCGCGAAGGAGCTCGACATCGACTTCACGATCGACGACTTCGACGCGATCTCCGCCCGCACGCCGATCGTCGCCGACCTGAAGCCGTTCGGGCGGTACGTCGCGGTCGACGTCCATGCGGCGGGGGGCATCGCGCTCGTCGCGCGCGAGCTCGCCAAGGCCGGGCTCGTCGACGCGGGAGCCCGCAACGTGGACGGCCGCACCCTCGGGGAGATCGCCGAGGGCGTCGTGGAGACCGA
Organism: Gaiella sp.; assembly: GCA_036558885.1. Classification (GTDB taxonomy): domain Bacteria; phylum Actinomycetota; class Thermoleophilia; order Gaiellales; family Gaiellaceae; genus Gaiella. The sequence goes on from DATBET010000025.1 coordinate 27,810, forward strand.
GGGCCAGCAGGTGGTCGTCCCGATCGAGACGCCGCTCAAGGCGCGCGGCGGCCTCGCGATCCTCCGCGGCAACATCGCCCCCGACGGCTGCGTCGTGAAGCTCGCCGGCAGCGACCGGATGCTGCACCGCGGGCCCGCGCGCGTGTTCGACTCGGAGGAGGAGACATTCGCGGCGGTGAAGGCCGGCCTGATCCGGCCGGGCGACGTGGTGGTGATCCGCTACGAGGGGCCGGTCGGAGGGCCGGGGATGCGCGAGATGCTGCACGTGACGGCCGCGATCGTCGGGGAAGGCCTCTCGGACGAGGTCGCCCTCGTCACCGACGGCCGGTTCTCCGGGGCGACGCACGGCTTCATGGTCGGCCACGTCTGCCCCGAGGCCGCGAACGGGGGCCCGCTCGCCGCCGTGCGCGAGGGCGAGACGATCACGATCGACGTCGAGCGCAGGTCGATCGACGTCGAGGTCTCCGACGACGACCTCGCGGCGCGCCTGCGCGCCCTGGAGCCCTTCGTCCCCAAGGTGACGACCGGCGCCCTCGCCAAGTACGCCGCGCTCGTCTCGTCGGCCTCCGAGGGGGCCGTCACGCTCCCATTGTGACTAGGGCCGATTGTCGCGCGGGTCCCACAGATCGATCGGCGCGGTCTCGGCGTACGCCTCGCCCTTCGGGTAGCTGATCAGCTCGAGGTACGTCCCGAACGGCGTGCGGAAGTAGTTGATCGTCTGCCCCGCCGCGGGCCCTTCGGTCACGGGCAGGGGGCCGGCGAGCTTCTCCGCCCCGAGCGCGACCAGGCGCGCGACCGCCTTGTCGATGTGACGGACGTAGAACGCGAGGTGCTTGCCGCCGACGTCGGAGTTCCTGCGGAACTCCTGTTCCTGGTCGGGCGAGGTGTACTGGAAGAGCTCGACGCTCGGCCCGTCCCCGCAGCGCACGTGCTGGATGTGCTCGATCACCGCCGCCGGGTCGACGTCGAGCACGTCCCCGACGCCGGCGAACGGCCCGAACGCCAGCGGGGACGTGCACCCGAGCACGTCCTCGAACCACGCGACCGCGTCGGCGACGTTCGGCACCGTGATCCCGACGTGGTCGATCCCGAGGAGGCCGGGCACGCTCGTCACGACGGGCTTCGTGCCGTTCCGCTTCGGCGACCAGAGCGGACGCCCCGGGTCGCGCTCGTAGGCCATCCCCTTCGGGTAGCTGATCAGCTCGATGTACGTCCCGAACGGCGTCTTGAAGTAGTTGATCGTCTCACCGGCCGCCGGGCCCTCCGTGACGGGCAGCGGTCCCGCCAGCTTCACCGCGCCGTGCGCGACCATGTACTGGACGGCCGCGTCGATGTCGGTCACGTAGAACGCGATGTGGTAGCCGCTCCAGTCGGAGTTCTTCGGCAGGTCGGTCCTCTGGTCGGGGGCCGTGTAATGGAACAGCTCGATGTTCGCGCTCCGGCCGCAGCGCACCATCGTGATCTGCTGCACGACGGCCGACGGGTCGACGTCCAGCAGGTCCTGGACGCCCGAGAACGGCCCGAACGTGAGCGGCGCGACGCAGCCCATCACGTCCTCGAACCACGAGACGGCCTCGTCGATGTTCGGCACCGTGATCCCGACGTGATCCATCCCGACGAGGCCGAGCTGGCCGTTCGCCTTGCCGTGGGCGCCCGGGCCCGGGCTGGTCGGCGGCGCCGCGGAAGCGAAGAGGGCCAGGATCGCGGCGGCGACGGCCGCCGCGGCGAGCACACCGAGCGCACGTGTCGGCGACACACGTGACATGTCAGCGAGCCTACGTCGTCCGCGCGGGCCGTGTCAAACGGCAAGTGGTCGCCGCCGCGGCGTGGCGTGTACTGTGTGTGGCGGCGCGGGACTCGTCCCGCTCCACATCGAGAGAGGCTGAGGGACCGGCCCTGTGACGCCTCGGCAACCCCCCTCCCAGGAGGGCACGGTGCCAAACCCGGACGGATGTGTCGAGCGA